>JALOSG010000236.1 GCA_025458665.1 Serpentinimonas sp.
ACGTTCGCCCACCCGGCGCGATTCGGCGCGGCCGGCTTCACTCAGGTTGCGCTGGGTGGCGCAATTGCCCAGCGTGAAGTTGGGCGGGTCGCCAATGCCGGGTTCGGTGGTGGCGTGGCGCATCAGGAACACATTGCCGCCCTCGCGGGCCAGGGCCCAGAAGTCGGCGGTGGTACCGGTGGTCTGTGCCTTCGTATCCTGGCTGTAGAGAGCCGCAGCAGCTCCCAGCGCCGGAAGGGCAGGCCATACCGCCAATTGGCGCAACAGGCGGCGGCGGGTGGGTGAACAGGGCGGTACGGGGTCAGGATCGAACATCGGCGGTGGGCTCCTTGCCAAAATCAGGGCGCTGCAGGTACGCCAGCACCTGGCTGGCGGCAGCCTGCGGGCTACTCAAGAACCCTTGATCCTTCAAGCCCACGAAACGTTCCACATCGGGAAAACTGGCGGCGCTGGCACCGCGCAGCTGCGTCTGCATGTCGGTGTCTATCACTCCAGGCGCCAGCGAGCACACCCGCGCGCCATCCGCGTACTGGGCTTCCTCCAGCGCCAGGCAGCGGGTGTAGTGGTCCATGCCGGCCTTGGCGGCGCAGTACGTGGCCTGCGAGGCCATGGCGCGCCGGCCCAGCCCCGACGAAATGTTCAGCACGCGGCGCTGGCCTTGCCAGCCCGCCTCCACCCAGGCACGGGTGGCACGCAGAAAAACGGCAGTGAGCGCCATGGGTGCTTCCAGCCCCACACGGATGGCGCGGGTCAGCTCAGGCACCGGTACGCCTTGCAGAGGTGCGATGGCGGGAATCACGCCGGCGTTGTTGATGAGCGTAGTACTGTCGAATCGGCTGGCGTGCAGACTCTGAAGCCAGCGCTCAAGCCGTTCGGCAGCCTCCTGCGTTTCGGCCAGGTCCTGGCTCCACTGCTCCAGATGGGCACCTTGCTGTTGCGCCTGCTGCGCCAGCGACTGGCTGGTCTGGCGCGAGATGCAGAGCAGCGTGTGCGCCGGGGCTAGCAGTTGGCATGCCATGGCGTGGCCCATACCGCGGGAGGCGCCAGTGATGATGTAGAGGTGCTGCTGTGGCGCTGTAGCGAGTCTGGGGAAGGAGTCTGACATGGCTGGGCAGGAAAATGGGCGGCAAGTTGGACAGGGTACCCCAGGCTGCGGAGGCATGCTCGCCTGTGGGAACGGCGTTGTTGGGGGAAGATTCGTTGTTATTTCTCACGCGGGCTAGGCAAATTTCTGACTCCGCAAGGAAAACCCGGGAAAAATACACCTGTGGCCCGAACAACCGTTGGGTGGGCTGACCCCGCCAGGCAAGTTCGACCCGTATCGCTCCTTCCCACCACGCCGCTCGCTACACCCTCAACGCCCAGACATGCCCAGCCCCGCGCCCTACGAAGAAAGCATCATGGTGGTGGACGACGAGCCGGTGAACCTGCGCCTGCTCGACAAGATGCTGCGGATGCAAGGGTACAGCCGGCTGGTGCTGCTCTCCGATCCGCGTGAAGTCCTGTCTCATTATCTGGCGCACAAGCCCGACCTGATCCTGCTCGACATCAATATGCCCCACCTCGATGGCTACCAGGTCATGGAGGCGTTGCGGGCACTCGACGAGCCGGTGCCTCCGCCCATCGTGGTTCTCACAGCGCAGCACACCAAGGACTATCTGTTGCGGGCGCTGGCCAGTGGTGCGCGGGACTTCATCAACAAGCCATTCGACCGCACCGAACTCATGATGCGGGTGCGCAACCTGCTCGATGCCCACCTTGCCCACCGCATGGTCCATGACCAGGCGGCCGTGCTCGAGAAAATGGTGCACCAGCGCACCCAGGAGCTGCGCGATACCCGCCTTCAGGTGGTCCAGAGGCTGGGGCGCGCTGCCGAGTACCGCGACGAAGCAACAGGCAACCACATTTTGCGCATGAGCCACATATGCGCCCTGCTGGCGGGTAGTCTGGGCTGGAGCGAGGACCAGCAGGAATTGCTGCTGCACGCCAGCCCGATGCACGACATCGGCAAGATCGGAATTCCCGATGCGGTCTTGCTCAAGCCGGGCAAGTTCGAGCCGGCCGAGTGGGAGATCATGAAAACCCACGCCGCCATGGGCGCCGAGTTGCTGGCCGGGGATAGCTCGGAGCTGATGGAAATGGCACGCGCGATTGCCCTGACCCACCATGAAAAATGGGACGGTACGGGCTACCCGGCCGGCCTCCAGGGAGAAGCGATTCCGCTGGTGGGGCGCATAGCGGCGATTGCCGATGTGTTCGATGCGCTCACCTCGGAACGGCCCTACAAGCGCGCCTGGCCGCTGGAGCAGGCCATGGCCTACCTGCGCGAGCACAGCGGCAGGCATTTCGACCCGACGCTGGTCGCGTTGTTCGAACGCGAACTGCCGCGCATCCTCCAGATTCTCCAGCGCTACACAGACTGAGCGCTGGCCGCGCTCACATATTGCGGCGGTACTGGCCGCCCACCTCGAACAGTGCGTTGGTGATCTGCCCCAGCGAGCAGACCCGCACCGCGTCCATCAGCACTTCGAACACGTTGCCGTTCTCTATCACGGCCTGCTTCAGGCGTTGCAGCATGGCGGGGGCCACATCGGCATGGCGTGCGTGGAAGGCCTCCAGGCGCTGCAGCTGGCTCTGCTTTTCCTCTTCGGTGGAACGGGCCAGCTCCAGCGCGTCGGGAATCGGGTCGCCGTGCGGGTTCCTGAAGGTGTTCACGCCAATGATGGGCAGCTCCCCGGTGTGCTTGAGCATCTCGTAGTGCATGCTCTCGTCCTGGATTTTTCCGCGCTGGTAGCCGGTCTCCATGGCGCCCAGTACACCGCCGCGGTCGGCAATGCGTTCGAACTCGGCCAGCACCGCTTCTTCCACCAGTTCGGTGAGCTCTTCGATGATGAAGGCGCCCTGGCTCGGGTTCTCGTTCTTGGCCAGCCCCCACTCGCGGTTGATGATGAGCTGGATGGCCATGGCACGGCGCACCGACTCTTCGGTGGGTGTGGTGATGGCTTCGTCGAAGGCGTTGGTGTGCAGGCTGTTGCAGTTGTCGTAAATGGCAATCAGTGCCTGCAGCGTGGTGCGTATATCGTTGAACTGGATTTCCTGCGCGTGCAGCGAACGCCCGCTGGTCTGGATGTGGTATTTCAGCTTCTGGCTGCGCTCGTTGGCGCCGTACTTCTCCTTCATGGCCACCGCCCAGATGCGGCGCGCCACCCGGCCCAGTACCGTGTACTCCGGGTCCATGCCGTTGCTGAAGAAGAAGCTCAGGTTGGGCGCAAAGTCATCGATGTGCATGCCGCGCGCCAGGTAGGCTTCCACAAACGTCAGGCCGTTGCTCAGCGTGAAGGCCAGCTGCGAGATGGGGTTGGCCCCGGCCTCGGCAATGTGGTAGCCGCTGATGCTGACCGAGTAGAAGTTGCGCACATCGTGGTGCACAAAGTACTCGGCAATGTCGCCCATGACCTTCAGGCTGAACTCGGTGCTGAAGATGCAGGTGTTCTGGCCCTGGTCCTCTTTCAGAATGTCCGCCTGCACGGTGCCGCGCACGTTGGCCAGCACCCATTCCCGGATCTTGGCGGCCTCGGTGTCGGTCGGCTCGCGGCCGTTCTCGGCCTTGAACTTGTCGATGTTCTGGTCAATGGCGGTGTTCATGAACATGGCCAGGATGCTGGGTGCCGGGCCGTTGAT
>JALOSG010000055.1 GCA_025458665.1 Serpentinimonas sp.
CCTGGACGGCCTCCGGCCGCGCCATTGCCAACGGCCGCGATGAGGGCGTGACCAAGCTGCTGTTCGACGATTCACCCGAGGCACATGGCCACGGGAAGATTCTTGGCGGTGGCATGGTGGGCACGCACGCCGGCGACATGATTGGCGAAATTGCGCTGGCCATAGAAATGGGCGCCGATGCCGTGGACATCGGTAAAACCATCCACCCCCACCCCACGCTGGGCGAGAGCATCGGCATGGCGGCGGAGGTGGCGCACGGCTGCTGCACGGATTTGCCGCCGAGCAAGCGCTGAGCGCCAGGGCGCCCTCTTGGCGGGGCGCCCTCTTTTTTTGTTTCAGGCGTCTTCCGACTCGAACTGCGCCGCGTTCTTGCCCTTGAACGGTTTGTAGAACGCCTTGATGCGGGCCATGTCCGCATCTACGTCACCGGTGGGTTCGAACAGCGGGCCCAGGCCACTGCGCTTGGTTTCGTAGTCCATGTAGGCCATGAGGATGGGCACCTGCGCGCTGTGCGCGATGTAGTAGAAGCCGGTTTTCCAGTGCCGGGTTTTGCTGCGGGTGCCCTCGGGCGGCACGATGAGTTGCAGCGGGCCGTCCGCATCGCGGATGGCCTGCGCGCTGTGTTCCACCAGGTTGTTGGACTTGGAGCGGTCCACCGCAATGCCGCCCAGCCAGCGCATCAGCCCGCCGAAAGGCGCATTGAAGATGCTGGCTTTGCCCATCCAGCGCGGGTTGAGTTCCAGCGCAAACGCCACCATCAGCGTCATGGGCAGATCCCAGTTGCTGGTGTGCGGTGCGGCTATCAGCACGCTTTTGCGGGCATGTTCGGGCATTTGCCCTTCTATGGTCCAGCCTCGCCACTTGAGCCAGCGCAGCGAGAACGCTTTGAAGAAGGTGTTGACGCCGGGCGTGGTGAATATGGTGCGCTGCATGGGGCTGGAGTATCGCCGAGAAGCGGGCAATAAAAAGGGCGGACCCGGAGGACCGCCCATGTATGAGGGACAAACGGCAGCTTACTTGGCCGACAGTCCTAGCCGCGCAATCAGCGCCTTGTCCTTGGCAAAGGTTTCTGCGGCCCAAGCCTTGTAATCGGCGCCATTGCGGTACCACATACCCTGGTTCAACTGGTCCAGCACGGCCAGGTGTTTGGGGTCGTCCATGGCCTTCTTGAAAGCGTCGTGCAGCTTGGCCACCACGGCCGGGTCCATGCCCTTGGGGCCTACCAGCCCGTAAGGCGATGAAGACACCACGTTGTAGCCCAGTTCCTTGGCGGTGGGCACGTTGGGCCAGCGCTTGGTGCGCTCTTCACCAAACGTCACCAGCAGGCGCATGTCGCCGCTGTCCACAAACTTGTCCCAGCCGGTGGCGTCGCTCTGCGCCATGACGTGGCCACCCATGAGGGCAGCCTGCAGGTCGGCGTTGCCCCGGAAGGGAATGTGGTTCAGCTGCACCTTGGCGTTGCCGGCAATTTCCTCCAGCAACAGGTGCGGGCTGCTGCCGGTGCCGGTGGAGCCGTAGTTGATGCCGCCCGGGTTCTTGCGCGCCGCCTCGATGTAGTCGTTGAAGGTCTTGAACGGCGAGTCGGCGCGCACCGTGAAGCCAAAGGTGTAGCCCGACACACCCATGATGAAGGTGAAGTCGTTCAGCGGGTCCCAGGTGGTGCGCTGCATGTGCGGCATGCGCAGCATGCCCAGCGGGAACTGGGAGATGGTGTAGCCGTCGGGCGCGGCCGAAGCGGCCATGGTGCTGGGGCCCAGCGTGCCACCCGCACCGGGGCGGTTTTCCACCACGATGTTCTGGCCCAGGTGGGTGCTGGCCAGTTCGGCCAACACGCGCAGGTGGCGGTCGGTGGAACCACCGGCGGGCCACGGCACGATGAGGGTGACCGGGCGGCTGGGGAACGCGCTGGCCTGGGCATGGGCCAGGCTGAGCGGAGCCAGGCCAGCCACGCCAGCCGCTGCGGCGGTGGCCAGGACCAGAGCGCGCCGGCTCAGGTGGCCAGCTTGTGCTTTCAGGGGGGTATCTGCCTTCATGGTTATGTCTCCTTGGGTGTGAGGGCTGACGGGAAAAAAAGTGGGCGTACGGACGGTCAATCAAGCCGTGGGTGAGGAGGCGGGGGTGAGTGTGGGTGTGGATGTGGGGGTGAAGGCCTCTGCCGCGTACTCCCGCTCCTGCAACTGGCGCCACATGATCTTTCCGCTGGGGGACTTGGGCAGGGACTCCACCAGTTCCACCAGCCGGGGTGCCTTGTACACGGCCATGTGCTCGCGCGCCCAGGCTGCAATGTCTTCGGGCTGTACCTGGCCTACAAAACTGCGGCGCAGCACCACCAGCGCCTTCACGGTTTCGCCGCGGTGCGAATCGCGCGCGCCAATGACGCAGGCTTCCTGGATGGCGGGGTGCTGGTAGAGCAGGTTTTCCACCTCGGCCGGCCACACCTTGTAGCCTGAGGCATTGACCATGCGTTTGAGCCGGTCGGTCATGAAGAAGTAGCCGTCCTCGTCCACCCGGCCCAGGTCGCCGGTGCGCAGAAAGCGCTGGCCTTCCAGCTCAATGAAGGCGGCAGCCGTGGCTTCGGGCTGACCCCAGTAGCCCAGCATCACCTGCGGGCCGCTCAGCACGATCTCGCCGGTCTCACCGGGGGGCAGTACTTCCAGTGTGGCGGGGTCGATGATGCGGGCATCGATATCGAACACCGGAATCCCCAGGCACTGCCGCTTGGGGCGTTGCGGAGGGTTGATGTGGGTGGCGGCCATGGTCTCGGTCATGCCGTAGCCCTCCACGTAATCGAGCCCGGTGAGCGCCTTGAGCTGGTCGCCCACGGCTTCGGGCATGGCCGCGCCGCCGCCGCGCAGGCCGTTGAGGCTGCTCAGGTCGTAGCGGGTCACATCGGGGTTGGCCATGAAGTCCACCACCATGGTGGAAATGGCCTGCCACACATTGATGCGATGCCGCTCTATGCAGCGGGCTGCCACATCGCGGTCCCAGCGCGAGAGGATGACGGTGGTGGCGCCCAGGTACAGTGGCCCGTTGAGCCCGCCCGACAAGCCTGTGACGTGGAAGTAGGGCAGCACCGACAGGTAGACCGTGTCGTGGTTGCGGCCGAACCATTGCACGCCGCCCACCAGTGTGCTCATCACGGTGCGGTGGGTGTGCATGCAACCCTTGGGCGCGCCCGTGGTGCCCGAGGTGTAGGGCATGACACACAGGTCGTCGGGGCCGGCGGTGAGTGGTCCGGGCGCCAGCTGGCGGGCCAGGGCATCCATCCAGCCGTGCAGGGCAGGGTGGTGCAGGGGCTGGCGGGGGACGGCCACCACGTCGGGCACACGCAGGTCGGTGGGGGTGGTGAGGTAATCGGAATAGGTGGCCACCACGGTGTGGCGGAGTTCCTGCAGCAGCGGCTCAAATTCGGGCAGCAGGTCTTGGGCAGTGATGGCCACGCGGGCGCCGCTGTCCTGGGCGCAGTGGCGCAGTTCCTCGGTCCGGTTCATGGGGTTCACCGGCACCACCACCGCATTGGCACGCAACACGGCATAGAAAGCCACAGCCCACTGCGGGCTGTTCTGCAGGCACAGCAGCACACGGTCTCCGGCGGCCACGCCACACACCTGCTGCAGGTAGCCGGCCATGGCCTCCACCTGGCGGCGGAACTCGCCGTGGGTGAGGATGCTGTCGTAGTAAACGGTGAAGGGCTTGTCCGGGAACCGGGTGGCCGATACCTCCATGTTGAAGCACAGGTTGGTTTGCGGCAGGGTCAGATGGTGCGCCAGCTGCGGTGGCCAGTGCCGAAAGTGGGCCGCCGGCGCGCTGTGCGTGGCCGGTACCGTATGGGCGCCTTGGGGTATGGCTGCGGGCGGGATATTCCGCGGGCTGGAATACGCTGACATGGCTGCCAATATAGAAAGCCCCTGCCTGGCCGACAAGCAAAGCAAGGGAAAACCACGATGTTTTTGTCCCGGTCGGCCAGCGAATATTCCGATCAGCGAAATACAGGCTGAGCTGTATGTCGTAGCACAAGTCTCATATTCCGCTTAGCGGAATACATATTTCAGGATCTCCGATGGGCCGACAGCGCCAGAACCCCTACCAGTCTGTGGCAGTCCCGCTGGACTCCACCCAAGATCGCCGCTTCGTGGCCGCGCTGGCGCGGGGCCTGGAGGTGCTGCGCAGCTTCACGCCGCGGGACCAGTGGTTGCCCCACCACGAACTGGCGCGGCGAACGGGCCTGGCGCCCGCCACCGTATCCCGCCTCACGTTCACCCTCACCCAACTGGGCTATCTGCTCCACCGGCCTGCCACGGGGGAATACGCCATCAGCCCGGCGGTGCTGGCGTTGGGGTTCAGCGCGCTTTCCAATTTCGATCTGGCCCGCATTGCCCGGCCCTGGATGGACGATCTGGCCGAAGCGACCCAATCGGCGGTGTCGCTGGGTGTGCGCCATGGAACCACCATGGTGTATGTGGCGCACTGCCGCAGCACGGCGCGCCTGTCTCTGGGGCTGGATGTGGGAACCCGCCTCCCGCTGGCGGAAACCGCCATGGGCCGCGCGTGGTGGTGCAGCGCCTCCGAGCCCTGGCGCGAGCGGGTAGCGCAGTTGCTGGCTGCGGAGCGGCCCGAGCGATGGTCATCGCGCCAGAGCCGGCTGCGCCAGATGCAGGACCAGATGGCACGGCGTGGCTACGTCACGTCGGAGGGGGAATGGGAGAGCGACATTGCCGCGATAGGTGCAGGCATAGACCTCGGCGATGGCCGCGAACCGCTGGCCCTGACCGTGGGCGGCCCCGCATCGAGGCTGCAGGGCGCCCTGTTGCACGACACCTTCGGCCCCTTGCTGGTGCAAACCTGCGCCGCCATTGCAGACGCCGTGCGCTCGGGCCAGTGGCGCACGCCCGGTACAGCGCGCGGCCCGGGCTACTGATCCGTGGGACCGTTCGCCCGTGCCAGCAAGTCTGGTACCACGCGGCGCGCACCGTTGAAACGCCGTTGCCAGTAGCTAGCGCCCATGGATTCCATCCGGATGGACGCGCCAGCGCGCGGCGAATGGATGAAACGCCCCTCCCCGATGTACAGGCCTACATGGCTGTACCGCGCGCCCAGCGTGTTGAAGAAAACCAGATCACCGGGCTGCAGTTCTTCCCGGGCAATGGTCTCGGTGGCCTGCGCCTGCTCTACAGCGCGGCGGGGCAACCGCACGTTCCACCCTTGCAGGTAGAGCGCCTGCACGAAGCCGCTGCAGTCGAACCCACCCTCGAAGGAGCCGCCGCCCCAGCGGTAGGGCACCCCCAGGAAACCCATGGCATGCACCACCAGCTGGGAGGCGGGAAGCCGGTCCTGCGCGGGCGTTGCTTCGGGCGCTGCTTCGGGCGTTGCTTCGGGAGCCAAGCCGCCATGCGCTAGCATTCCCTGGTCGATCAGCCACTGCCCCAGCGGATCTTGCTGGGCCGTTTCTGTGCCGGTGGCGCCCGCGCCACCCACCCACAGCAGGCCCGACAAGGCGGCGGCGAGGGCCATGTGCCGGGCGAGCGAGCGGATGCGCCAACGCCCACCCGACGGTGCAGTGGGGTGGTGAAAAGGACGGTCTCCAAACGCTTTCATGCCGCGAGGCTAGTCATTTTTGTTATTGAAGTCAATGTGTTACGCCGTGAATTGGTTGTAACGCACGAAACAGGAGCAAGGCATGTTGCTAGATGTGGACGATTGCCAGCTGGTGCTGGTGGACTACCAGGAGCGGCTCATGCCGGCCCTGCACCAGGGTGCGGAAGTCCTGTCCCGGGGCGTTTTTCTGGCGCAGATGGCGCAGCTCATGGGTGTACCCGTGTGGGGCACCGAACAAAACCCGGGCAAGCTGGGTGGCAATGCAGCGGCCATTCGGGACCTGTGCCAGGGCACGTTCGCAAAAATGCATTTCGACGCCTGCGAATCGGGGTTGCTCGAAGCCCTGCGCCCTGCGCCTGCGCGTCCCGAGAGCCGTGCGCCGCAGCGCGGTGGAAACGCCCGCAGCCTGCCCAAGCACCTCCAGCGGCCCAGCGCGCCGCCGCCTGCGCCCGAGCCGGCGCTGGGTAACACCGTGGTACTGGCCGGCGTGGAAGCCCACGTGTGCCTGCTGCAAACCGCGCTGGGCCTGCTGGAGCAGGAGTTCGATGTGTGGGTCGTGACCGATGCCTGCACCTCGCGCCGGGAGCGCGACCGCGATGCCGCATTCGATCGCCTGGCGGGCAACGGCGTGGAACTGGTGAGCAGCGAAATGGTGGCCTTCGAGTGGCTGCGCCGGGCAGACCACCCCTTGTTCCGCCAGGCGCTCCCCCTGATCAAGTAAAGCCCCCGAGCCGCTAACATGGCCGCCTGAAATCCGAGGAGCCCTCATGACCGTTGCCGCCCCCGATGCTGCCCCCGATGTGATCCCGCCCGCCCCTGGGCCCACTGCCCGCCCAGGCCCCCACCCCTGGCGCTTCTACCGCTACGGCGGCTTCGACCAGGTGCGCATCGAAACGGTGGACGATCTGCTCCATCTGGGCAGCCTGGACCAGAAGCTCTGGTCGGTACTGGCCTGTCCCACGGCCGGCCTAGAGTTCGACGAACGCACTCTGCAAATGCTCGACACCGACGGCGACGGGCGCATCCGGGCGCCCGAAGTGCTGGCGGCTGTGCAGTGGGTGTGCGGCGTGCTGCGCGACCCCGAAACCCTGTTCCAGCCCGGCAGCGATCTGCCCCTGGCTGCGCTGAACCGCGAACACCCCGATGGCGCAAGGCTGTATGCAGCGGCCCGTGATGTGCTGGGAGTGCTGGGCCGCCCCGAGGCCGATGTGCTCACGCTGGCCGATCTGGCCGATCCAGCGCTCCTGTTTCCGGCCAGCCATTTCAATGGCGATGGGGTCGTTCCGGCCGAACTGGTGCCTGCCGGCTCCGCGCAGGGGGTGTTGGCGCGCGCGCTGGATTGCCTCGGCGCCACCCCAGACCGCAGCGGCCAGCCCGGCATCACGCAAGCGCAGGTGGACACTTTCTTCGCCGATGCGCAGGCCCTGGCGGACTGGCACGCGCAGGCCGAAGCCGACCCGGCGGGCCTGCTCCCCCTGGGTGCGGACACCGAAGCGGCGGCCCAGGTGTTCGATGCGGTGGCCGCCAAGGTGGACGATTACTTCACCCGCTGCCGCCTGGCTGCGTTCGACGCCAGCGCCTTGCAGCCCCTCAGCCCCGCAGAGGCGGCCTACGCCACGCTGGCCGCGGAGTCGCTCTCGGCGGCGTCGGCACAGCTGGCGGTGTTGCCGCTGGCGCTGGCGGTGCCTCCCGGTGAAGGCGGCGGGGAAGAGCCTTCTGTGCCCCTGGCCCGTGGCATCAACCCCGCCTGGGAAGCGCGTATGGCGGCGCTGCGCGAACACGTGGTGCGCCCCTGTCTGGGCGAACGGGACCACCTGACTTTCTCTGAATGGACCGACCTGGCCGGTCGATTCGCCGCGTGGCGTGCCTGGCAGGCGGACAAGCCCGCCACCGCCCTGGCAGGTATTCCGGTGCAGGAACTTCGCGACATGCTGGCCAGCGACGCCCGCGAAACCCTGACCCGGCTGATTGCGCAGGACGTGGCGGCCGACACCAGCGCAGAGCAGGTGGAAGCACTGGACCGCCTGCTGCATTTCCGGCGCGATCTGGTCACGCTGCTGCGCAACTTTGTCACCCTGAGCGACTTTTATGGTGGCGCCAGCAAAGCCATCTTCCAGGCCGGTACGCTCTACCTCGACCAGCGCAGCTGCGACCTGGTGCTGCGCGTCGCCGACATGGCGCGGCACACGGCACTGGCGCCGCTGTCGGGCACTTATCTGGTGTATTGCCAGTGCGCGCGCCAGGGGGAGGCGCCCATTCAGATTGTGGCCGCCATGACCGCCGGGGACGCCGACGACATGATGGTGCCCGGGCGCAACGGCATCTTCTACGACCGCGCCGGGCGCGACTGGAACGCGAGCGTGGTCAAGGTGGTGGAGGCACCCATCAGCGTGCGGCAGGCATTCTGGACGCCCTACAAGCGCGCTGGCCGCCTGATTGGCGATCAGGTTCGCAAGTTCGCGGCCGCCAAGGACAAAGCGGTGGACGAGCGCGCCGCGCAGCGCGTTGCGGCAGCTGGCGCCAAGGCCGAGGCCCCTGTTCCTGCTGCCCCTTCCGCTACAGCCGCAGACGCCGCCAAGCCCAGCACCCAGCAAGCTTTCGATATTGCCAAGTTCGCCGGTATTTTTGCCGCCATAGGCTTGGCTCTGGGTGCGCTGGGCACCGCGCTGGCGGCCGTAGTCACGGGCATCCTGCAACTGGCCTGGTGGCAGATTCCGCTGGTGTTTGCCGGGGTCATGCTGCTCATTTCCGGGCCGTCCATGCTGCTGGCATGGCTCAAGCTGCGTCAGCGCAGCCTGGGGCCGCTGCTCGATGCGAACGGCTGGGCTGTGAACGTGCGGGCACGCATCAACATTCCGTTTGGCGCGTCGCTCACCCAGGTGGCGCGCCTGCCCGAGGGCGCCTCGCGCAGCATGAACGACCCGTTCGAGGAAAAAGAGCCGCCCTGGCGCAACTACGGCATCCTGGCGGTGGTGGTGGTGGTCATGCTCATCGTGTACGTGCAGATCATCAGCTGATTCCGGACTGGCCGGGCAGGGCGGCTCCCGTACCCCGCGGCCCCCGGCCGTTGCGTGCGCGCCGGTCCGCCTTCGTCAGCCGTTTGCAAGCCTCGTGCCCATAATTAAGAATTCAATTTAGCGGCACCCCGGCCCGGGCGCGCCGCCACAGGAGACCCGTTCCATGTCCGCCAACGCCCCCAGCACCACTGCCGGTTCCTCCGGCTACGCCGAGTTCCACCGCCGCTCCATCGAGGACCGCGATGCTTTCTGGACCGAGCAAGCCCAGATGGTGGAGTGGCAGCAGCCGTTCACCACGGTGTGCAACTACAGCAACCCGCCGTTTGCGCGCTGGTTCGAGGGCGGACTCATCAACCTGTGCCACAACGCGGTAGACCGGCACCTGAAAGACCGCGCCGACCAGAACGCGCTCATCTTCGTATCCACCGAGACCAACGAGGAGAAAACCTACACCTTCGCCCAACTGCATACCGAAGTGCAACGCATGGCCGCGGTGCTGCAGTCCATGGGCGTGGTCAAGGGCGACCGGGTGCTCATCTACATGCCGATGATCCCCGAGGCGGCGTTCGCCATGCTGGCCTGCGTGCGGATTGGCGCCATCCACTCGGTGGTGTTTGGCGGGTTCGCCAGCGTCAGCCTGGCCAGCCGAATCGAAGATGCCAGCCCCAAGGTGGTGGTCAGTGCCGATGCCGGCTCGCGCGGCGGCAAGGTGGTGCCCTACAAGCCCCTGCTCGACGAGGCGCTGCGCCTGTCCAGCCACAAACCCGAGCGTGTGCTCATGGTGGACCGCGGCCTGGCGCCCATGCCGCTCACCGAAGGCCGCGACGCCGACTACGCCACCGAAGCGGCGCGCCAGAATGGCGTGGTGGTGCCTTGCGTGTGGGTCGAGTCCACCCACCCCAGCTACACGCTGTACACCAGCGGCACCACGGGCAAGCCCAAAGGTGTGCAGCGCGACACCGGTGGCTACACCGTGGCACTGGCCGCCAGCATGAAGCACATTTTCCAGGGCGAAGCCGGGCAAACCTACTTCTCCACCAGCGACATCGGCTGGGTCGTGGGCCACAGCTACATCGTCTATGGCCCGCTCATTGCTGGCATGGCCACCATCATGTACGAGGGGTTGCCCATCCGCCCCGATGCCGGCATCTGGTGGGAACTGGTGGAGCGTTACAACGTGAGCGTCATGTTCAGTGCGCCCACCGCCGTGCGCGTGCTCAAGAAGTACGACAGCAGCTTCATCACCGGGCGCAACCTCGGCAGCCTCAAGGCCCTGTACCTGGCCGGCGAGCCGCTCGACGAGCCCACCGCGCAGTGGATATCGGGCGTGCTGGGCCGCCCCATCATCGACAACTACTGGCAGACCGAAACCGGCTGGCCCATCCTCACTGTGTGCAACGGGGTGGAGGCGGCGCCCAGCAAGTTCGGTTCGCCAGGCAAGGCGGTGTACGGCTACAACGTCAAGCTGCTGGACGACGCCACTGGCGCCGAACTCACCGAACCGAACCAGAAGGGCGTGCTGGCCATAGAAGGGCCGCTGCCACCGGGCTGCATGCAGACCGTCTGGCAGGACGATGCCCGCTTTGTGAACACCTACTGGAAGAGTGTGCCAGGCCGCATGGTGTACAGCACCTTCGACTGGGGTATCCGGGACGAGGAGGGCTACTACTTCATCCTGGGCCGCACGGACGATGTGATCAACGTGGCGGGCCACCGCCTGGGCACCCGCGAGATTGAAGAGAGCATCTCCAGCCACCCCAACGTGGCCGAGGTGGCCGTGGTGGGCGTGGCCGACCAGCTCAAGGGCCAGGTGGCCATGGCGTTTGCCGTGCCGCGCGACGCCTCCCTGCTCACCAGCGAGGCAGACCGCCTGAAGATGGAGGGCGAGATCATGAAGCGCGTGGACGAACAACTGGGCGCCGTGGCGCGGCCAGCCCGGGTGCGTTTCGTGTCGGTGCTGCCCAAGACGCGCAGCGGCAAGCTGTTGCGCCGCGCCATACAGGCGGTGTGCGAAGGCCGCGACCCTGGCGACCTCACCACCATGGACGACCCGGCGGCGCTGCGCCAGATCCAGGATCTGCTGGCGGGTTGACCTGACCCAACGCCATATACCCCTACAGGTTTAAAGCCTGTAGGACGGAGTCAGCTTTGTGCAAGCTCGATGTTGTGTGGCCCCTCCGGAGTGTTTATCATCTGCTTCATCTATTCCTATCCGTTTATATATGCAGCAAATGATCGACGGCGACGACGCGGGCGACAAGGCAGAAAGAGGCCGGGTGTTTGAGCTCGCTGCCGAACTCTTCGGCATACTCGCCACGCCCATGCGGCTGCGTATCCTGAGCGCGCTGTGCGACAGGGAAAAGTCCGTCACCGAGCTTCTCTCGGAGATCGACACCACCCAGCCCAACCTGTCGCAGCACCTGAACCTGCTCTACCGCTCGGGCGTGCTCGCCAAGCGCAAGGAGGGAACGCAGGTCATCTATCGCGTGCAGAGCGAGCAGGCTGTCATGCTGTGCCGGTCCGTGTGCACCCAGATCGCTATCGAGATGGAGGACGGGGGCGGCTCCATACCCAACGGCCAGCGCCTGACTCCCAGGCCATCCCTGTGACACACCGGCTTGTCCTGTCCAGTCTGGTCCTCGGGCTCTGCGTGGGTCTGGCGGGTTGCAGCAACCTGCGCGTCGGCTTCTCCATCCCGGTGGGCCCGGCGGGCGTGGGTGTGTCCGTGGGCGGCGACGGTAGCGTGGGCGCGGGGGTCGGTGTGTCGGTGGGCGGTGCTAGCGTCGGGGTGGGCACATCCGGGCGGCTGCCCGCGCGCGACAAAGCCTCGGCCGAAGCTGTTGAACCCGCGCAAGCGCCCGCGCGCTGAGCCCAGCAGACCCTCGCCGGTGCTGCAAAGCCCGTGCATCCCCCTCGCCACCGTGGGTTTTCGGTGGCACAATGGCGGTTTAGCCGCAGTTCCTTCCAGTCACTGTCGCATCCGCCAACCGGTTTAGCCGTGTCGCGGGAGGTTTTCTTAACCAGCTAATGCTTCCTGCAGGGAAGCGGAGGTCAGCGAAATATGAGCGATTCCAGCTCCGTCTATGTTGCCTATCAGGGCAACTCGTACCTGTTCGGCGGCAATACGCCCTACGTCGAAGAGATGTACGAGAACTACCTGGCAGACCCCACCAGCGTTCCCGATTCCTGGCGTGCCTACTTCGACGCGCTGCAAAACGTCCCCGCCGCCGACGGCAGCGACGCCCGCGATGTGCCGCACCAGCCCGTCATCAATGCCTTTGCCGAGCGCGCCAAGCAGGGTGTCACGCAGGTGGTCATTGCGGCTGGTGCCGATTCCGACCTGGGCCGCAAGCGCGTTTTCACGCAACAACTCATTGCCGCCTACCGCAATGTGGGTGTGCGCTGGGCCGACCTCGACCCCCTGAAACGCGCCGAACGCGAAAGCATTCCCGAGCTGGACCCGAGCTACTACGGGTTCACCGATGCCGACCTGGAGACCGTGTTCAACACCAGCAACACGTTCTTCGGCAAGGAGACCATGGCTCTGCGCGAGCTCATCAATGCCCTGCGCGAAACGTACTGCGGCAGCATAGGCGCCGAGTACATGTACATCAGCGACCAGACGCAGAAGCGCTGGTGGCAGGAGCGGCTGGAGAGCATCCGCAGCAAGCCCAACTTCACCGCCGAGAAGAAAAAGCACATCCTCGACCGCCTGACCGCCGCCGAAGGGCTGGAGCGTTTCCTGCACACCAAATACGTGGGCCAGAAGCGCTTCTCTCTGGAAGGTGGCGAGAGCTTCATCGTGGCCATGGATGAACTCATCCAGCAGGCCGGCATGAAGGGCGTGCAGGAAATCGTCATTGGCATGGCCCACCGCGGTCGCCTGAATGTGCTGGTGAACACACTGGGCAAGATGCCCAAAGACCTGTTCGCCGAGTTCGACCACACCGCCCCCGAAGACCTGCCTTCTGGCGACGTGAAGTACCACCAGGGCTTCAGTTCCGACGTCTCCACTCCCGGCGGTCCGGTGCACCTCTCTCTGGCCTTCAACCCCTCTCACCTGGAGATTGTGAACCCGGTGGTGGAAGGTTCCGTGCGCGCCCGCATGGACCGCCGCGGTGACCCCAAGGGTGTGCAGGTGCTGCCGGTGCTGGTGCACGGCGATGCGGCGTTTGCCGGCCAGGGCGTGGTCATGGAAACGCTGGCCCTGGCGCAGACGCGCGGTTACTACACCGGCGGCACGGTGCACCTCGTCATCAACAACCAGATTGGTTTCACCACCTCCGATCCGCGCGACAGCCGCTCCACGCTCTACTGCTCCGACGTGGTGAAGATGATCGAGTCCCCGGTGCTGCACGTGAACGGCGACGACCCGGAAGCCGTGGCACTGGCCACGCAGCTGGCGCTGGAATACCGCATGACCTTCCACAAGGACGTGGTGGTTGACATCATCTGTTTCAGAAAGCTGGGCCACAACGAACAGGACACCCCCAGCCTGACGCAGCCGCTCATGTACAAGAAGATCGGTGCCCACCCCGGCACCCGCAAGCTGTATGCCGACAAGCTGGCCGCGCAGGGCCTGGGCGAGCCCGCACTGGACGCTGGCCGCCACACCGTGGACCCGGTGCTCACCAACTTCAAGAGCAAGTACGCGGTCGACTGGGCGCCCTTCCTGAACAAGCGCTGGACCGACGCCGCCGATACCGCCATTCCGCTGGCCGAGTGGAAGCGCCTGGCCGACCGCATGACCACCATCCCCGACAGCATCCTGCCGCACCAGCTGGTGAAGAAGGTCTACGCAGACCGCGCCGCCATGGGCCGGGGTGAGATGAATGTGGACTGGGGCATGGGCGAGCACATGGCGTTCGCCTCTCTGGTGGCCAGCGGCTACCCGGTGCGCCTGTCTGGCGAGGACTGCGGCCGTGGCACCTTCACGCACCGCCATGCCGTGGTACACCACCAGGCGCGCGAGAAGTTCGACGAGGGCATCTACATCCCGCTGCAGAACGTGGCCGACAACCAGGCCCCGTTCACCGTCATCGACTCCATCCTGTCGGAAGAGGCGGTGCTGGGCTTTGAGTACGGCTACGCCTCCAACGACCCCAATACGCTGGTCATCTGGGAAGCGCAGTTCGGCGACTTCGCCAACGGCGCGCAGGTGGTGATTGACCAGTTCATTGCCTCGGGCGAAGTGAAGTGGGGCCGTGTGAACGGCATCACGCTCATGCTGCCGCACGGCTACGAGGGCCAGGGCCCCGAGCACTCCTCGGCCCGCGTGGAGCGCTTCATGCAGCTGGCTGCCGACACCAACATGCAGGTGGTTCAGCCCACCACGGCCAGCCAGATCTTCCATGTGCTGCGCCGTCAGATGGTGCGCAATCTGCGCAAGCCGCTGATCATCTTCACACCCAAGTCTCTGCTGCGCAACAAGGATGCGACCTCCCCGCTGGTGGAGTTCACCAAAGGCTCGTTCCAGACCGTGATCCCGGAACAGAACCCCGCCGTGGTGAAGAACGCCGCCAAGGTGCGCCGCATCGTGGCGTGCTCGGGCAAGGTGTACTACGACCTGGTGAAAAAGCGCGAGGAGCGCGGCCACGACGACGTGGCCATCATCCGCGTGGAGCAGCTCTACCCGTTCCCGCACAAGGCCTTTGCGGCCGAGGTGAAGCGCTTCTCGGGTGCCACCGAGATTGTGTGGTGCCAGGACGAGCCGCAGAACCAGGGCGCCTGGTTCTTCGTGCAGCACAACATCCACGAAAACATGCTCGAGGGCCAGCGACTGGGTTATTCGGGCCGGGCCGCCTCGGCGTCGCCAGCGGTGGGCTATGCCCACCTGCACCAGGAGCAGCAGAAAGCCCTGGTGGACGGCGCCTTTGGCAAGCTCAAGGGCTTCATCCTGACCAAGTAAGGCAGGCGATTGAGAAGCCCGACACCTACCCGATAAAAAACGACCTATTCAAGGACTATCCCTATCATGGCTATCGTAGAAGTTAAAGTTCCGCAGCTGTCCGAGTCGGTGGCAGAAGCGACGCTGCTGCAATGGAAGAAAAAGCCCGGAGACACCGTGGCTGCCGATGAAATCCTCATCGAGATCGAGACCGACAAGGTCGTGCTGGAAGTGCCTGCCCCGAGCGCAGGCGTGCTGTCCGCCATCGTGCAGGCCGATGGCGCCACCGTGGCTTCCGAGCAGGTGATTGCGCACATCGACACCGAAGGCGGCGTGGCCGCGGCGGCAGCCCCGGCTGCTGCTACTGCTGCTGCTTCCGCCCCGGCGGCCGCTCCCGCCGCCGCTGTGGTCGCCGTGGCTCCCGCGAGCGCCAGCATGGCCGGCGTGCCCATGCCCGCTGCCGCCAAGCTCATGGCCGACAACGGCATGGCGCCCGGCTCCGTGGCAGGTACCGGCAAGGACGGCCGCGTCACCAAGGGCGACGTGCTGGCTGCCGCCGCGGCACCCGCTGCTGCCCCCGCCAAGCCCGTTGCAGCCCCGGTCGCCATTCCGACCGGCGCCCCCACCAAGGTGCTGCCGCAGGTGGCCGCGCCCACCGTGGACCTGGGCAACCGCCCGGAGCAGCGCGTGCCCATGAGCCGCCTGCGCGCCCGCGTGGCCGAGCGTCTGCTG
Organism: Serpentinimonas sp.; assembly: GCA_025458665.1. Taxonomy (GTDB): domain Bacteria; phylum Pseudomonadota; class Gammaproteobacteria; order Burkholderiales; family Burkholderiaceae_C; genus JALOSG01. The sequence continues at coordinate 15,232 of JALOSG010000055.1, forward strand.
CAGTCGCAGGCCACGAACGCCATCCTCACCACCTTCAACGAAGTGAACATGGCCCCGGTCATGGACATGCGCAAGCGCTTCCAGGAGAAGTTCGAGAAGGAGCATGGCGTCAAGCTCGGCTTCATGAGCTTCTTCGTGAAGGCCGCGGTGCATGCGCTCAAGAAGTACCCGGTGCTCAACGCCTCGGTCGATGGCAACGACATCGTCTACCACGGTTACTTCGACATCGGCATTGCGGTGGGTTCCCCCCGTGGCCTGGTGGTGCCCATTCTGCGCAACGCCGACCAGATGAGCTTTGCCGACATCGAGAAGAAGATTGCCGAGTACGGCGCCAAGGCGCGCGACGGCAAGCTGGGCATCGAGGAAATGACCGGCGGTACGTTCTCCATCTCCAACGGCGGCACGTTCGGCTCCATGCTGTCCACCCCCATCATCAACCCGCCGCAGTCGGCCATTCTGGGTGTGCACGCCACCAAGGACCGTGCCGTGGTGGAGAACGGGCAGGTGGTGGTGCGCCCCATCAACTACCTTGCCATGAGCTACGACCACCGCATCATCGACGGCCGCGAAGCCGTGCTGGGTCTGGTCGCCATGAAGGAGGCGCTGGAAGACCCGGCGCGCCTGCTGTTCAATCTCTGAAGCCGGTACTTCCTGGCAACAAGGCAACACGACAATGAGTAGTACTGTTTTCGACGTGGTCGTCATCGGTGGCGGCCCCGGCGGCTATATCGCGGCCATCCGCGCGGCCCAGCTGGGCTACCAGGTGGCCTGTATCGACGAGTGGAAGAACGCTGCGGGCGGCCCCGCGCCGGGCGGCACCTGCACCAACGTGGGCTGCATCCCTTCCAAGGCGCTGCTGCAGTCTTCCGAGCACTTCGACCATGCCAACCACCACTTTGCCGACCACGGCATCGCGGTGTCTGGTGTGAAGATGGACGTGGCCAAGATGCTGGCCCGCAAGGACACCGTCGTGAAGCAGAACAACGATGGCATCCTCTATCTGTTCAAGAAGAACAAGGTGTCTTTTTTCCACGGCCGCGGCTCTTTCGTGAAGGCGGTGGAAACCGGCTACGAAATTCAGGTGTCGGGCGCCAAGGAAGAGCTCATCGTGGGCAAGCAGATCATCGTGGCCACGGGCTCCACGGCCCGCGCGCTGCCGGGTGTGCCGTTCGATGAAGAGCTGGTGCTGTCCAACGACGGCGCGCTGCGCATGGGTGCCGTGCCCAAGAAGCTGGCCGTCATTGGTTCGGGCGTCATCGGGCTGGAGATGGGCTCGGTCTGGCGCCGCCTGGGTGCCGACGTGACCATTCTGGAAGGCCTGCCCACGTTCCTGGGCGCGGTGGACCAGCAGATTGCCAAGGAAGCCAAGAAGGCTTTCGACAAGCAGGGCCTGAAGATCGAACTCGGCGTGAAGGTGGGCGAGATCAAGACCAGCAAGAAAGGCGTTTCCATCGCCTATACCGACGCCAAGGGCGAAGCCCAGAAGCTCGATGCCGACAAGCTGATCGTCTCCATTGGCCGGGTGCCCAACACCACCGGGCTGAACACCGAAGCCATTGGCCTGAAGCTCGACGAGCGCGGCGCCATTGTGGTGGACGACGAGTGCCGCACCAACTGCAAAGGCGTGTGGGCCGTGGGCGATGTGGTTCGTGGCCCCATGCTGGCGCACAAGGCGGAGGAAGAGGGCGTGGCCGTGGCCGAGCGCATTGCCGGCCAGCACGGGCACGTGAACTTCAACACCGTGCCCTGGGTGATTTACACCAGCCCGGAAATTGCCTGGGTGGGCCGCACCGAGCAGCAGCTCAAAGAGGCGGGCGTGGCTTACAAGGCCGGCACCTTCCCCTTCCTGGCCAACGGCCGCGCGCGCGCCCTGGGTGACACCACCGGCATGGTGAAATTCCTGGCCGATGCCACCACCGACGAAATCCTGGGTGTGCACATCGTGGGCCCGCAGGCCAGCGAACTCATTGCCGAGGCCGTGGTGGCCATGGAATTCCGCGCCAGCGCGGAAGACATCGCCCGCATCTGCCACGCACACCCGTCGCTGAGCGAAGCCACCAAGGAAGCTGCGCTGGCGGTGGACAAGCGCACGCTGAACTTCTGAGCGGCCGCGGCCCATGTCCCCAGCGAGTCAGGCGACGCTGGCCCGGCACCAGCCGGTCCGCGCCGCCTACGAGGCCGAACTCAAGGCGCGCGGCTACCAGCCCGACCCGGCGCAACTGCGCGCCGTGGAGGCGCTGGAACGCTGCGCCGCCGAATGGTCGCATTTCAAGCAGCGGCGCTCCAATGCGCTCAAGAAGTTCATCAACCGCCTGCCCATTCCACGCGGTGTGTATATGTACGGCGGTGTGGGGCGGGGCAAGAGCTTCCTCATGGACTGCTTCTACAACGCGGTGCCGTTGCGGCGCAAAACCCGCCTGCACTTCCATGAGTTCATGCGCGAGGTGCACCGCGAGCTGGCCGAACTGCAAGGCACGGTGAACCCGCTCGATGAGCTAGGGCGCCGCATGGCACGGCGCTACCGGCTGGTGTGCTTCGATGAGTTCCATGTGGCCGATGTGACGGACGCCATGATCCTGCACCGCCTGCTCGATGCCATGCACCGTTACGGCGTGGGCATGGTCACCACCAGCAACTTCCAGCCCGACGGACTCTACCCCGACGGCCTGCACCGCGACCGCATCCTGCCCGCCATAGAACTGCTCAAGCAGACCATGGAAGTCATCAATGTGGACAACGGTACCGACTACCGCCGCATGGTGCTGGCCCAGACGCAGATGTACCTGAGCCCGCTGGGCCCCGACACCGAAGCCGAGATGGAGCGCGCCTTCGAGCGGCTCACCGAAGCCCGCGACGAAGACCCGGTCATGCACATCGAAAACCGCGATATCCGCGCCATACGGCGGGCTGGCGGTGTGGTCTGGTTCGATTTCCGCACGCTGTGTGGTGGGCCACGCTCGCAGAACGATTACCTGGAACTGGCCAGCCAGTTCCACACCGTGCTGGTGAGCAATGTGCCGCACATGCCGGTGAACATGGCCTCGGAGGCGCGGCGTTTCACGTGGCTGGTGGATGTGCTGTACGACCGGCGCGTGAAGCTGGTGCTGTCGGCGGCTTTACCGGCCGAGCAGATCTATACCGAAGGTCCGCTGTCCCACGAGTTTCCGCGCACCGTGTCGCGGCTCAATGAAATGCGGTCGGCGGAGTACTTGGCGCTGGCAAGGCGCGAGGTGGACACCTCGCTGACCTGAAGGATGGCTCCGCAGCGCAGGTCTCTGCGGTCCCCCCCGCCGGGCATCACTCGGCTTCCAGCGGCAGGAACTTGATCACCACGACGGAGATGTTGTCTCCGGTGCCTTGCGCCCGTGTACGGGCCTTGTCCACCAGAAACTCGCACGCGGCCCGTGGTTCGATCAGGTCCAGCGTCAACCCCATTTCCTCTGGGCTTACGTAGTGCCATAGACCATCGCTGCACAACAGCAGCGAGTCGCCCGCATGCACCTGTTCGATGTGGTGCAGGGTCAGCGGTGGGTCGCGTTCGGTACCCAGACAGCCCACCAGAATGTTGGAGCGTGGGTCGTCCTGGGCCTGCTCCTCCGTCAGCTCGCCGCGTTCCACCAGCATCTGCACGTAAGAATGGTCCAGTGTGCGCTGCACCAGGTCCTTGCCACTGAAGTGGTAAATGCGTGTGTCCCCCGAGTGCAGCCAGTAGCAGTGGGCATCCGGGTGCACAACAATGGCCGCGATGGTGCTGTGGGGCTCCTGCTCCGCGGAGGCAGCGGTCAGGCGTATGACCATGTGCGCCTCCACCGCAATCTGCTTGAGGAACAGTTCGGGAGAGTCCGTTTGCGGGTCGTATCGGGCGAACAGCTGGCGGGCCGTCAGCATCACCTGATCGGAGGCCTTGCGTCCGCCACTGCGTCCACCCATGCCGTCGGCCACCACCGCCAGCATGCACCCTTTGTACCGCTCGTGGGGTAGCAGGCACAGCTGATCTTGCTGGAATTCGCGGTCTCCACGGTCGAGTCCGGTGGCTGCAAGAATGCGGAAACCTTGGGTCATGTTGGCGGGTGTTGTGGAACTGTCCAGCCCGTATTATCGGAGCGAATGGAAGACTCTCCGACCAGCCCCCTCGCAAACGACGTGCGGGCATTTTTTTCGGCCGATGGACCGCTCTCGGTCCGCCAGCCCGGCTACCGCAGCCGCGAAGGTCAGAAGACCATGGCTCAGGCTGTGGCCGAGACCATCGACGCGCGCGCCTGCCTGGTGGTGGAGGCGGGCACTGGCGTGGGAAAAACCTACGCGTATCTCGCCCCAGCCCTGCTCAGTGGGCGCAGGGTCTTGCTTTCCACCGCCACCAAGGCCTTGCAGGACCAGTTGTTCGGCCGGGATCTGCCCGCCGTGGCCCAGGCACTGGGCCTGCCCCTGAAAACGGCGCTGCTCAAGGGGCGCAGCAGTTACCTGTGCCTGCACCGTCTTGAGCAAGCGCCGCAACGCCTGCCGCCGGGCGACCGCTATCTGCCGCAGCAGCTGCGCCGCATCCAGACCTGGGCCACGGGTACCCAGACCGGGGATCTGGCCGAAGTGGTGGGCCTGGACGACCGCTCCGAGCTGATTCCCTGGGTCACCTCCACCCGCGAAAACTGCCTGGGCTCCCAGTGCCCCCAGTTCCGCGCCTGTCATGTGAACCAGGCGCGCCGCGAGGCGCTGGCCGCCGACGTGGTGGTGGTGAACCACCACCTGTTTTTTGCCGACTGGAATGTGCGCGAGTCGGGCATGGCAGAACTGTTGCCCACCGTCGATGTGCTGGTGTTCGATGAAGCGCACCAGTTGTTGCCCACCAGCGTGCAGTTCCTGGGCCATGCCGTGGGCAGTGGCCAGCTGCTGGACTGGATGCGCGACAGCCTCGCGCAAGGCCTGCAGGCAGCGCGCGGTCTGAAGGATTGGTCGGGCCTGTGCAGCGCGCTCGAACGGGCCGTGCGCGACCTCCGGCTCGACCTGCAACCCGCTGGCCGCCTCAACCAGAGCGGCATCAAGCTGCGTTGGGCAGGCAGCGCTCCCGATGGGGTGGACCCTGGCGTCTGGCAATCCGGCTGGGACACTTTGCTGGGCGCCCTGCAGGCCCTGCAGGCGGCGCTGGAAGAGATGACCGAACTCACCCCGGAGTTCGCCCGCCTGTTCGAGCGTGGCGGCTGGTTGCACGACCGGCTGCTGCAGATTGGCCTGCCTGCGGACAACGCGCCGCCCTTTGCGCGCTGGGTGGAACTGGGCAGCCAGTTCCGTCTGGTGCTGGCCCCGCTCGATGTATCTGCGGCGTTCCGTGCGCGCCTGTTCGAAAGCGAGGATTCAGCGGGCAAGTCGTGGGTGTTCACCTCGGCCACCCTGGGCGCTGATGCCGAGCTGTCTTGGTTCACCCGTCCCCTGGGCCTGGCCGATGTGGCGCGCACCCTGCAGGTGCAAAGCCCCTTCGACTACGCCCACCAGGCGGGCGTCTACGTACCCTCCGGGCTGCCCAGACCCGCCGAAGCCGGGCATCCTGCTGCGCTGGCCCACACCTTGTGGCCCTGGGCCGTGAAGCTGCGCGGACGAACGCTGGTGCTGACTACCACCCTGCGCTCGCTGCGTACCATCAGCGAAACCCTGAGCCAGCTGAGCGAAGCCGAGCTCGGTCCCGAGATACTGGCCCAGGGCAGCGCCCCGAAGCGCGAGCTTCTGGCACGCTTCCGGGATGCCGCACAGCAGGGACCTGGCGCCGTGTTGGTGGCATCGGCCTCTTTCTGGGAAGGCGTGGATTTGCCCGGCGATTGCCTGCAACTGGTGGTGATAGACAAACTGCCCTTCCCCCCGCCCGATGACCCCTGGGTGGAAGCCCGGTCCAAGGCGCTGCAAGCCGAGGGGCTAAGCCCGTTTCAGGCCTATTTCCTGCCCGAGGCCGCCGTAGCCCTCAAGCAGGGGGCGGGTCGGCTCATCCGCAGCGAGACCGACCGTGGCGTTCTGGTGCTCGGGGATGTCCGGCTTGCCACCATGGGCTATGGGCAGATGCTGCTGCGCAGCCTGCCACCCATGCGACGAATACAGGGCGAGGCGGCGCTGGAGGAGGCGTTGCAGGACCTGCTGTTGCAAAGTCAGCTGGAGAGCTGGGTCACCAGATCTTCCACCACGGCTCCTCTGCCTGCTGGAAGCCACGGCTGAGAAACTGGCTGTCGGGGAAGTTGGCCTGCATCACGCGGCGGGTGTCTTCCTGCAGCTCGGTCAGGCCCAGCGCTTCGTAGGAGCGCAACATGATGTAGAGCGCTTCTTCCGCAGCGGGTACGCCCTCGAACTCGGTCACTGCGGTCTGCGCGCGGCTGATGGCGGCCACATACGCGCCACGGCGGAAGTAGTAACGCGCAATATGCACTTCGGACTGCGCCAGCGAGTTGATGATGTACGTCATGCGCTGGCGGGCATCGGGTGCGTAGCGCGAGTCGGGAAAACGCTCCACCAGTTCACGGAAAGACTCGAACGCCACCCGGGCCGCCTTCTGGTCCCGCTCGGACAGGTCCTGCTGGGAAAGGAAGCCGAACAGTCCCAGGTTGTCGTTGAAATTCACAATGCCCTTGAGGTACAGCGCATAGTCCAGCGCCGGGCTCGAGGGGTGCAGCCGCATGAAGCGGTCGATGGTGACCACCGCCTGCGCCTGCTCTCCGGCCTTGTAATGGGCAAAGGCTTTCTCCAGCTGGGCCTGCTGCGCCAGTGGCGTACCCGCCGCACGGCCCTCGAGCTTCTCGAACAGCGTGATGGAGGCCTCGAAATTGCCGGAGTTGCGCTCGTCAATCGCTTCGGCGTAGATGCGGTTGGGGCTCCAGTTGGCCGTGGGGTCGGCGGTGGGCTTGCTGCTGCAGCCAGCCAGCAGCATCAGGCCGCCCAGCAGCAGCGCTGCACCGGTGGAAGGGACGGACCGGGCGCGGCGAGCGGCGGATAATCTGCGCAGGAACATTCGGGTAGCCTCGGAGTGCAACGGGCCGGCAAACACTGCACGGCTCCAACGATTTTATAACCAGCCTTGCCAGACCACACCACACCCCCGGGCCTCTGGCCCGAGCAGGAAGAAGCCGATGCCGCCGAAGCGCTGGAGGCCAGCGAGTGGCGCCAGTGGCCGGTGCTGCCCGAGCACCACGGCCTGCGGCTGGACAAATGGCTGGCTACCGTCTGCCCGGAGTTTTCCCGGGCCTACTTCCAGCAACTGCTGGAGCAGGGCGCTGTGCGGGGGGCCGCAGGTGCGCTCACCAAGGCTTCACAGAAAGTGCGTGCCGGTGAGGTACTGGGCGTGGAGCTGCGCCCGACGGCGCAAGCCAGCGCCTTCCTGCCCGAAGCCATGCCGCTGCAGGTGGTGCACGAAGACGAACACCTCCTCATCGTCAACAAGCCGGCAGGGCTGGTGGTTCACCCGGCCGCCGGGCACTGGAGCGGCACGCTGCTCAATGGTCTGCTGGCCTGGCATTCCGGTGCAGCCGGCTTGCCGCGCGCTGGCATCGTCCACCGGCTGGACAAGGACACCAGCGGGCTCATGCTGGTGGGCAAGACACTGCCTGCGGTGGAGGGGCTCACCCGGCAGATTGCGGCGCGCACCGTGCACCGCATGTATGTGGCGTTGGCGCACGGCTCGGTCCTGGGCGCAACGCCTGGCCACGGCACGCTGGAGGTGGAGCAGCCCGTGGGCCGAGACCCCCGCAACCGCCTGCGTATGGCGGTACTGGCGGAGGGCAGCAGTGGCAGCCGCGCCGCACACACCAGCGTGCGCTTGCTGGGGCAGGGCGCGGTGCCCATGTCGCCCCAGGGCGGCGGTGCGGTGAGCTACATCAGCTGCAAGCTGCACACCGGGCGCACCCACCAGATCCGGGTGCACCTGGCCTGGCTGGGGCACCCGCTTCTGGGCGACGCGCTGTACGGGGGCAAGCCGCTGCTGGGTATGGAGCGTCAGGCGCTGCACGCACAGAGGCTGGTGCTCAGCCATCCGGTGTCCGGGGCCAGGCTGGATGTGTCGGCGGCGCCACCGGCCGATATGCTTTCTGCGCTGCAACAGCTGGGTCTGCCCTACAATGAAAGCCTGCCCTGGGTGCTGCCCGCCCTTTGATCCCCGACGGATCCTGGCGGCCCGCGTGGCTGGCGTGGCGTGCGTCGTCCGCCGTTACCCCCGCCCCGGGACACCGCATTCCACCAACTTCGCCCCCGCTGCCCTGCGGCCCTATGGCTCACCGAGCCCTTCCGGCTGTTCCGTGCTGCAGAGGCCCACACTGACCCGACGGACCCGAGACCATGAATACCGTGGATGCCCAGCGCATCCTTGAGACGGCCCTCATCTGCGCGCAGGAACCCCTGTCCTTGCGCGACATGGGGCAGCTGTTCGAGGGTGCGGTGTCGCCCGACACCCTCAAAACCATGCTGGCGCAGCTGCAGCAGGCCTGGAGCCAGCGCGGCGTGGAGCTGGTGTGCCTGGCCTCCGGCTGGCGGTTTCAGAGCCGCCCTGAAATGCGGCCTTTCCTCGACCGGCTGCACCCCGAAAAGCCCCCCAAGTACACCCGCGCCACGCTGGAAACGCTGGCCATCATTGCTTACCGCCAGCCGGTTACGCGCGGTGACATGGAAGACATCCGCGGCGTGACCATCCACTCCGGCATCCTGAAGCAACTGGAAGACCGCGGCTGGGTGGAAGTCATCGGGCACCGGGAAACCGTAGGCAGGCCCGCGCTGTACGCCACCACGCGCCAGTTTCTGGACGACCTGGGGCTGGCCTCCCTGGACGCTTTGCCCCCGCTGGACAGCGAAGCCGCCGCCGATGCGCTGGGGCAACTGGATTTCGATGGTCCCGATGCAGGCCAGGCCGATCCGGGCTCTGCCTCCAGTGCATCCGCCGAAGATGCTCCCGTCCCCACTCCGATCGGGCCTGCCCCCGAAGAACTGGTCACCGCGCCGTCCCCGTCCCCGTCCTCTACCGAGCCTCCTGCCACATGAACGAACAGCCTGAATCCCCCGATTTTCCTGAGGACGACGACTTCGAGGACGGTCAAGACGGCGCGACTGCCCCCGCGTCCGCCCCGGCTCCGGCGGCCGAGCCTGCCCGCTTCGAGGACGTGATCTCT
>JALOSG010000056.1 GCA_025458665.1 Serpentinimonas sp.
ACCTGGACCTGGACCTGCACCTGCATCTGGGCAGGCAACTCCGCCTGGTCCTGCTCGGTGCGTGGCAGCGGCAATGCCAGCGTGGTGCCGGGTTCCGCCCCGTACAGGGATTGCATGGCCTCACTCACGTACACCCCAGGCACGCCAGGCAGGCGCTCCCCGCGCCACAGCGGCGTGGTCAGGGGCAGCTGGCCTGCCGGGTCGGTCAGGGGCCGCGCAATCAGCGTCACGGGCGGGCGGCCGGGAGCCAGTGTCAGGCTGCGCAGCCGCGAGGCTTCGGCGCGCATCACGCCGGGTATCTGCGCTGCGCGCTGTGCGGCATCACCGGGGAGGTAGGCGCCATCGCTGGCGCTGCTGCGCGTGGCGGTGCGCGCGTACAGGTCGGCGGGCAGCACCTGGTCCAGCCACTGCGTGACCCCCACGCGGAAGCTGCCCACCATCACGGTCAGGGCCACCGCCAGGCTCAGGCTGGCCACCACGCCCGCCACCGCCACCGTGGCCGTGTGCCGTTCGTGGTGGGCGCGCTCCAGCGCCAGCAGCACCGGTGCGGAACGGCGCCCCGGCAGCCGGCGCAACAGCCCCAGCACGCCTTGCACCACCCACGGTACCCCGGCAATGCCGCCCAGCAGCAGGCACGCCACCGAGGCGTAGGCCGCCAGCGGCAAGCCCGCCACCGGCGGCAGCTGCGTCAGCACCACACCGGCCAGAAGCAGCAGCGGCGCCACTGCGCGGGGCAGAGGCGCCAGCTGGCTACCACCCAGGCCTTTCAGCGCCTGCGCCGGGCTCAGCGCCTCCACCTCCCGGGAGGGCAGCCAGCCGCCGGCTACAGCCGCCAGTACCCCCAGGCCGCCGAACAGCGCCAGTTCCCAGGCCGACCACTGCAGCGCCGGAGACACGCCGGGGAAGTAGCCGCCGCCCAGATCGCCCGCCAGAAAATGCAGCGCGGCTTGGGCCAAACCCAGGCCCAGCCCCACGCCCAGTACCGCACCCACGGCGCCGGTGAGCGCGGCTTCGGCCAGCACCCAGCGCCGCCGCTCCTGCGCCGAAAGACCCAGCACCCCCAGCAGCGCAAACTGCGGCATGCGTTGCGCCACCGACAGCGCCATCACCGAAAACACCAGAAACACGCCCACGAACAGCGCCACCAGCGCCAGCACCGTGAGGTTCACGCGGTAAGCCCGCGACATGGCCGATACGGCCTGGGCTTCCTCGTCCGGCTGGTGCCAGCGCGCCTGTGCGGGCCAGCCGCCGGGCTGCTGCTGCAAGGCCTGCTGCAGCCGGGCTTCGGCGCGCTCGCCGGTCCAGCCAGGCTGCAGGCGCAGGTCGATGCGGGTCACCTGGCCCACCAGCCCCAGCCGGTGCTGCGCGGCATCGATATCCATGACCAGCAGCGGTGCACCGCCTGCGGCCACCTGTCCGCCCACCACCCACTCCTGCAGCGCGCTGCCCTGCTGCACCTGCAGCCGGTCGCCTTCGGCCCAGCCGGTTTGTGCCAGCGCCGCGGCGTTGGGGAATACGCGGTCCGGGGCCAGCAGGGCCAGTCGGTCCTCGCCTTCTGCAGGGCGTGGCCAGAGGTCGGGCGCCACGGCGGCCACGCTCAGCCCATCCACGCCCAGCACGGTGGCCTGCACCCGGCGGCCGTCGCGGGCCAGCACGTAGGTGCCCAGCTCCAGCACCGGGTGGGCGCTAGCCACTTCGGGCAGCAGGGCCAGTTGCTCCACCAGGGCATCGCTGCAAGCCGGGCTGCAGCGCACAGACGCATCGGGCTGGCCGTTGGCGGCACGCACCGCAGCGCTGAATTCACCCAGTGCCGCGGTATTGATGAGGTGCACCGACAGGCCCAGCGCCACACCCAGCGCCACCGCCACCCAGGCGGCCGCCTGGCGCCACAGGTGCGCGCGCCATTCCGCCCAGCTCACCGTGCGCAGCAGCTGGCGCAGCAGGCGGGCCCCGCCCGGGCGGCGCGGTGCAGCAACCCCTGGGGCACCAGCAACGGCGTGGGCTGTCATGCCGCTGCCTGCGCCGGGACGAGCCCTTGCGCTGTCAGGCGCAGCACACGGTCGGCTCGGGCGGCGGCGCTGCGCGAGTGCGTCACCAGCACCACGGCGGACTGCCGTGCCCGCGCCTCGTTCAGCAGCAGGGCAATGATCTGTTCGCCCGTGTCGGGGTCGAGGTTGCCAGTGGGTTCATCGGCCAGCACCAGACCGGGGCCATGCACCAGCGCGCGCGCAATGGCCACGCGCTGCAACTGCCCGCCCGACAGCGTGCGCGGGCTGCGCCCACCCATATCGCCCAGCCCCACGCGTTCCAGCAGCTCCTGCACGCGGGCTGGTTCGTCGCGCCCCAGCAGCAGCAGCGGCAGTCCCACGTTCTGTGCCACGCTCAGGTGCGGCAGCACATGGAAAGCCTGGAACACAAAGCCCAGGTGGGCGCGCCGCCAATGCGCGCAGGCCTCCTCGCTCAGGGAAGTCACTTCCACCACAGGCGTTGCCGGGTGGCCCGAAGCGCCGCCACCCACCCGTACCTGCCCGGCATCCAGTGGCTCCAGACCGGCCAGCGCGTTGAGCAGCGTCGATTTGCCCATGCCCGACTCCCCCAGCAGCGCCACCACCTCCCCCGCTGCCACGCTCAGGTCCACCCCCGAAAACAGCGGTTGCCCGGCGAACGACTTGGTGAGTTGGGTGGCGTGGAGCATGCATCCGATTGGACCCGAAGAGCGCTCTGGCCTGCCGAAGCTGTGTTCAAAACCCGATCGATTGGGGGCGCAAGACGTCAGACAACTCCCATTTTTCGTGAGACCGAAAGTAATTTGGATCGCAAGTGCTGTGTTTTGGGTTCTTTTTCACTAAAGTGGACTGCGTCGGCTGATACAGGGCCCTAGGTGCCGGATGATTGGGTCGATCCAGGTGCCTGAGCCACAAAATGTCCACCGATATTTCCATTGTCAATTTTTCGCCGGAGTTTTTCCCATGACCAACATCATTCTGGTCGACGACCACACCATGGTTCGCCGAGCCATGTCGCAGTTGCTGGAGTCGGAAACCGAGTGCCGCATACTGGCTGCCGTGAAAAATGGCGACGAGTTGTTCGAGCAGATGGAGCGCGTCACCCCCACCGTGGTGCTGCTGGACCTGAACCTGCCGGGCATGCCGGGCATGCAGGTGCTGGAAAACGTGCGCAAGCGCTACCCGCTGGTGTTCGTGGTCATTCTTTCCATGCTCGACGATGCACCCATCGTGGCCCGGGCGCTGCAGGCCGGCGCGCGTGGTTACGTGTTCAAGGCCAGCGACTTCACCACCCTCAAAGCGGCACTCACCGCGGTGACCAACGGCCAGACCTTCGTAGACCCCAAGCTGGTGCAGATCATGCTGGCCAAGGCCTCCGAGCCCCCGCTGGTGCGCCCCCAGGAGCCCCACCAACTGCTCTCCCGCCGGGAACGCCAGGTGTTCGACCTGCTGTTGGCGGGCATGACCCCGACCCACATTGCCAACAAGCTGTTCGTGAGCGTGAAGACCGTGAGCACCCACAAGCGCCACATCATGGAGAAGCTGGCGCTCAACAGCCTGGTCGAGCTGTTCCTCTATGCCAGCAACCACAACCTCATGCCGCAGAGCGCGCACACCGCCATGAACGCGATGGCGCCCCACCTGTCCCACACCTTGCCCCAGAGCGCACCCGTTCGCAACACTGCGGGGCCCCAATACACCAACAGCCGCTGATTGCGCCGTTGCGCAGCGCTCCCACATGACCGGTCGGGTAGCAAAGCCTGCTCCTGGGCGCAGGCAGATCTTGGCGGAGACATGGCGGTGACACGATGACGATTCCCTGGGCCGATACCGAGTTCGGCGACGAATCTCCGGCACCCGAGGAGTCGGCATTTGCCGACCACCTACCCGTTGCGCTGTACGCTTTGCGCGAGTGGCCCAGCGGCCAGCGGCAGCTCGAATACGTCAGCCCTCGCATGGGCGAGTGGCTGCATTGTTCCACCCGTGAACTGCTGGGGTCCTGGGCTGCTGTGGAGCGCAGCATACATCCTGCCGACTGGCCCCTGTTCGAGAGTACGCGGCGCACTGCGGCGCAGTTGCAGCAGCCCTGGCGCTGTCGTTTCCGGGTGCGCCATGCGCCGGAGCGGCACACTGTGGCCCGTGTTCTGGAGGCCCACGCACTGGCGCAGCTGGATCCCGATGGATCCACCTTGTGGTCCGGGTTGCTCAGCGACATCACCGAACAGGTGGGACTGGAGCGCAATCTGCAGCAGGCGCAGGCAGATCTGGGCGCCACGTTGCGCGCCATCCGCGAGCAAGTCATCGAGCTCGACATCGACGGCTGTGCCAGCCGCGTTTCTCCCCCGGACGGCGTGGTGCTGGGGTTGCAGGCTCTCCAGTGGCTGGGCCATCGCCCGGAAGAGATACTGCCAGTCCCTCTGGCACGGCAACTGCGCGACCTTATCCACACCGCAGCACTGACAGGACAGCCCCAGCAGACGGAATGTTCCTTTCTGCAGCGCAGCCCCGATGCGGCGCTGCAGTCCGAGGAGCACTACCGCAGCCTGCGGATCGTGCCCCGGGTCCTGTTCCCCGGTGCCCCGGCGGTGGGCTTCGTGCTGGCGGTGCAAGATTCCTCAGAGCGGCACTGGAGCGAGAAACGGATCGCCCAGCTCATGCACGGCGATGAGCTGACCGGGCTGCTCAACCGGCGTGGCCTGTACGAGCAACTGCCTGCGGTACACCAGCGTGCCCGGCGCGCTGGAGATTGGTACGCGCTGCTTTTCATCGACCTCGACCATTTCAAAAGCCTCAACGACACCTGGGGCCATTCCGCTGGCGACCTTGCCCTGCAGGAAGTGGGCAACCGCTTGCGCCAGGGGACCCGGCGCAGTGACCTGATTGCCCGCGTAGGCGGGGACGAGTTCGTGGTGGTGGTGCCCCAACTGGGCAGCGGCGACTCGGCGCTGGCCGACGGCCGCCAACTGGCGGCCAAACTGCAGCGCCTGCTGACCGAGCCGATTGCGGTGCCCGGCGGCAACCACTGGCTGAGTTGCAGCATTGGCATTGCGCTGGGCGGGCAGCTGGAGGGCGATGCGCACGACGTGCTGCGCTGGTCCGATCTGGCCATGAACAGCGTCAAGGAATCGGGCCGCAACGGGTTCCGGTTCTTTGACCATGCGGTCCAGGCTCGGGTGGTGCAGCGCATACGGCTGGAACAGGAGCTCAAGGAAGCCGTGGACGGGCAGCAACTGGTGCTGCACTTCCAGCCCATTGTCGATGGGTTGCAGCAAACCCTGGGCTACGAGGCGCTGGTGCGCTGGCGCCATCCGCGGCGGGGGCTGATTGCGCCGTCGGACTTCATTCCCCTGGCCGAGCAGTGTGGGCTCATCCAGTCCATTGGTGCCTGGGTGCTCTGGCAGGGCTGCATGCAGCTGGCGCAGTGGGCGCAGGTACCCGAGCAGGAGGCCCTGGTGATCTCCATCAACGTGAGCGCCCGCCAGATCAGCGAGCCGCACTTTGTCGAGACCGTGGTGCAGGTGCTGCGGGCCACTGGCGCCAACCCGCAACGCCTCAAGCTGGAGCTGACCGAAAGCCTGCTGCAGCAGGACCTGGAGCAGACCACACGCAAGTTGCAGCAGTTGCAGGAGATGGGTATTCGGCTGTCGCTCGACGACTTTGGCACGGGCTTTTCTTCGCTCTCTTACGTGCGCCGCCTTCCGCTGGACGAACTGAAGATCGACCGCAGCTTCGTCATCCACGCCATAGAAAACCCGAGCGATGCGGCGGTTGCACGCATGATCATTCACCTGGCCGAATCCCTGCAGCTCACCGTGGTGGCCGAAGGCATAGAGACCGAGGCCCAGTGGCGCTTCATTTCCGGGCTGGGCTGCGACCGCTTCCAGGGTTTCCTGTTCGGGCATCCACAGCCCCTCGCGCTGCTCCAGTAGGCGGTCCGCCTCAGGCAGCGGCCGCCTGCAGCGGAATGCTCAAGGTCACCCGGGTGCCCCTGCCGGGGGCGCTCTGCAGGGTCAGGTCTGCACCTATCCATGCGGCGCGCTCGCGCATGCCAAACACGCCAAAGTGTTCCTGTCCGTCCGGCGATGTGGCCAGATAGCCCGAAAGGCCAGCGCACTGCCGAGATCCGGTATCGAAGCCCTGCCCGTCATCGAGTACCTGCAATTCCAGGCGTTGCGTGGCCGTCTGCAGTTCCAGCTTCAGCATGACGCGGCTGGCCTGCGCGTGTTTCTGGATATTCTGCAGAGCCTCCCGGGCCACACAAAAGCAAACCAGTTGCGCTGCGTTACCCAGCGGCATCTGTACCGCCTGCAGCTGGAGCTCTATGGCCAGCCCGAAGCGCCGGTGGAAGTCCTGCGCCAGCCACTCCAGACCCGCGTGCAGGCCCTTGCGCAAAACCGCCGGATGCAGGCGCTGGATCAGCTGGCGGGAGTCCCCAATGGCCTCGTCGAGCATGCTGGTCAGCTGCTCGCACAGTGCCGCTGTATCGGGCTGGCTGCTGGCCAGTGGCATTGGAACGTGGGGCAATATCCGGGACAGCCGGGTGCCCAGCATGCTGGCGGTGATCCGGGTGGCAGCCAGAGACTGGCACAGTTCGTCGTGCACCATGAGCGCAATGGCCGCCCGCTCGCGGTCCAGAGACTGTTCGTAATGCTCTGAAAAGCGGCGCAGCTGGCCTCGCAGCCGGTGCAGCATCCAGCCCTGGTGGTGGGTGGCCACATGCCGCGCCAGTTCCTGCAGCATGGCCACCTCGGGCTCGCTCCAGAGGCCAGAGCCACGCCGCCACACCGCCATCCAGGCGCCGGGGCTGCCGGGCAGGCTCAGTGCCAGCAGGCATTGGCCCGGGTCCTGCCACGGTGGGGGCAGGGCCGAGCGCTCCGAGTGGTGGTCCAGCACCAGTCGGCCGGTGCCGCCCTGTTGAAGGACAGTGTGGATCCACTGGCACAGCGTGGGTGTCCAGGTGCCCTGCCACTCGGGGGGGTGCGTTGCCTGGATCTGGGCATTGGGCTCTCTGTCCGACCACGCCATGAGTGAACAGTCGCCCAGTGCACCGCGCAGATGGGGCTCCAGGGTGTCAAGCCGGTAGGGCGCACCTTCGCGCATGGGCGCCGCCAGCAGCTGCTGGTGCATGGCTTGCAGGTAGACCGCCAGCCGGCGGTGCTGGGCCAGCGTTTGCGATGCCGACAGGCCTGTGCGGTAGCGGAGCAGATGCTGGCGTATCAGGGAGACGGCCAGGTGCACCGTTTCCACCTGATGGGCTGTGAGTGCATGGGGCTGGCGGTGGTAGCCAGCCAGGACGCCCCAGGCGCCCTGGCCCTGCAGCAGCGGCCACACCCAGGCGGAACGCACGCCCAGGGTCTGCAGCAGGGCTTTCTCCTCGGGGGTGGCGCTCTGCGTGGCGCTCCCGGTCAGGGCCTCTTCCAGCGTCAGCGTGCCGAGCGCGGTCGACCTGACCGGTCGGGTGGGCAAGGGGCGTGCAGGCTCCTGGCTGCTGCGCACGTCGGCCAGCTGGCGGGGCTGGCCATGGAGCGCGCGGCGCCAGGCGCGGGTCGCAGCGTCCACCCCGGCGCCATGGAGCTGCACCTGCTCGAAACCCGCATAGCGGCGCAAGGCGTCCAGCCCGCTATCCAGCTGGTCCTGTTCGAGTGCGCTGTGGAGTGTCTGCAGGAACTGCACGGCACTGGGGCCGGAGCCAGGTGCAGATGCCTGGACCAGCGGCCAGCATTCCACGCGCACACAACGCCACGTGAGCAAGGTGGCGTGGGACTCCCAGACTATGCCATCCACCACCATCGGTGGCAGTGCACACGGTGCGCGCTCCCGGGGGTCGGCCTGTGCTGGCCAGGCGGTGCCGGAGCCACCTTGCCGGACGATGTGCCGCAGTGCCGACTCCCAGCGGTGCGCTGCATCTGCATCCATCAGGTCGTCGCGCACCAGGGCGTCCAGCAGGCGGGTCAGGGAAGGCCCTGTACTGCTCCTGGAGCCATCTGGCGCCGGTGGCTCGGTGCGGCGCAACCAGGAGGCGGGTGCTGCCAGCGGCGTCAGGTTGGGCACATCCAGCAGCAATACATACGCCGATGGAGCGGTAGGCTGGCGGACCGTTGGCATGCGTGGACTATACGCCCGGTCCTGCGTCGGTCGAGGCTGAGAATTTATAGGCCAATTCCGAAACCATTCGGACGCAAGCGTGGGGTGTCGGCGCAGGCCGTACCTCGGTCCCGGTTGGCAGTGGAAGGCCTTGCGGAAACAACAAAACCCCGGTCTTGCGAACGGGGCTTTGTGCATGGCTGTCTTGGTGGCTCTTCCCTGATTCGAACAGGGGACCTGCGGATTATGATTCCGTCGCTCTAACCGGCTGAGCTAAAGAGCCTAGCCCAAGATTATAACGCGGTTCCGGGCGGGTTTTCACACCACCGTTCCCGCGCAATACAACTGGACCTTACTGGTGCTTGAACGCTGCCGGGCGTTTTTCCACGAAGGCCGCCATGCCTTCCTTCTGGTCGGAAGTGGCAAACAGGGCGTGGAACAGGCGGCGCTCGAACATCACGCCATCGGCCAGCGTGCCTTCGTAGGCGCGGTCCACGGACTCCTTGGCCGCCATGACCGCCACCTGCGAATAGCCGGCAATGGTGAGTGCCGCGCCCAGCGCCTCGTCCATGAGCTTGTCCAGCGGCACCACGCGGCTCACCAGGCCCGCGCGTTCGGCCTCGGTGGCGTCCATCATGCGCCCGGTCAGGACCATGTCCATGGCTTTGGCCTTGCCTATGGCGCGCGGCAGGCGCTGCGTGCCACCGGCGCCGGGAATGATGCCCAGCTTGATCTCGGGCTGGCCGAACTTGGCGTTGTCGGCGGCGATGATGAAGTCGCACATCATGGCCAGTTCGCAGCCGCCGCCCAGCGCAAAGCCGCTCACCGCCGCAATCACTGGTTTCCTGATGCTGCGCAGCGTTTCCCAGTTGCGGGTGATGTAGTCGCCCTTGTACACATCGGCAAAGCTGTAGCTGGCCATGGCGCCAATGTCGGCACCGGCGGCAAAGGCTTTTTCGCTGCCGGTCACGATCATGCAGCCGATGTTCTCGTCGGCATCGAAGGCCTTCAGGGCGGCGCCCAGCTCGTCCATGAGCTGGTCGTTCAGGGCGTTGAGCTGCTTGGGGCGGTGGAGCGTGACGATGCCGACGCGGCCTTCGGTGCGGACCAGGATGAGTTCGGGGGCGGTGGTGGTCATGGGTAGGTAATGCGGTGGGTGGAGGGCTGACGAAAGAGCAAAGAGGGTGGCGGCGGCGTCCGGAGGCGCAGCGGGGCAGGGTCAGAACCAGAACCAAGGCTAGGGGAAAAGCCTAGGGCAAAAATTTCCCGACCAGGCGGTTGGTTAATGTTAGATTGCAGCATAACCCAAACCCAGGAGACCGGGCATGCAGAACCCCGACGCCGCCGTGCCCGCGGCAGAACCCGTACTTTACGAAGAGTTTCCCCAGGCCCCCGGCGCTGGCAGCGCCGTGGTGGCCTGTATCACCCTGAACCGCCCGCAGGCGCTCAACAGCTTCACCCGCGACATGCACCGCGCGCTCTGGGCCGCGCTGGACCGTGCCGAGGCCAACCCCCAAGTGCGGGCGCTGGTGCTTACCGGGGCGGGGCGCGGTTTCTGCGCCGGGCTCGATCTGTCGGAGCTGGATTTCACCCCCGGCGAAGGCCAGCTGGAGCGCGCCAGCCCCGGCCCGGTCATCACCGACTACTTCAACCCCACCGCGCTCCGCCTGCTGGCCCTGCGCATGCCCACGGTGGCAGCCGTGAATGGGGTGGCAGCGGGCGCCGGTGCCTCGCTGGCCATGACCTGCGACATGGCGGTGGCGGCGCCCGGTGCCAGCTTCGTGCAGGCCTTCAGCAAGATCGGCCTCATTCCCGATGCCGGCGGCAGCTGGCTGCTCACCGAGCGGCTGGGCCTGGCCCGCGCCATGGGTCTGGCCCTGCTGGGCGACAAGCTGCCCGCGCAGCAGGCGCTGGACTGGGGCCTGATCTGGGCGGTGGAAGACGACCCGCTGGCCGCTGCGCTGGCGCTGGCCCACCGGCTGGCCGCCATGCCCACCCGGGCGCTGGTGGCCACGCGCGGCCTGTTGCGGGGTGCAAGCACCCGCACGCTGGAGCAGCAGCTGGAGGTGGAGCGCGACACCCAGGCCGAGCTGGGCCGCACGCACGACTACATCGAGGGCGTGACGGCGTTCCTGCAAAAGCGCCCGGCGCAGTTCCAGGGAGCCTGAAGCATGGATACCCCGATGAACAGCACTCCCGAAGAACTGGCCCGGCGTGTGGGCGAGGTCATGTTCGCCGCCGATACCGCCTCGCGCAGCACCATGGGCATGCAGCTGCTGGCGTGCGAGCCCGGCCGCGCCGTGATGCAGATGGTGGTGCAGCCCCTGCACCTGAACGGCCACAAGATCTGCCATGGCGGCTTCATCTTCACCCTGGCCGATTCCACCTTCGCTTTTGCCTGCAACAGCTACAACAAGAACGCGGTGGCAGCGGGCTGCAGCATCGAGTTCCTGCGCCCGGCCCACGAAGGCGATGTGCTCACCTGCACCGGCGTGGAGCAGACCCTGAGCGGACGCCACGGCATTTACGACATGTGCGTGCGCAACCAGCACAACGACGTGGTGGCCATGTTCCGGGGCAAAAGCGCACAGATTGCCGGCACCGTCATCCCCTGATCCATTCTGCCTAGCCCTCACCCCACACCTCGCCATACCCCGCCACACCCCGCCACACCCCGCCACACCCCACCATGTCCAAGACCTTTGCGCTTGAGCCCATAGAGAAAGCCAGCCAGGACGAACTGCAGGCCCTGCAACTGCGCCGCCTGCAGGCCACGCTGCGCCACGCCTACCAGCACTCCCCGGTGTACCGCACCAAGTTCGATGCGGCCGGTGTGCACCCCGACGACTGCCGCAGCCTGGCCGACCTGGCGCGCTTCCCCTTCACCACCAAGGCCGACCTGCGCGAGAACTACCCCTTCGGCATGTTCGCCGTGCCGCGCGAACGGCTGGTGCGCATCCATGCCTCCAGCGGCACCACCGGCAAGCCCACCGTGGTGGGCTACACCCAGCGCGACATAGACACCTGGGCCAGTCTGGTGGCGCGTTCCATGCGCGCAGCCGGCGCCCGCCCCGGCGACATGGTGCACGTCAGCTACGGCTACGGCCTGTTCACGGGCGGACTGGGCGCGCACTACGGCGCCGAACGTCTGGGCCTGACCGTGGTGCCTTTTGGCGGCGGCCAGACCGAGCGCCAGGTGCAGCTGATCACCGACTTCCGCCCCGACATCATCATGGTCACGCCGAGCTACATGCTGGCCATTGCCGACGAGTTCGAGCGCCAGGGCATGGACCCGGCCCAAAGCAGCCTGCGTACCGGCATTTTTGGCGCCGAGCCCTGGACCAACGACATGCGCCGCGCCATCGAGCAGCGCATGGGGCTGGACGCGGTGGACATTTACGGGCTGAGCGAAGTCATGGGCCCGGGTGTGGCCAACGAGTGCGTGGAAACCAAGGACGGCCCCACCATCTGGGAAGACCATTTCTACCCGGAAATCATCGACCCCGACACCGGCCTGCCCGTGGCCGATGGCGAACTCGGCGAGCTGGTGTTCACCAGCCTAACGAAAGAAGCGCTGCCCATCATCCGCTACCGCACGCGCGACCTCACGCGCCTGCTGCCCGGCACTGCACGCACCATGCGGCGCATGGAAAAAATCACTGGCCGCAGCGACGACATGATGATCGTGCGCGGCGTGAACGTGTTCCCAGAAGAACTCATCCTTCGCCACCCGGAACTCAGCGCGCACTACCAGTGTGTGCTCACGCGCGAAGGCCCGCTGGACTCTCTCACGGTGTGGGTGGAAACGCGCGCGGGCCTGGCGCCCGACAGCGCGCTGGCGCTGAAGGCCGCGCAAGCGCTGCAGCACGACATCAAGACCTTTGTGGGCACCAGCGCGGCCATCGAGTTGCGCCCCGAAGGCGGCGTGGAGCGCAGCCTGGGCAAGGCCAAGCGGGTGCTGGACCTGCGCCACCGCTAGGCGCTGCGCAGCCAGTCGCGCCAGGGTGCCGTGCTGTCGTTCAGCGTGGCCGCGGGCCGGCTCACCAGCACCTGCCGGGAGGCCGCGTCGCGGTAGGAGCCCAGGGGCAGTTCCACCGGGCAGTCCAGCAGGCGCCCGTCGCGGGCCACCACGGCCGTGAAGCGTTCGCGCCCACGCACCGCCTGCGCCACATCGTCTATCTTTTTCACACGCCAGGCATCGGCCTCGCTCCAGCGCACCGCCAGCCATTCGTCACCGGCGGCCAGCCCGGCCTGTTCGGCCGGAGACCCGCGCAGCACCTGCTTGACCAGGAGGCCGGTGGCATCGCTGGCGCTCACCCGCACGCCCAGGCGCTGGGCCAGCGGCGCGTTTTCTTCGTTCCACACCAGCCCTGCCCTCTCCAGCAGGCTTTTGAGGGGCAGGTCCGCGGTGCCATGCACCCAGTCGGCCAGTTCCTGTGTGAAGGCGCGGCCGCCCACGGCTTTCAGCGCGGCCAGTACATCGGCCTCGCGCATAGGGCCGGCGGCACAACGGCGCCAGAGTTCGCGCATCACGGCGTCCAGGCTGGGGGCGCCTTTGCCCTGACTCTCCAGGCGCAGGGTCAGGTCCAGGCACAGCGCCACCAGAGAGCCCTTGGTGTAGTAGCTCACGGTGGCGTTGGGCGTGTTCTCCGTCATGCGGTAGTACTTCACCCAGGCGTCGAAGCTGGCCTGCGCCACGCTTTGCACATGCCGCCCCGGTGTCTGCAGCACGGTGTTGATGGTCTTGGAGAGCAGCTGCAGGTAGGTGGCTTCGTCGATCACGCCGGCGCGGCGCAGCAGCAAGTCGTCGTAGTAGCTGGTGAAGCCCTCGAAGAACCACAGCAGCTGCGTGTAGTTTTCCTGCTCGTAGTCGTAGCGGCGGAACTCGGCCGGGCGCAGCCGCTTCACGTTCCAGCTGTGGAAGTATTCGTGGCTGATGAGGCCCAGCAGCGTGGTGTAGCCGTCGTTGGCACCGGTGCCTGTCGGTTTGGTGTCGGCCTGCCCGGCTTGCGGCAAATCGGCACGCTGGCAGATGAGTGCGGTGGAATGCCGGTGCTCCAGCCCGCCGTAACCCGACTGGCTGGCGTGCAGCATGAATAGGTAGTGGCCAAAGGGCGGTGGCTCTTTGCTGGTTTTTTCGGAGCCGTGCCAGAAGTCCATCTGCGCGGCGCAAATGCGTTGCGTGTCTTGCAGCAGGCGTTGCGTGTCGAACTGTGCGCCGCCGTCGGTGCCCAGCCCGCTGACGATGAAGCGGTGCACCACGCCGCGCACCTTGAAGCTGCCACTCCAGAAGGTGCCCAGCTCGAACGGGGTGTCTGCCAGCTCGTCGTAGTTCTGCGCGAGGTAGGTGGCAAAGCCTTTCCCTGGCGCTTTTCCCGGCGCTTTCCCTGGCGCCTTCTCAGGGTTCTTTCCGGCGCCGCTTTTCGTGGGCAGCGCAGCGGCAGCCTGCCAGTTCAGCCGGCGTGTGTGGGCATTGGCCGCCAGTTGCAGGGTGTGTGTTTCTTCCTCCTGGCCCAGCACCCGCAGGCACAGGCTGGTGGGGTTGAAAAAGCCGCGCGTCTGGTCCAGAAACGCCGTGCGCACGGAGGCATCGAACGCGTACACCTCGTACTGCAGCACCAGCGGCGCATCCGGGCCGCTACCGGCGGGGGTCTGCACCTCCCAGCGGTTCTTGGCGGTTTGTTGCAGGGTACGCACAGGGT
The DNA here is from genome assembly GCA_025458665.1 of Serpentinimonas sp. Taxonomy (GTDB): domain Bacteria; phylum Pseudomonadota; class Gammaproteobacteria; order Burkholderiales; family Burkholderiaceae_C; genus JALOSG01. Next base: position 13,793 of record JALOSG010000056.1, read on the forward strand.
CGCTACCCGGCGTTTGCACAAGGCGCAGGTGTTGCAGATGTTGCGAAAACTCCCGCACCAGGTAGCTGCCCGGAATCCAGACGGGCAGGCTCAGGACCTGCTTGCGCGCAGGCCTCGCCACGGTGAGCGTGATGCCAAACAGGTGGGCGTGCGGGTCCAGCACCTCCACGCGGTAATGCACGGCCGGCGTGGCGTGAGGAGTGGCCGTGCCGGCTGGGGAGGATGGGGCGGTTTTTCGTGGGGGGGCCATGGGGAGCAATGAAGGAATCAGACCGGTGCGGGGGCCAGCGCCATGGCGGCCACGAAGCAGCTCAGCGCCGCCACCGACGACAGCCACAGCCGCAAACGCAACCAGCGTTGCAGGCCCAGCAGCGGGAACAGTTTCCGGTCTACCACGTAGCACAGCAGCAGCAGCGCGCCCATCCACCACAAGCTCCAGGCCACCGGCAGGAACAGGCCAGGCCAGGCCAGCAGCGAAGGCAATACTCCCCAGCCCACTGCGGGCATGGGGACTTCAGGCGCAGTTTTTTCGGCCAGCTGCAGCCAGATGGCACCCCAGTGCAAGCCACCCAGAAAAGACACGATGAGTGCGGCATAGGTGGCCAGCGCCGTGGGCGCCTGAGCCAGCAAGGGGCCGGGTTGCTCGGTACCGGGCAACAGCCACGTGAGGCCGGCCAGCCCCACGAAGGGAATCAGGCCGGCCAGGCCCAGTTGCTCCAGCAGTTTGGATGTGCTTGCAGCCATGCGTCTGTCCCTGGCTGTTTCAGCGGCGTGCCTGCAGCGACTGCTCAATACGGTCCAGACTGACCGCGCCGGGCAGGCGGGTGCCGTTGACAAAGAACGTGGTCGGCGTGCCAGTGATGCGCTGCACCCGCCCAAACTCCACGTTGCGTGCAATGGCGCTGGTATCGCATTCGGCGGCCGGCGGCGTGATGTTGCGCAGCATCCAGTCTTCCCAGGCCTTGGCACGGTCTTTGGCGCACCAGATGTGGTTGGACTTGGTCACCGAGTCCTGTCCCAGTATGGGGTAGAGGAAGATGTAGATGGTGGTGTTCTCCAGTCTGGCCAAGTCGCGCTCCAGCCGCTTGCAGAAGCTGCAGTTGGGGTCTTCGAACACCGCCATTTGCCGCTCGCCGTTGCCCCGCACCAGCTTGAAGGCGTCTTTCAGGGGCAGCTTGTCGAAGGGCAGGGCGGTGAGCTGGTCTATCCGCTTCTTGGTGAGGTCTTCCCGCGCCACGGTATCGAGCAGCACGCCCTGGATCACGAAATTCCCCTGCGCGTCGGTGTAGATGATGTCGGTGCCGTTGATACGCACCTCGAACAAGCCGGGCATGGGGGTCTGGCGCACTTCATCGATGGTGGGGAAATTCGGCAGCCGCTCGGGCAGGTTCTTGCGGATGGCGGCTTCGTTCGCGTGGGCACCGAATCCGGTGGCCAGGAGGGTGCCGAGAACCAGGCCGCGGCCCAGGCGGGCAAAAAAGGCAGAGGCCGGTGCGGTAGGTTTGCGCGTCATGGAAGGTATCCAGTAGGGGTTGCTGCGGACAAAAAAGCAGAGGGTGCGGGGCGGAGAGACGGAGAGAAGGGAAGCCGGGCGCAGCCTTCGTGCGGGCAGGGTCAGGCCGAGGCGCGCCCCATGGCCTGCTGGGCGGCCCAGCGTTTGAGTGGAGACATACGGTCAAAGTTGCGCAGACCCCACTGGCGCAGCGCCTGTATGCGGGTGTCGGAGTGGCCAAACAGCCCGAACAGCCCGTCGGTGAGGAGGGACATGGCGGCCACGTCGGCCTTGCGGGCACGCTCGTAGCGGCGCAGCAGGCGCAAGTCCCCCAGGGGGCGCCAGTATTCGCGTTCGCGCAGCACACGGACCAGTTCGGCCACGTCGGCCAGGCCCACGTTCAGGCCCTGCCCGGCCAGCGGGTGGATGGCGTGTGCGGCGTCGCCCGCCAGGGCCCAGCCCGGTAGCACCCAGCGTTCTGCCTGAGACAGCTCCAGAGGCCAGCCAGCCGGTGTGCCCACGGTCTGCATCTCGCCCAGGGCGCTGCTGCAAGCGGCCTGCACGGCCTGTGCAAACGAGGCGCTGTCCAGCGCCAGCAGTTCGGCAGCGCGGGCGTGTTCCACCGACCACACCAGGGCCACCTGCTGGCCTTGGGGGCCGTTCATGGGCAGCAGGGCCAGCACCTCGCCATCGAGGAACCATTGGCGGGCGGTGCCGCCGTGCGGCAGGGTGCAGTCCAGTCGGGCCGCCACCGCCGTGTGGGGGTAGGGTTTGCGGGCGTAGCCAAAGCCCAGCGCGTCGCGGTGGCTGCTGCGCTTGCCTTCGCAAATCACGGTGAGTGCGGCCTGGGGGAGGGTTTCCGGGCCGCCAGCCAGCAGGGCGGGGTCGGCATCGACGAGATCTATGCCGCCCTGAAAACGCACCGCCTGCGCCAGGGTGTTCTCGAGCGCGGCCACATCCACGATCCAGGCCAGGGCTCCGCCGTGTTCGCCCACGCTGCCCACGGGCCCCACGGGCCCCACGGGCTCCTGGTGGCCCTCACTGCCCCGGAAGGTGAGGTGGGCGGGTGGCTCTGCCCAGGGCTCGCTCACCACCATCTGCTGCACCGGTGTGACGGCACCTGCCGCATCGGGCCACACCCGCAACCCTTCCAGCAAGCTGCGCGACGCGGTGTTGAGCGCATAGGCGCGGATGTCCGGGCTGTGGTCCCCGGCTGCCTGCTGCCTGGAGGCTTGCACCAGCGCCACCTTCAGCCGTTCGCGTGCCAGCAGCAGCGCCAGGGTGTGCCCCACCACGCCGCCGCCCAGAACGGCCACATCGAACTTTTTTCGCATCGGGGCATTTTAGAAGCAAGGCAGAATATCGGCAGACCCACCCGGAAGAACACCATGTCTGCTGAATCCACCGTTCCCTTCACCCTTGAACAGCTCTGGACTTACCCCATCAAGTCCTGCGGCGGCGTGCGGCTGCAGTCGGCCGAATTGCTGGAAACCGGCCTGGAGTGGGACCGCGCCTGGATGGTGGTGGACGAATCGGGCGAGTTTGTCTCGCAACGCGAACTGCCGCGCATGGCGCTCATTTCCACGCGCTTTCGCATGGGCCAGCTGGAGGTGAAGGCGCCGGGCATGCTGTCCTTGCACCTGGCGCTGGATTCGGCCGAGGCGCCCATGAAAGTGCGCGTGTGGGACGACGAGGTGGAAGCCTACGACATGGGCGGCATTGCCGCGCAGTGGTTCAGCGACTTCCTGGGCTCCGATGCGCCCGAAAGCATGCGCCGCCTGCGGTTGGTGCGCTTCGACCCGGAGGCCAAACGCCTGTCGGCCCCGCAATGGACCGGTGGCGTGGAAGCCACTACCCAGTTCAGCGATGGCTTTGCGCTGCTGGCGCTGTCATCGGCGTCGCTGGCCGACTTCAACCAGCGCCTGCAGGTGCTGGGCCACGCACCGGTGGGCGTGGAGCGTTTCCGGCCCAACCTGGTGCTGGGCGGCATTGAGGCGCACGACGAAGACCGCTTCGACACCCTCACGCTGAAGGCCCACCTGCGCGATGCGCCAGCCAGCGCCACGGAGTTGGCCGAGGAGCCCGCCGTGCAGATCCAGCTGGTGAAACCCTGCTCGCGCTGCAGCATCCCCGACATCGACCCCGCCACGGCGGCCAGCCAGCCCGCCGTGAGCCGGCTGTTGCAGACCTACCGCCCGCCATCACCTTTGGCATGAACGGCATCGTGCTGGGCGGCGCCGGCCAGATGCTGCGCGAGGGCATGAGCGGCGAGGCGCGCTGGGGCGCCTGGTAAGCCGGGGAGGGAGCGCAGGAGGGAGCGAAGGAAGAAGCCGACCGGTAAAATGCTGCGCTTCCCAGCGGCAACCCGGCCGAACTCTTCTCCTTAGGAATCCCCATGTCTCTGAAGTGCGGCATCGTCGGCCTGCCCAACGTCGGTAAATCCACCCTGTTCAATGCCCTGACCAAGGCGGGCATTGCGGCCGAAAACTACCCCTTCTGCACCATCGAGCCCAACGTGGGCGTGGTGGAAGTGCCCGACCCCCGGCTGGATCAGCTGGCGGGTATCGTGAAGCCCGAGCGCATCGTGCCGGCCATTGTGGAGTTTGTGGACATTGCCGGTCTGGTGGCCGGTGCCAGCCAGGGCGAGGGCCTGGGCAACCAGTTCCTGGCCCACATCCGCGAAACCGATGCGATCGTGAACGTGGTGCGCTGCTTCGAGGACGACAACGTCATCCACGTGGCCGGCCGCGTGGACCCGATTTCCGACATCGAGGTGATCCAAACCGAACTCTGCCTGGCCGACATGGGCACGGTGGAAAAAAGCCTGCACCGCTACAACAAGGCCGCCCGCAGCGGCAACGACAAGGAAGCCGCAGCGCTGGTGAAGGTGCTCACCGTGGTGCAGGCGGGCCTGAACGAGGGCAAGCCGGTGCGCGCCCTGGCGCTGAGCGCGGAGGACCAGGCCATCCTGAAGCCGCTGTGCCTGATTACCGCCAAGCCCGCCATGTTTGTGGGCAACGTGAGCGAAGACGGCTTCGAGAACAACCCCCTGCTGGACCGGCTGAAAGAGTACGCCGCCGCACAGAATGCGCCGGTGGTGGCCATTTGCGCCAAGACCGAGGCCGAACTCTCGGAAATGAGCGACGAAGACCGCCTCATGTTCCTGCAGGAAATGGGGCAGGACGAGCCGGGCCTGAACCGCCTTATCCGCGCTGGCTTCAAGCTGCTGGGCCTGCAGACTTACTTCACCGCCGGCGAGAAGGAAGTGCGCGCCTGGACCGTGCGTATCGGAGCCACCGCCCCTCAGGCCGCTGGCGTCATCCACGGCGATTTCGAGCGCGGCTTCATCCGCGCCCAGACCATCGCGTTCGAGGATTACATCGCCCTGGGTGGTGAACAAGCCGCCAAAGATGCCGGCAAGATGCGCGCCGAAGGCAAGGAATACGTGGTGAAAGACGGCGATGTGATGAACTTTCTGTTCAACGTCTGAGTCCACCCCCCATGAGCCGCCGCCCCGTACACATAGGCCTGTCCTGCCGCATCTTCCACCCGGAAACCGGCGGGGTGGGCCTGAAGGGCAAGACGCTGCAGGTGCTGGAGCAGTCGGTGGCGCAGTGGGCGGCCTCGCGCGACACCCTGGTGCTCATGGTCCCTTCGGTGTTGCAGGACGGTGCGTTGCAGCGCAGCAACATCCGCGTGCGCGACTACGCCCAGTACCTGGATGGCCTCATTCTTCAGGGCGGTGCCGATGTGAGCCCGCGGGCCTACGGCGAGGAGCCCCTGAAGCCCGAGTGGGCCGGCGACCCGGTGAGGGACGCCTACGAACTGGAGCTGGTGCACGAATTCATGGAAGCGGGCAAGCCCATACTGGGCATTTGCCGGGGCATGCAGCTCATCAACGTGGCGCTGGGCGGTAGCCTCTACCAGGACCTGCCTACCCAGCTTCCCGACCAGCGACCGGACGGCATAGGCCACGAAACCCCTGCCTACGACCGCAACGCCCACGAAGTCACGTTCACGCCCGGCGGCAAGATGGCGCAGTGGTTTGGCGGCGTGGCCGGCGGCAAGGTGGCCTCCATCCACCACCAGGCGGTGAACCGGCTGGGCCGCGATGTGGTGGCCGAAGCCACCGCCCCGGACGGCGTGGTGGAAGCCATACGCTGGAACGGCCGCAGCTTTGTGTGCGGTGTGCAGTGGCACCCCGAATTCCACCACCTGGGCGGCGAGGAGATGCTGGACTGCCAGCCCCTGCTGGACGCGTTCTTGCGCGCGGCTAGGTAAAATACAGCCTCCCAAGGAGCGCTGCAGCGGCCACGGCTTACCCGCCAAAGGCTGTCAGGCTTGGGAACGCCCGCTTCCAACCGCGCTCACCTGATGCCAGTTCCTGCAGGTGAGTGCCGTGTCTTCTTCCCCCGCTTCTCGTCTTTCTTCCTCCTCTTCTTCAGCCGCTTCCGCTGCTGACGTGGCCGTGCGGCCGATGATGCTGTCTGGCCTGGAGCCGCTGCTCATTGACGACCAGAGCCTGTTCGTCAACATTGGCGAGCGCACCAACGTGACCGGCTCCAAGGCCTTTGCCCGCATGATCCTGAACGGGGACTACGAGCAGGCGCTGGCGGTGGCGCGCCAGCAGGTAGAAAACGGCGCGCAGATTGTGGACGTGAACATGGACGAGGCCATGCTGGACAGCGAAGCGGCCATGGTGCGCTTCCTGAACCTCATGGCCGGCGAGCCCGACATTGCGCGCGTGCCGGTCATGATCGATTCGTCCAAGTGGAGCGTCATCGAAGCCGGCCTGCGCTGCGTCCAGGGCAAGGGCATCGTGAATTCCATCAGCCTGAAAGAGGGCGAAGACGAATTCCGCCGCCAGGCCAAGCTGGTGAAACGTTACGGCGCGGCGGCTGTGGTCATGGCCTTCGACGAAGCCGGCCAGGCCGACACCTACGAGCGCAAGATACAGATCTGCGAGCGCGCCTACCGCCTGCTGGTGGACGAGGTGGGATTCCCGCCCGAAGACATCATCTTCGACCCCAACATCTTCGCCATTGCCACCGGCATTGAAGAGCACAACAACTACGCGGTGGACTTCATCAACGCCACCCGCTGGATACGCCAGCACCTGCCGGGCGCCAAGGTGAGCGGTGGCGTGAGCAACGTGAGCTTCAGCTTCCGCGGCAACGAGCCGGTGCGCGAAGCCATACACACCGTGTTCCTGTACCACGCCATACGGGCGGGCATGAACATGGGCATTGTGAACGCGGGCATGGTGGGCGTGTACGACGAGCTCGATGCCGACCTGCGCGAGCGCGTGGAAGACGTGGTGCTGAACCGCCGCCCGGACGCCACCGAGCGCCTGCTGGACATTGCCGAGAACGTGAAGGGCGCCGCCAAGGACGACAGCGCCAAGTACGCGTGGCGCGCCCACCCTGTGCGCGAGCGCCTCATCCACGCGCTGGTGCACGGCCAGAACGAATTCATCACCGAAGACACCGAAGAAATCTGGCGCCAGATAGAGGCCGATGGCGGCCGGCCGCTGCACGTGATTGAAGGCCCACTCATGGACGGCATGAACGTGGTGGGCGACCTGTTTGGCCAGGGCAAGATGTTCCTGCCGCAGGTGGTGAAAAGCGCCCGCGTCATGAAGCAGGCGGTGGCGCACCTGGTGCCCTACATCGAGGAAGAAAAGCGCACGCTGCAGGCCGCTGGCAGCGACGTGAAGAGCAAGGGCAAGATCGTGATTGCCACTGTGAAGGGCGATGTGCACGACATCGGCAAGAACATCGTCACCGTGGTGCTCCAGTGCAACAACTTCGATGTGGTGAACATGGGCGTCATGGTGCCGTGCCACGAAATCCTGGCCAAAGCCAAGGAGGTGAATGCCGACATCGTGGGCCTGAGCGGACTCATCACGCCCAGCCTGGAAGAGATGCAGTACGTGGCCGCCGAGATGCAGAAGGACCCTTACTTCCGCGAACGCCGCATGCCGCTGCTCATTGGTGGCGCCACCACCAGCCGGGTACATACCGCGGTGAAGATTGCGCCGCATTACGAAGGCCCGGTGGTGTACGTGCCCGATGCTTCTCGCAGTGTGGGCGTGGCGCAGAGCCTGCTGGGTGAACAGGCCACCGCGTTTGTGGACGAACTCAATACCGACTACGACAAGGTGCGCCTGCAACACGCCAACAAACGCCAGACCCCGCTGTGGAACCTGGCCCGCGTACGCGCCAACAAGACCCGCGTGGACTGGAGCGCCTACCAGCCCACGCCGCCCAAGTTCATCGGTCGGCGCGTGTTCCGCAATTACGACCTGGCCGAGTTGGCCCGCTACATCGACTGGGGCCCCTTCTTCCAGACCTGGGACCTCGCCGGCCCTTTCCCCGCCATCCTGACCGACGAGGTGGTGGGCGAGCAGGCGCAGCGCGTGTACGCCGACGGCCAGAAGATGCTGCAAAAAATCATCGATGGCCGCTGGCTGAGCGCCAGTGGCGTGGTGGCCTTCTACCCGGCCAACAGCGTGAATGACGACGACATTGCGCTCTACACCGACACCTCCCGCAGCCAGGTGGCTCTGACCTGGCACGGCCTGCGCCAGCAGACCGAGAAGCAGGCCGCCAGCGATGCGCCCGGCCCCGACGGGCAACCCGTGCTGCGCCCCAACCGCTGCCTGGCCGACTTTGTGGCCCCCCAGGGCAGTGGCGTGGAGGACTACGTGGGCCTGTTCGCCGTGACCGCCGGGCTGGGTGTGGAGAAGCAGGAGCAGCGCTTCCTGGCCCAGAACGACGACTACGGTGCCATCCTGTTCAAGGCCCTGGCCGATCGCCTGGCCGAAGCCTTTGCCGAAGTGCTGCACCAGCGCGTGCGCACCGACCTGTGGGGCTACGCGCCGCAGGAGCAGCTCAGCCCCGAAGCCCTGATCGCCGAGGAGTACCAGGGGATACGCCCGGCACCCGGCTACCCGGCCTGCCCGGACCATACCGTGAAGCGCGACATGTTCGAGCTGCTGCAGTGCGCCGACATCGGCATGGGCCTGACCGAGAGCCTGGCCATGACGCCGGCAGCCAGCGTGAGCGGCTTCTACCTGAGCCACCCGGAGAGCACCTACTTCAACGTGGGCAAGATTGGCGAGGACCAGCTGCAGGACATGGCCCGCCGCCGCGGTATGGACGAAGCGGAGTTGCGCCGCGCGCTGGCGCCCAACCTGAACCTCTGAGCCCAGGCGGGACGCCGCGGGCCCTGCCTGGGTGGCTCAGTGGCTCAGTTGCAGTTGGCCCGCACTTCGTCGATGCTGGTCTGCCCGGCCAGTACCTTCAGAATGCCGTCCTGGCGCAGCGTGCGGAAACCGTTTTCCGCCATGGCGGCGTGCTGCAGTTCCTCCGGACGCCCGCGCGTCTGTATCAGCCGGCGTATGGTCGCATCCACCGACATCAGCTCGTGCAAGCCCAGCCGCCCTTTGAAGCCGGTGTTGTCGCACTCCTTGCAACCGGGCGCGTGGTAGTGCATGAGCTTACCTTCGCGGCCAAACTGCTCCGTCCACTGGGCGCGCAGTGCCTCGGGGTCTGGCCGAAGGTCTTGTGGGAACACATGCAGGAAGTCTTCCAGCAGCTCTTGTACCTTTTCGGGCGGCGCTTCGGTGGCGGTGGTGCAATGCTTGCAGTGGCGCCGTACCAGGCGCTGTGCCAGCACCGCCAGCAGGGAGTCCGCAAAGTTGAACGGGTCTATGCCCATGTCCAGCAGGCGGATGATGGTTTCCGGCGCGCTGTTGGTGTGCAAAGTGCTGAGCACCAGGTGGCCAGTGAGCGAGGCTTCGATCGCCATCTGCGCGGTTTCATGGTCGCGGATCTCGCCCACCATGATCACGTCCGGGTCGGCGCGCAGGAAGGCGCGCAGCGCTTTGGCGAAGGTCCAGTCTATCTTGGCATTCACCTGCACCTGGCGCAAGTCCGGGTTGGTGATCTCGACCGGGTCTTCCGCCGTCCAGATTTTGCGGTCCGGGGTGTTGAGATTCTGCAGCACCGAGTGCAGCGTGGTGGTCTTGCCCGAACCCGTGGGGCCCACACACAGCACCATGCCGTAGGGCCGCTCGGACGCATGCTTGAGTTGCTGCAGGTTGGGCCCGGTCATACCCAGCTGTTCCAGTGGCAAGGGCTTGGCCGAAGCCAGAAGACGCATCACCACATCTTCGGCACCACCCTGGGTGGGAATGGTGGCCACCCGCAACTCCAGCGCGTGCTGCGGCACGAACTTGCCAAATTCGATCTTTCCGTCTTGGGGTTTGCGGCGTTCCGAGATGTCCAGATCGCACATGATCTTGATGCGCGCCACCAACGCCGAGCGGTAGGTATGCGGCAACTCCATGTAGGGCTTGAGCTTGCCGTCACGGCGCATGCGGATGCGCACCTTGCGCTTGGACGGATGTGTTTCGATGTGGATGTCGGAGGCGCCTTGCTCCTGGGCGTCGATGATCATGGTGTTGATGAGCCGGACCAGCGAGTTGTCGGATTGCTCGATCGGCTTTTCCGCGACCTCCTCGGTCTCGCTGGTCATCTCCAGCGTTTCCAGCAGCTTGCCGGCCGACAGGGGTTCCTGTTCCTGACCGGGCGCATCGGCGCCGCCGCGCCCCATCCCGCCGGCCATGCCAGAGTCCAGCCCCAGCTTCGCGTAGCTGCCCGCAATGGCGGCCTTGAGTTCGGGGGCGGTGGCCAGCGCCGCCACCACCTTGGTCTGGATGGTGAACTCCAGCTCGTCGATCATGCTGCGGCTCGACGGGTCTTCCGCGGCCACCACCAGAAGGTTGTCCCGGTAAATGAGGGGCAGCACCTTGAGCCGCTTGGCCAGCGCGTGCGGCACCTTGCGCAGCGCCTCCGCATCGACCGGGAACTGGGCAACGTCCACCACCGGATAGCCCATCTTGCGTGCCAGCGCCACCTGCAGGTCGTGCCGCGACAGCTGACCGCTTTGCACCAACAGCTCGCCCAGTGGCAGGCTGCGCTCGGTCTTCTGCTTCAGCAGCGCGTCCTGCAACTGCTCCTCGGTGATCAGCCCGAGCGCCGTGAGCGCCTCGCCAATGCGCACCATGGGCATCTTGGACTGCTCTTGCAGAGCCGTGAGCAGTTGCTCCGCCTTCACGATCTCCTTGCCGACCAGGTAGTCGCCGAGCTTGCGGTTGCGCAGCACCTCCTGCTCGCGGGCCGCCAGTTCGACCTGCTGCGGCGTCACTGCGTGTTGCTCCACGAGCACCTGGCCTATGGCCTCGCCCACGTGCAGGTCGCGCAGGCTGCCGGAGGGTACGAACACCCGTTGTACGTGGTCTTCGCTGTTGAGCGGGTGGAACAGGAACACCCCCTGTCCGGTCTCTAGATGCCCCACCGTGGTGCCCTCCACGCGCTGGCCCTCGGTGTTGGTGTAGTGGTAGTGCAGTCGCGGCCGGTGGTTCATCAGCTCGTCAACGAAGCGGGAGTCCTGTTCCAGCTGCGGTTCGGCAGGGGCGGCCTCGGCAGCGGGCCTGAGTGGTTCGGTGATGGTGATGCGGCGGAACATGCTGAAGCGCAGCGGCATGTTCGCGGTGGAGGGGGGCACCTGCACGAAGGCCACTTTCTCCGACAGACTCATGGAAACCAGTAGACATTTGCGGATGTGGCCGTTGGTGCCTTCCACCTCGCAGGGCAGCGCCTGTCCTTGCGGGCCCGACGGGTAGCTGGCATAGGGCGGCGTTGGCCAATAAAGCGGTTGGAGTTTGGCGCCCGGGATGCCGCTGAAGGTTTTGGCCGTGGTGTCGCTCATGGGTGTTTGCTTCTGACGGGGTGCTGCAAGTGTAGGCCAGACTGGCTCACTCCTTGCCAGTGCGGCGGTATTGCAGGGCTTCTGCCACATGCACCAGCGCCACAGCGGGCGCAGCCGCCAGATCGGCAATGGTGCGCGCCACCCTCAGCGCCCGGTGGGATGCCCGGGCCGACCAGCCCAGCCGCTCACTGGCCTGTTGCAGAAAGCGCCGTGCCGCATCGTCCAGTGCGGCGTGGCGCTCCAGTTCCGGGCCGTGCAGCAACTGGTTGCTGCAGCCCTGGCGCTCCAGCGCCCGCTGGTGGGCCTGCACCGCCCTGGCGCGCACCGTGGCGCTGTCTTCTGGCGCCTGGCCCAGCGGCTGGAGCAGGGCTTCAGGCGGCAGGGCCGGTACGTCCACGTGCAGATCGATGCGGTCCATCAGCGGCCCGCTGAGCTTGCCCTGGTAGCGCGCCACCTGCTCCGGGGTGCAGCGGCAGTGATGCTGCCTTGCCCCCAGGTACCCGCAGGGGCAGGGGTTCATGGCCGCGATCAGCTGGAACCGCGCCGGAAACTCGGTCTGCCGTGCCGCACGGGATATGCGGATGCGACCTGTCTCCAGCGGCTCGCGCAGCGCCTCCAGGGCGGCACGGGAGAATTCCGGCAATTCGTCCAGAAACAGGACGCCGTGGTGCGCCAGAGAGATCTCGCCCGGGCGCGGCGGTGAGCCACCCCCGACCATGGCCACCGCACTGGCCGAGTGGTGCGGTGCCGAGGTCGGGCGCTGCCCCCAGAGGGCCAGATCGAACCGGCCCACCAGCGATGCCAGGGCGGCGGCCTCCAGAGCCTCCCGCTGGCTCATGGGGGGCAACAACCCCGCAAAGCGGTGCGCCAACATGGATTTTCCCGCGCCGGGCGGGCCACAGAGCAGCAGGCTGTGCCGCCCGGCGGCAGCGATCTCCAGCGCCCGTCGGGCCACCGCCTGACCGCGCACGTCGGCCATGTCAGGCTGCCGCGCGTCGGCGGGGGCGGTGTGTGGTGGCTGGCTGGGCGGCAGGCGGCACCACCCGTCCCGCGCTGTGTCGGAAAAGGGCGGCGCGGCGGCAAAGCGCGCGGCCACATCGCTCAGGTGCTGCACTCTGAACACCACCACGCCCGGAACCAGCGCAGCTTCCTCGGCGCTCCCCGGGGGCAGCACCAGTGCTGACGACGTTGCCGAGGGCGTTGCCGAGGACAGGCTGCGGTCCTGTTGGGCAGTTTGCCCGGCCAGGGCCATGGCCATGGCCAAAGCACCCCGCACGGGCCGCAGTTCGCCGCCCAGCGACAACTCCCCGGCAAATTCGTGGCCCTGAAGCGCGTTGGCGTCGATCTGTCCGCTGGCAGCCAGAATGCCCAGCGCAATGGGAAGGTCCAGCCTGCCGCTGTCCTTGGGCAGATCGGCCGGTGCCAGATTCACCGTGATGCGCTGGTTGGACGGAAAGGCCAGCCCCGCATTCAGAATGGCGGAGCGAACCCGTTCCCGGGCTTCGCGCACCTCGGTGTCGGCCAGGCCCACGAGGGTGAAACTGGGCAGTCCGTTGGCGAGATGGACCTCAACGCACACAGATTGTGCTTCCAGTCCCACAAGTGTGCGGCTACGCACCAAAGCAAGGCTCATCGTCATTTCCGCCGAAATTTCGCAGTAAATGCACCGGTATGGTGCATTTGGGTGAGGAATCGTGGCCATTTGCAACAGTTTGTTGCTCTGGGCGCCCCCGCCCGGGCTGCCTGACACCCTAGCCCATAAATGTCCGCGCTGGCACGCAACCTGCTTAACGGTCGTTGCGAAAAAGTGCAACCGCTTTCCCTCCCCGTTCCGGCGCGCAGGCCTTTGCCTCGCGGCTTCCATCGATAACAGGCTGACCAAGAAAGGCGCAACATGAAACTGGTAACCGCCATCATCAAACCCTTCAAGCTCGACGAGGTGCGCGAAGCGCTGTCCGTCATGGGCGTGCAGGGCATCACCGTGACCGAAGTCAAGGGCTTTGGCCGTCAGAAAGGCCACACCGAGCTGTACCGCGGCGCGGAGTACGTGGTGGACTTTCTGCCCAAGGTGAAGATCGAGGCCGCCGTCGCTGACGACCTTGTGGATCGCGTGATCGAGGCGATCGAGAGCGCAGCCCGCACCGGCAAGATTGGCGACGGCAAGATTTTTGTCTTCCCGCTCGAGCAGGTTGTCCGCATCCGCACCGGTGAAACCGGCAAAGAAGCACTCTGAAGGAGCACCGACCATGAAATCAGTTTCCAAGACAACCCTGGGTGCCGCTCTGGCCCTGGGCGCCAGCGGGGCCATGGCGCAGGAGGTGGGCGCCGTGTTGAACCATGTGTACGAACTCCAGTTCGCCATGGACACCTTCTACTTCCTGGTCTGTGGTGCGCTGGTCATGTGGATGGCTGCAGGCTTTGCCATGCTGGAGTCCGGGCTGGTGCGCTCCAAGAACACCACCGAGATCCTGACCAAGAACATGGCGCTCTACGCCATTGCCTGCATCATGTACATGATCTGCGGCTACGCCATCATGTACGACGGTGCGTTCCTGCTGTCGGGAATTGCCGGCGGTGAGGATCTGGCTGCCGCCACGCTGGGTGCATTTGCCGAGCAGAACGACTTCAACGGCGATTCCATCTACTCCGACGCCTCCGACTTCTTCTTCCAGGTGGTGTTCGTGGCTACCGCCATGTCCATCATCTCGGGCGCAGTGGCCGAGCGCATGAAGCTGTGGGCCTTCCTGGCTTTCGCGGTGGTCATGACTGGCTTCATCTACCCCATGGAAGGTTCCTGGACGTGGAACGGCGCCGATGTGTTCGGCATGTACAACCTGGGCGACCTGGGCTTCTCCGACTTCGCCGGTTCGGGCATTGTGCACATGGCCGGTGCGTCTGCGGCTCTGGCTGGTGTGCTGCTGCTGGGTGCCCGCAAAGGCAAGTACGGTCCCAACGGCGAGGCACGCGCCATTCCTGGTGCCAACCTGCCCCTGGCCACGCTGGGTACCTTCATCCTGTGGATGGGCTGGTTCGGCTTCAACGGCGGCTCCGTGCTGAAGCTGGGTGACATAGCCAACGCCAATGCGGTGGCCATGGTGTTCCTCAACACCAACACTGCGGCTGCGGGTGGTGCGGTGGGTGCGCTGCTGCTGTCCAAGCTGATCTTCGGCAAGGCCGACCTGACCATGCTCCTGAACGGTGCTCTGGCCGGCCTGGTGGCCATCACGGCCGAGCCGTCCACCCCGACGCCTCTGCTCGCCACGCTGTTCGGCTTCGCCGGCGGTATCCTGGTGGTGCTGTCGATCATCGGTCTGGACAAGCTCAAGATCGATGACCCCGTGGGTGCCATCTCGGTGCACGGCACGGTGGGTTTCCTGGGCCTGATGCTGGTGCCTCTGACCAACGACGGCGTCACCTTCACCGGCCAGCTGATCGGCGCTGCCACCATCTTCGTGTGGGTATTCGGCACCAGCCTGATCGTCTGGGGCGTGCTCAAGGCGGTGATGGGTCTGCGTGTCTCCGAAGAAGAGGAGTACGCCGGTACCGACCTCGCCGAGTGCGGCCAGGAAGCCTACCCCGAGTTCGTCAACAAGTAACTCCGGTGCGTGGCCGGTCCGCCCTGACGGACCGGCCCCACCCCAACGAGGAAACCAGGGCGGCAAGAGCAGTGAGGGCTGTTCTGGCCGCTTTCTTCGTCACAGACGATACCTGGCAGCCACTTCCATAACGACATTCGCGACACCAACGCAGAGACGTACACCATGAGAAAAATCCTTTTGAGTTTGTTGCTGGGCTTCGGCCTGGCGCTGGGCGGTGCAAATGCCATCGCACAGGCAACCACGGCCACCGAGGCGGCTGCACCTGCTGCCGCTGCGGCAGAGGCACCGGCAGCACCGGCGGCGCCTGCCGCAGAAGCTCCCGCTGAAGCCGCAGCGGAGGCCGCCACTGAGGCTGAGGCCACGGCCGAGCCCACCGTGAACAAAGGCGATGTGGCCTGGATGATGGTGGCCACCCTGCTGGTGGTCATGATGGTGGTGCCTGGACTGGCACTTTTCTATGGCGGCCTGGTGCGCAGCAAGAACATGCTGTCGGTGCTCATGCAGGTCATGGTGGTGTTCTCGCTCATCTGCGTGCTGTGGGCGCTGTATGGCTACAGCCTCGCTTTCGGGGGCGCTGGTCTCATCATCGGCAACCTCGACAAAGCGTTCCTCGCGGGCATCACCATCGACAGCCTCGCCGCCACGTTCACCGACGGCGTCATGATTCCCGAGTTGCTCTTTGTGGCTTTCCAGGCGACGTTTGCCGGCATTACCTGTGCACTGATCGTGGGCTCTTTTGCCGAGCGCATCAAGTTCAGCGCCGTGCTGCTGTTCTGCGCCATCTGGTTCACCTTCAGCTACCTGCCCATTGCCCACATGGTCTGGGGTGAGGGCGGCTACCTGCTGGAAGCCGGTGCGCTGGACTTTGCCGGTGGTACCGTGGTGCACATCAACGCTGCCATGGCTGGCCTGGTGGGTGCCTGGGTGCTGGGTCCGCGCATTGGCTATGGCCGTGAATCCATGGCTCCGCACAGCCTGACGCTGACCATGGTCGGTGCCTCTCTGCTGTGGGTGGGCTGGTTCGGCTTCAACGCCGGTTCTGCCCTGGAAGCCAATAGCGGTGCTGCGCTGGCCTTCATCAACACGCTGGTGGCCACTGCCGGCGCCGTGCTGGCCTGGAGCCTGGGCGAGGCACTGAGCAAGGGCAAGGCTTCCATGCTGGGTGCCGCCTCCGGTGCGGTAGCTGGTCTGGTGGCTATCACGCCGGCCGCCGGCTCGGTGGGCCCCATGGGCGCCATCGTCATCGGCCTGATCTCCGGCTTTGTATGCCTGTGGGGCGTGGGTGGCCTGAAGAAAGTGCTGCGTGCCGACGACTCGCTCGACGTGTTCGGCATCCACGGCGTGGGCGGTATTGTGGGCGCCCTGCTGACCGGCGTGTTCAGCGCCAGCAGCCTGGGTGGCACGGTGGAAGACATGTCCATTCCCTCCCAGTTCCTCATCCAGGCCGAAGGCGTGGTGATCACCATGGTGTGGTCGGGTGTGGTGGCGTTTGTGGTTTACAAGATCGTCGATGCCATGGTGGGTCTGCGCGTGAGCGAGGAGGCCGAGCGCGAGGGCCTCGACATCACCTCCCACGGCGAAACTGCCTACAACCGTTGAACCCCTAAGCAGTTGCTGGTCTCCCCAGGGGCGGTCCCTGGGGGTCTCCTTTCAGGGATTGGCCCGCCCGGTAGAGAACCGGGCGGGTTCTTTTTTTGGCAAGTCCGCTCGGGCATCTGTCTCCGCCGGAGACAATCGCCAGATGGAATGGTTCATCGTGACGCTGGCATCGGGTCTGGCGGGTTTTGTCGATTCGATTGTGGGCGGGGGCGGGCTCATCTTGCTGCCTGCGCTGTTTGCTACCTTCCCGGCGGCACACCCGGCCACCTTGCTGGGCACCAACAAGGG
>JALOSG010000237.1 GCA_025458665.1 Serpentinimonas sp.
CTCGCTGCAATCGGCCACGCGGCTGTTTGCGCCCTACGCCTGGAGTTGGCTGTCTGACCACACCGGCCAGCGTGTGTGGCTGCTGCGTTACTGCGGCACGGCGGCGCTGTGCATTGCGCTGCTGCTGTGGTTCGAATGGAGCACGGTGGGCCTGTTCGTGGTGCTGCTGCTCATGTTCACGCACACCAGCGCCATGCTCCCGCTGAGCGAAACCGCGCTGGCCCACGCCGTGAGCCAGCAGGGGCATTTCGATGCCAAACGCTATGGCCGCGTGCGGCTGTGGGGTTCCATCGGTTTTTTGGTGACGGTGGTGCTGGCGGGGCAGTGGTTCGAGCGGCACGGCATAGGCAGCTTCCCCGCCTGGACCGCCGTGACCCTGCTGGCGGTGGTGTTCAGCGTGTGGGCCATGCCGGCGGGCGTAGAGGCTGCCCACGGCACCGAAGCGCGCCGCCCCATGTGGCCGGTGCTGCGCCAGCCGCCGGTGGCGTGGTTCTTCGCTTCGGTGTATTTCCATGTGCTCTCGCACATCTTCATCTACATCTTTTTCTCGCTCTACCTGGATTCGCTGGGCTACAGCAAAGGCGTCATCGGGCTGGTCTGGGCCACCTCGGTGCTGGTGGAGATAGGCTGGTTCTTCACGCAGGGCCGCTGGCTGCCGGCACTCAGCTTGCGCAAATGGCTGGTGCTGGTCTCGGTGGTGATGGCGCTGCGCATGGCAGTCACCGCGTCATTGGCCGATGTGTTCTGGCTGCTGCTGGTGGCGCAGGCCGTGCACGCGCTCACCTTTGCCGCCCACCACTCGGTGTGCGTAGCGCAGATTTCGCGCCTGTTTCCTGGCAACCTGCGCGCGCGCGGGCAGGCGCTGTATGCGGTGATTGGTTACGGCCTGTCGGGCGTGACGGGTGGGCTGGTGGGCGGCGCAGTCAGCTCGCGCTTCGGGCTTGATGCGGTGTTCTGGCTGTCGGCGTTGTCGGCCGTGTGCGCGGCGCTGGCGGCGGGCGTGGCGGGCTGGTGGGCGCGCAAGGCCGACCGCGCGGAGCGGGCAGACCTGGCCTGAAAACGGCTGACAAGGCGCAAGGGGTTGAACCCGGTGACCAGTGCGGTGGCGGCCAGCACCAGCGCCGCACCGGCGTAAATGCTGGGGCTCAGCGTTTCACCCAGAAACAGGTGACCCCAGGTCACGCCGAACAGCGGAATCATGAAGGCCGGGCTCATGGCCGCCACCGGCGACACATGGCGCAGTATGCGCAGGTGCATCCAGTAGGCCAGGCCCGAAGACACCACGCCCAGCACCGCCACAGCGGCCAGCGCAGGCAGCGTGAACGTGGCCTGCGGCAATGACCACGCCGCCGCCGGCAGCATGACCAACAGGGCTGCTGCGTGCACGCTGGCGGCAATGGCCAGTGGCTGCATGCGCGTGGTGGCGCGCTTCATGAGCGGCGTGGAAAAACCGTAACAGGCCGCGCCCGTGATGCAGGCCAGCGCCGCCACCATCACCTGCTGCGAGGGCTGCACAGGCCCCAACTGCACGATGAGCGCCACACCGGTGAACCCCAGCGCGCAGCCGGTGAGCTTGCGCCAGGTGAGCGTGTCCTCTTTCAGCCATGCCGCCGACAGGGTGCCGAACAGCACCGCCGTGGAATTCAGCAGAGCGCTGTAACCCGCCGGCAGGGTGAGCGCCGCGTAGGAGAAAAACAGAAAAGGCAGCGCGGCCGACAGCGCACCCAGCCCCAGCGTTTCCTTCCAGTGGGCGCTGGGCCAGGCGTGGCGCATGGCCAGCATGAGCAACACCAGCGTGAGCGTGCCCATGCCCAGGCGCAGCGTGGCCAGCACCACCGGGCCCAGGGCGGGCGCGGCAATGCGCAGCAGCACGAAGGAAGAGCCCCACAAGGCCGACAGCCCCACCAACTGCAGCACGTACTTGGTTCGCATGGGGGCGCTCACGGGTGTGCTCCTGGGAAAGGGTGGGCGTTCACACCAGGGGCGCGCGGATCAGCTCGATGACCGCAGCGGTTTCGGGGCGCACACCGCGCCACCACAGGAAGGACTCGGCGGCTTGCTCCACCAGCATGCCCACGCCATCGGCCAGGTGGGTGGCGCCAGCCTGTTGCGCCCGCTGCAGAAAGGGCGTCAGGCCCTTGCCGTACATCATCTCGTAGGCCAGGCTGCCGGGGGCGAACACGGCGGGCGGCAGGGGCGGCAACTCGGTGCCCAGGCTGGCCGATGTGGCGTTGATGACCACATCGAATGCACCGGCACCCGCACCCAAGCCCGCACCCACTCCCGGCGCCTGCAGAGCCTCGAAGCCCCCGCCCTGGAGCACCGCTGCGGCAGCCCCGCGCGCCACGAATTCCTGCACCAGCGCATCGGCCTTGCCGGCGGTGCGGTTGGCCACGTACAGCTGCGCCGGGCCCGCTTCCAGCAGGGGAAACAGCGCGCCCCGGCTGGCGCCGCCAGCGCCCAGCAGCAGCACACGGCGCCCGCGCAGGGGCAGGCCGAGGTTGTGTTCGATGTCGCGCACCAAGCCTACGCCGTCGAAGTTCTCGCCGTGGCACTGGCTGCCATCGAATTTCAGCGCATTCACGGCGCCTGCCGCCTGCGCCCGTGCCGACAGCTGCCCCGCGTAGGCAAAGGCTTCGAGCTTGAAGGGCACCGTCACGTTCATGCCGCGCCCGCCCGCCGCGCGGAATGCCTCCACCGCGCGCTGGAAGCCGCCGGGCTCTGCGCCGCCGTCTATGGCGCCGTACTCCAGATGCTGGCCCGTGGCCTTGGCAAACGCGGCGTGTATGAGCGGAGACTTGCTGTGCGCGATGGGGTGGCCGATGACGGCGTAGCGGTCGGCGGCGGAGCCGATGTCGGGGCTGGACGAAGTGGCGTTCTGGGGCAGAGACATGGAACCATTGTCGCGCACAGGCATGCAGGAATTTTGAATGGGGTGTCGCCAGTGTTCGAACTCCGGATGGTGCCGCCCGGGCTACATTGGAAGCTTCATGGAAAGCTTTCGCTCACCCTGTTCACCCCGGTCCCCCGCCATGCTGCCCACTCTTTTCGTTTCCCACGGTTCCCCCATGTTCGCGCTGGAAGGGGGCACCACGGCGCCCGCGCTGCGCGCCTTCGGTGCTGGCCTGCAGGCGCCTGGTGCGCAGCCGCTGCGTGGCGTGGTGGTCATGTCGCCGCACTGGATGACGCCCGAGCCGGCCGTGACCAGCAGCCCGGCGCCGCGCACCTGGCACGACTTTGGCGGTTTCCCCGAACCGTTGTACCGCCTGCAATACCCCGCACCCGGCAGCCCGGCGCTGGCCACCCAGGTGCTGGACTTGCTGCAGGCCGCTGGCCTGCCCGCCCACGCCGACCCGCAACGCCCGTTCGACCATGGCGCCTGGGTACCGCTCATGCACCTGCTCCCCGATGCGTCGGTGCCCGTGGTGCAGGTGGCGCTGCCAGAGACTGCGGGCCCGCGCGAGGTGTACGCCATGGGTGCTGCCCTGGCGCCCCTGCGCCAGCAGGGCGTGCTGCTGGTGGGCTCAGGCAGCATGACGCACAACCTGCGTGCGTTCTTCTCCAGCCGGCCCCCTTTGGACGCAGCGCCAGAGC
>JALOSG010000057.1 GCA_025458665.1 Serpentinimonas sp.
CGTCGGGAACATGCGCAGCGCCGAACTGTTGGCGGTACTGAGAATGGTCTTGCCAGCGAGGTCGGAAGGCTTGGTGATGTTGGCGCTCTTCTTGGACATGATCACAAAGGGAGCGCGGTTGAACACCATGTACGCGACCATGGGGGAGGTCGCGGGGTTGACGCTGGCGACCTGCTTGACGGTGTTGGTATCGCCAATGCCGGCGTCGTAAGCACCGCCCAGAATGCGCTGAACCACACCCGAAGAACCATCGCCCACATCGATCTGGATGTTGATGCCTTCCTGGCGGAAGTAGCCTTTCTCCGCGGCCAGCAAGAACCAGGCATGAACGCCCTGGATCTGCCAGTCCAGAGAAAACTTCACGTCGGTCATGGTCTGTGCAAACACATAAGGCGCCGACAGCGCCGCCGCACCAGCCGCTGTGGCTTTGAGCATCTGGCGGCGACCCAAAACAGGGAGAGAACTTGGGAGTGTCATAAAAACCTTGAAAATTTTCTGATTAATGTTGGTGCAGGTCAGGGGTTTACCCTTGCGCCATTGCACCGCCCAGGGAGCCGGCGGGGGCATCAGCAAACGGCATGCCAGCCGCGTTGCCCCAGGGGGTGTCAATGCTGCGCAGCGTCAGTCACGGTGCAGGGGCGCGGCACGCACCAGCCAGGCGTACAGCGCCACCCCCAGCACCAGAGCAGCGGCCGCCGCGTTCAGGGCCAGCGCAAAGCCGGTGTCCACATCCGGGTTGTGCTCCAGAATCACGCCGACCAGCGCCGGGCCGGCTATCTGCCCCAGGCCGTAGGCTGCCGTGAGCAGGCCCATGTAGGTGTGCGCGCTGTGGGGTTGCACGCGGCGCACTTCCTGCATGGCAAACAGGCTGATGGCCGTGAACGGCAGCCCCAGCAGCACGCTGCCCAGCGCAAAGCCGGCCAGGCTGGGTAGCCACAGCGCCAGCCAGACGCCCACAGCCTGCATGAGGTAGCCGCCCATGAGCAGATGGCGGCGGTCCCAGTGGGTGGGCAGGCGGGTGGTGAGCAACGCACCAGCCGCAATGGCCAGCCCGAACAGTGGCCAGAACAGGTCTTGCCATGCCGAATTTGGCAGCGCCTGGCGTGCCAGAACCGGCAGGAAGGTGGCCGAGATGATGTAGCCAAACCCCGCCAGCCCATACGCCAGCACCAGCACGGCCATGGCACCACGGCCGTTTTGCGCGGGCAGCACGGCTGCGGCCGTGGCAGCGGCGGGCTGCGAGGCGCGAAACTGCCGCCAGATGCACAGCGTGAGCAAAAGGGCCAGCCCACCCATGACCACCCAGGCGGTGGGCGCGGCCACACCCTGCGCCACCATGACCGAGGCCAGCAGCCCACTGACCAGGATGCCCAGCCCCGGCCCCACATAAATGATGCCGCCCAGCTGGGGCGCTCCGGCAGCCGCCAGGCGCGCCAGGCACCAGCCCGACGTGTAGACGAAGACCAGCGCGCTGGCCACACCCGCGCCGAACCGCAGCACCGGCCAGGCCGGTGGCCAGTTCAATGCCATGGCCAGGGTGAGCAGCACCGTGAGGCCCAGACCCCAGCGCACCGCCCGCACCATGGCAAAGCTGGGCCGCCCCAGCAGGCGCCGCCACAGCCAGGGCTGCAGCATGCACGCCAGGGCCCCCAGCCAGTAGCCCAGGTAGTTGGAGGTGGCCAGCCAGCTGCCCTCTTGCAAACTGATGGCGCCGTCCCGCAACATCATGGGCAGCAAGGGCGTGAAGGCAAAGCGGCCTATCCCCATGGCCACAGCCAGCGCCAGCATGCCAGTCACGGCAATCAGCCACGGATTCGGGCCCGGGCTCGCAACCGGGGGCGGCACACCAGCGTGCAGGTGGCCACTCACACCGGGCGTGCCAGGGGCAGGTTCAGCAGCAGGTTCTGCGGTTTGAGCTTCACCAGGCCGTCGGCGGCCATGGCGAGACCCAGGTACACCGGCTTGCCCTGCACGTCGGCACGCATGTGCTGCGGGTCTTGAAAGCGCAGCCTGAAGAGGCTGATCAGGCGGCGCTGGCGCTCAGCGGGAACGTCGCGCCCTTCGTAAAGATCGTTCAGCAGTTGGGTGGCTTCGGCGTCCAGGCCCAAGTGCCAGCGCCAGGCAGCGTCGTCCACGCGGGATTCGGCCTGTATCTGCACTTCTGCACCCACAAAGTGCTGCACCCATTTCTCCAGCACCTGCGCCAGTGCTTTCAGGCCGGACTGCGCCCGGGTCATGGTCAGCGTGAGTCCGTGCGGCAGTTCGCGCTGCACTTCGTGCGTCAGGTCAAGCAAGAAGTTGAAGCGCCCGGCCCCGGCCAGGCTTTGCTGGTAACGCACGGTGTTCTCGTCGTTCAGCACCTGCAGGTTCACCACCGGCAGCGCGGCGGAGTTTTCCTTCAGCAACCGGCCTATGGCGCCCAGGCCGCCGGTCTCGTGGTTCATGTCCAGCACCTCGCTGTCACCGGCCAGCACACGGCCGTCCTGCACGCTCACACGCTGGCGGCGGAACAGCATTTCGGCGGCACGCCATTGCCACACATCGGCCGTATCCTGCAGCAGGTGGCACACCATGGCCTGCACCATGAGGTCGAGAAACAGCGGGGGCAGTTGCACCGCGCCGGCCTTGAAAAAGCCCGCGTAGGCAGCCTCCAGCGAACCGGCCGCCTGCACCGCATCGCGCAGGTTCAGGAAGTGGCGGTAGTTGTGCTGCACATCGGCATCGGCCAGCGCTTTGAGTTCCGCAGGCTTCACCGGCCGCGTGGGGTCCTTCATCAATGCGGCGTGCAACCGCTGTTCGGCTGCGCACGACTCCTCCACCAGCGCGAGCTCAGGGCGCTCCAGCCACAGGCGCCAGTAGTCGGGCGTGGGCTGCAGCCAGCCGCGTTCGTTAGGCTGCAGCAGGGCGTAGCCGCAGGTGGTCCAGGCAGCTGATTGTCTGACAGCCGGCCAGCCAGCGCCGGTGCTGCCAAAATGCGGGTCTGCAACCCTGTACCGAACCCACCACAACAAGGAGACCCCATGTTCGAAACCGCCATTGCTGGCAGCTTGCCCAAACCTTCCTGGCTGGCCGAGACCGAGAAACTCTGGCCGCAGTGGAAGTTGCAGGGCAGCGAGCTGCTGCAGGCCAAGGCCGATGCCACCCTGCTCTGGATCAAGGCGCAGGAGGACGCAGGGCTCGATGTGGTGGGCGACGGCGAACAGGCGCGCCAGCACTTTGTGCACGGCTTCCTGGAGCAGGTGGAGGGCATCGACTTCGAGAACAAAGTCAAGATGGGCATCAGGAACAACCGCTACGACGCCATGGTGCCGCAGGTGGTGGCGCCCTTGCGCCTCAAGGGCCGGGTGCACGCCTTCGAGGCGCAACTGGCGCGCAAGCACACCACCAAAAAACTCAAGTTCACCCTGCCCGGCCCCATGACGATTGTGGACACCGTGGCGGACCGCTTCTACGGCGACCGCGTGAAAATGGCCATGGCCTTTGCCGAACTGCTCAACCAGGAAGCCCTGGCCCTGCAGGCCGATGGCGTGGACATCATCCAGTTCGACGAACCCGCTTTCAACGTCTACATGAAGGAAGCCGCCGACTGGGGCGTGAAAGCTCTGGAGCGCGCCGCACAGGGCCTGACCTGCACCACTGCCGTTCACATTTGCTATGGCTACGGCATCCAGGCCAATGTGGACTGGAAGAACACCCTGGGCCACGAATGGCGCCAGTACGAGGAGGTATTCCCCGCGCTGGCCAAGAGCAGCATCCAGCAAGTGAGCCTGGAGTGCTTCCACTCCCACGTGCCACCCGAACTCATGAAGTTGCTGGAAGGCAAGGACGTGATGGTGGGCGTGATCGACGTGGCCAGCCCCGAGATTGAGACCCCGGAACAGATTGCCGACACCATTGGCGAGGCGCTGAAGTACGTGCCCATACAGCACATCATTCCCTGCACCAACTGCGGCCTCGCGCCCATGAGCCGGGAAGTGGCCATGGCCAAGCTGGAAGCTCTGGCCGCCGGCGCGAAGCTGGCCCGCGAGCGCTACGCAGCGGCCTGAGGCTGCAAGGGCCGCGCTGGCCCGCTCAGGCGGCCTGAAGCTGCAAGGGCTCGGACGCCTCCAGCGCCTTGGCCCGGTTCTGCTTGCGCAGTTCCACCGCATCCGTACGCTGCAGCGGAGAGTGGTCGATGCGGAACACGCGCACGGTGTCGGTGGTGGCCTTGGCCAGCCCTTCCAGCGACTGGGCGGAGGCGGCAATCTCTTCCACCAGCGCGGCGTTCTGCTGGGTGATGGTGTCGAGTTCCGTGATGGCCTGGTTGATTTGCGAAATGCCGGTGAGTTGTTCGCGCGCGGCGTGGCTGATCTCGTCCACCAGGCTGTTCACCCGGCGCACGCCCTGAACCGCCTCCTCCATCGACTTGCTGGCGTGCAAGGTCTTGTTGTGGCCCGCATCCACACTGGTCACCGACTCCTCGATCAACACCTTGATTTCCTTGGCAGCCGTAGACGTGCGCTGCGCCAGGGCCCGCACCTCGCTGGCCACTACCGCAAAGCCGCGCCCCTGCTCACCGGCGCGGGCAGCTTCCACCGCCGCGTTCAGCGCCAGAATGTTGGTCTGGAAGGCAATGCTGTCAATGACCTGAGTGATATCGGCAATGCGGCGCGAGGCCTCCTGAATCTCTTTCATGGTGCTGCCTACCTCGGCCACCGCGGCATTGCTGCGCTCGGCGGTACTCAGCACGTCGGCAGACAGCAGGCTGGCCTGCACCGCCGAGTCGGCCGAGGCCTTCACCACCCCGGTGATCTCCTCCATGGATGCGGCGGTTTCCTCCAGGTTGCTGGCCTGCGACTCGGTGCGCTGGGACAGGTCCAGGTTGCCCTGCGCAATCTCTTTGGTACCCACCACCATCTCGCCACTCTGGTCGCGGGCGTCGCGCACAATGGATTTCAGGTTCACACTGAGCTGGCCCAGTGACTGCTCCAGGTCCCCGAGTTGGTCGGAGCGGGTGCGCACCACGGTTTGCGTCAGGTCTCCGGCTGCCATGGTGTTGCCCACACGGATCAGCCCATCGAGCGGCGTCACCAGGAGGCGGTTGAGGTACCACCAGGCTCCCGCCAGAACGGCGGCCTCCAGCGCGAAGTCGAACACACCAGCCATAGGCACCGCGGCAGGAATCAGGCCGCTGAGGAAGTGCCCCACCAGCAACACCACCGCCAGCACCAGGAACAGCTTGCTGGACAGGCCCAGGCGCAAGGCCTCGCTGACCTTGCCGCCCAGGCTGTTCTTCACCAGTCGCCCTGCCTTGAGCGTGTGGACCCGCCGCCCCGCCTGCTTCTCCTCGCGCATGGTGGCGTACAGGGCTTCGGCCGCTTCTATCTGTTCGCGCGTCGCTTCGGTGCGTACCGACATGTAGCCCACAGGCACGCCGTTCTCCATCAGCGGGGTGGCATTGGCCATGACCCAGTAATGGTCGCCGTCTTTGCGGCGGTTCTTCACGGGCGCAGACCACGGCCTGCCCGAGGCAATGGTCTCCCACATATCGCGGAAAGCCTCTTCGGGCATGTCCGGGTGGCGAATGAGGTTGTGCGGCTGGCCCAGCAGTTCCTCGGTGGCGTAGCCGCTCACTTCCACAAAAATGTGGTTGCAGTAGAGGATGCGGCCCTGCGTGTCGGTGGTGGACACCAAAGTCTGACCGCTGGGAAAAGGGTACTCGCGCCCGCTGACAGGAAGGTTGGTACGCATACGTGGGTCTCCGTGTAGATGGTGGCTCTGGTACAGCAAAGCGCACGATTTCACTCTAGCAAAGGGGTCATCGATGGGCAAACTGACAGGACAGCATTTAATAGTATATTTATGCGCTATTGATAGGCTGACAATCAATAAATTATCATTTATAAAACATAGTAAGACTTACTTGATTTAGATCAAGCCCCAATCCGGGCCGTCTGAAGGTTTCATCTTTGCCGACCCTGCGGCGCAAGGCCGGTGCGCCCAGCGCCAGAAACCCGGCAGGCCCGTGCGGAATTCAAGCCCGCTAAGCTTGCGTCCGTGAACCTCTGGAAACGCACCCCTGTTCGCCTGGCGCTGGGCGCCATGCTCACCGTCGCTCTTCTGGCCGGCTGTGCCGCACTGGACGAGCGCCAGCGCCTCATGATCTTCCAGCCCAGCGACCGCAGCTGGAGCGGCGGCACCTATGCCGCGCAAGGCATGCAAGATGTCTGGATCGAGTTCCAGTCTTCCGTCACCGGGGAACCCGTGCGCCTGCACGGGCTGTGGACCGGCGATGCCGACACGCCGGGCGACGCGCGTCCCGTGCTGCTGTACCTGCATGGCGCACGCTGGAACGTCACCGGGTCGGCGTTTCGCATGCGGCGCATGGAGGAACTCGGGTTCGCGGTACTGGGCATCGACTACCGGGGCTTTGGGCGCAGCAGCCCAGACCTGCCCTCGGAGGACATGGCCTACGAAGACGCTCGCGCCGCCTGGGACTGGCTGGCCCAGCGTTACCCCGACCGGCCGCGCTTCATATTCGGACATTCGCTGGGCGGGGCCATCGCCATCGATCTGGCCAAGCAGGTGAACGACGAGACCGGCACCCTGGTGGAAGGGACTTTCACCAGCATCCCCGAGCTGGTACGCACTTTCCGCTGGGGCTGGCTGCCGGTGTCGCCCTTCATCACCCAGCGCTTCGATGCGGTGAAGAAGGTGGCCCACATAGGCTCACCGCTGGTGGTGGTGCACGGCGAGGAAGACCGGCTCATCAGCCCCGCGCTGGCGCAGCGCCTCTATGACGCCGCCGCCGAGCCCAAGCGGCTGGTGCGGGTGGCCGGGGGGTCGCACCACAACACCAATTCCGTGGGACAGGCACAGTACCGCGCCGTGATGGCCGAGCTGTTCGGTGACGTGCTGTCGCAGCACCAGCCCCCTGGCGCGCCAGTCAGGTTGGCGGCACAGGGCCAGCCAGCGCCTCGCTAGGCAGCGGCAACAGCAGTTCCACCCGCGTGCCAAGACCGGCCTCGGTGAACAGCTGCACCCGCCCGCCCGATAGTTCCACAATCTCCTTGACCAGCGGCAGCCCCAGGCCGGTGCCAGCAATGTGTCCGGACACATCGGCGCGGTAGAAGCGCTCGAAGGCGTGCGCTGCCTGCTCCGGCGTCATGCCGATTCCGTGGTCTTGCACCTCGATGCGTGCCCAGCGCTTGCCATCCACCCAGGCCAGCCCCGTGCGCAGCGCGATGTCGCCCTGGCCCGCCGAAAACTTGTAAGCGTTGGAGAGCAGGTTGTTGAGCACCTGCCGGAATTTGTCCGGGTCCACCCAGACGACCAGCCTGGCGTCTTCGTGCACCACCTGCACCACCCGGTCGTCGCCCGGCATGCTCATGCCGCTGGCTGCATCCTGGCACAGCTGGGCCAGCAAGCAGTGTTGCGGCTTGAAGTCCATGCCGCGGCGGGCCTCTATGCGGGAGAGGTCCAGCATCTCGTTGATGATGTTGACCAGCAATGCCGACTGCGACCGTATGGTCTTGAGCAGGTCCAGCCGCTCCGCCTCGGGCATGGGGTACTGGATCATCAGATCGCTGAAGCCCAGAATGCTGGTCAGCGGCGTGCGGAGTTCGTGGGCGGCGCTGCTCAGGAACTCGCTCTTCATGCGGTCCAGCGTCACCTGTTGCGTCACATCGCGGAAGAACACCACCAGCTCATCGTGCTCGGGCCCGGCCTGCCGCCAGGTGCAGGTCAGAATGCGTTCACCGGCTCCCAGCAACGTGAACGGTGGCGCGGGTCCATCGGTGCGCACACGCCAGCGGCCATCGGCCTGAACCGCCCTGGGCTGGTAAGGCTGCTCGGGGAGGCTTTTGTCTACCAGGGTGCTTTCAAACTGCACCAGCGTGCTGCCCATGAGCTGGTCCATGCGCAAGGGCTGGAGCAGTTCGAGCATGGCGGGATTGATGTAGGACAGGCGTTGCTCGCGGTCAAAGAACACAATGCCCTCGGCACTGAGCGAGAGCACCGTATTGAGCCGCGCCGTGCGCTCCAGCAAGGCGGTGCGGGCGCGGGACTCGGCGGTGATGTCACGCAGCACAAACACATACTCGGGCGCCACGTCCGTGTCCACGCGGGCCACCGATACCTCGGCATCGAAGGACTGGCCATTGAGCCGCATACCGAGCGACACGAAGGTTCTGGCCCCTTGCCCTTCCTCCAGCCAGTCCGACAGTACGCTGGGCTGGAACACGTCTTGCTGCAGATGCGGCAACAGCTGGCGCAAGCTCAGCAGCTCACTCTGCGGGGCAGCCACGCCAAACTGGCGCCTTGCAGCTGCGTTGATGGTGCTCACACGAAACTGGGCATCGGTCACGATGACGCAGTACGGTGAGCCGTCTATGGTGGCCGAGAGCATGGACTGGCTCGACGTGAGGGCGGCAATTTGCTGGGCCAGCCGCGACAGCATGCCGTTGGTGGCACGGGCAATGTCCTGCACTTCGCGGCAATTGCCCGCCTCGTTCCAGGGCTGCGGGCGGCTGTTGCTCACCCCCCGCAGGTGACCGGCGAGGCGCCCCAGGGGCGCCAGTATCCGCCCCACCACCCGGTACACCAGCCAGAGAAACACCAGCGAGAGCGCCACCCCCAGCCCGATCTGCTGGTAGAGAATGCTGCGACCCGCTGCCTCCCGGTGCTCCAGATCGAGGGCCAGTCCGATGCGGCCCGCCGGGGACTGGGCCGACAGCGGGCGCGAGATCCACAGCACGCGGTGCCCGTTGTGCATGAGTATGCGCGGGGTGGGGTCGCTGTACCGGTCCAGCAGGCCGCCGGGCTCGCCCCGCCGGATCTGCAGGGCGCGGTCTGGCAGAGCACCGTCTGGGAGAGCACCGTCCGGGAGAGGACCGTGGCTGTGCGGGTCCGAAGCATGGGCATGGACATCGTTCAGGGCGATGACGGCACGGCCCTGCGGGTCGCTCAGTTCAATCAGGTGCACCTCGGGCAAAGCCACCAGCAGGCGCAGTGTGTGCTCCAGCCGTTCCAGTTCGCCCCGCCGCACGTGCTCCAGGCTGGCTGCCGCTGCCGCATCGACCAGGACGCCCGCCCATTCGTGCACCGAGCGTTCGGCGGCGGCCTGTATGCGTGCCTGGCCCACATAGACCGCGGTCGCGGTCAGCAGCAGGGTCAGCAAAGCCAGTGGCAGGAGAATCTGGGTACGCAGACCGCTCAGCCGCAGGGCTCGCCGGGCACGCGCCAGCAATGTCGGGCGGCTGGGGCCGCGCAGCGCCTCGCCGCTGGAAGATGTGCCCTGGGTCACCGCGTCACCCACTGGCTGCCGGGCGGCCGAGCTGGCGCTCGATGAGCGACAGCAACGCCTGGGGGGCAAAGGGCTTGACCACGTAGTCGCTGGCGCCGGCGGACAGGCCCTCCAGCCGGTCCTGCTCCTGCCCTTTGGCCGTGAGCATGACAATCGGAATCCGGGCAAAGCCCGGTTGCGCGCGCAACGCACGGCAAGCAGCCAGCCCATTGAGTTCGCCGGGCATCATCACATCCATCAGGATCAGGTCGGGCGGCTGCGCCAGCGCCGCATCCACACCCTGGCGGCCGCTGCTGGCTTCGCTGACGGTATGGCCCGCCATTTCCAGCGTCATGCGCACCAGTTTGCGGATGATGTCCTGGTCTTCGACCACAAGAATGTGCGCGGGCATGCGGCGGCGGCTGGAGCGGGGTGTGGGTGGGGTGTGGCGGGGGTCAGGCGGTGCGCAGCAATTCTTGCAGCGCCTGGCGCAAGTTGTGCCAGGTGGCAGCGGCGGCAGCAGTGTCCGTGGTGGCCTGCTGCTCCAGGCAGGCGGCCAACTCTGCAGCTTGCTCCCAGCCCAGCAAACGCAACACCGTTTTCAGGTTGTGCCCCGTATGCTGAAGGCCTGCGCCATCGCCACGCTGCAGCGCGCCATCGGCCTGCGCCATGTCGGACGGAAACTGGGCAAGACACAGGCTGCGGTACTGCGCAAACAGGCGTTCATTCCCACCAAAATGCACCTGCAGTGCCCGCTGTGCCGGAGACACCGCGGGCGGCGTGGCTGGTGGCGCTGGCGTGGCTGGTGGCGCGGGTGGCGCTGCGCGGGCACTCTCGGTCGCAAAGGCCACGAGATCTCTCAGCTGCTGCAACTCCAGCGGCTTGGGGAGCATCTGGTCCACCTGCAAGCGCTGCAGACGGCTGCGGGTTTCGGGGTCGAGTGCGCCGCTGCTCACCACCACCTTGCACGCGGGGTGGGCCTCGCGGTAAGGCGCCAACGCCGCCAGGAAACTCTCCCCCGTGCCATCGGGCAGCCGCAAATCGGTCACTATGGCCCCGAACTCGCGGCCCTCCAGCGCACGCGTGGCCTCGGCCACGGTGGCGCATAGGACGGCATCGGCACCCAGGCGCTGCAAGGCCATGCCCACAAAACGCCGCACCGTGGGGTCATCTTCCAGTACCAGCAGCGACACGGTCATGGCGCAGTCAGCCTTGTGCGGTGGACCGGTTGAGGTTCAGGCGGCCTCAAGCTGCAAGGCACGGGCCAGGTGCTCAGGCAACTGCTCGACCAGGTGGGTCTTGTGGATCACCGGCACTTCGTTCAGGGCAAATGCATAACGCTCCAGGTCGGTGGGCCCCAGCGAGGTCACCACCAGCAGGCGCGTGTTCTGGAAGTGCGGGTTGAAGCGCAGGGTGGTGATGAGCGTGGCCCCGTCTATGCCGGGGAGCATCAGGTCCACCACCAGCACGTCGGGCTGGAGTGCACCGAACAGGCTCAAACCAGAAAAGCCATCTTGCGCGGTTTGCAGCGTCACCTGCGGGAAGTGCTCCTCCACCAGCAGACGGATGAGGTTCTGGTAGTGCACCGAATCCTCAATCAGCAACACACAGGGGCGCGCCACCGAGGCCGCGGAGGCACTGCTACCCGCACCACCCAGCGCATGGCGGGTGGTGGGACGCCCCCTGCGCACCGGGTTGCTGCCGCGCGCGCTCAGGCTGGTGGCACCACGGTGGCGCTCCAGCCAGCGCTGCACCGAATCGTAGGTGATACGCCGGTGCCCACCGGGGGTCTTCCAGGCTTCCAGCTCCTGGCGATCCACCATGAGTTGCACGGAGCGCACGGCCATACCCAGCATGCGTGCCACCTCGAAAGTGGTGTAGTGGGCGCCACCACCCGGGGGGTTGTTCTTGGTCATGGCTGCAGGTGTTGAGGTGAATATGAAAATGACATTATCCGCAAATTTTACACATTGACAAGCAGAAAACTGCTTAAGTCATCATCGCCAGACGGGTGAAGCTGACCAAGCTGAGTTTCCAAGACAGAAATGGGATGGGTACAGTTCCATGAATCGATGGAAACTTTTTGCAGCCCTCAAGAACTGCAGAAAACTCTTGCAAAAATGACATTTACGCGACATAATGCGAAAAGTATCATATATTCAGGTTTCTCCTACCACCTCTCCTAGCGCCATCTGCTGCCATGTCCCCCGACGCCTTGCTGGCCGTGTTCGATGTACCCCAAACGCCCTCCCTGGTGCTGCAGGTGGGGCACAACCACGCCCTGGTGCTGTTGTCGCTGCTGGTAGCCATCACCAGTTCGGTGCTGGCCATGCAGACCGCACTGCAAATGGAGTTCACAACGTCGCGCCAGGTGCGCCGCACCGTCTGGCTGGCGGGTAGCGTGGCGCTGGGCCTGGGCATCTGGGCCATGCACTTCATTGGCATGCTGGCGCTGGAATGGTCCACGCCAGTGGGTTACCACCTTGGTCTCACACTTCTTTCCATGGTGCCCGGCATGCTGGCGGCTGCCCTGGCGCTGGCGTTGCTGGCCAGGCCACAGGCACGGGCCTACCAGCTCTGTACCCACGGCGCTGCCATGGGGGCTGGCATCGGGTTGATGCACTACATCGGCATGGCCGCACTGCAGGCCGGCGTGGAACAGCGCTACGACGCTGCGCTGTTCGTGCTGTCGGTGCTGCTGGCCGCCGGAGTGGCCACGGCGGCCCTGGCGTTGCGCTTCTGGCTGGCCCGCCACATGCCACAACTGCCCGTGCAATGGCGCAACGGGCTGGCCGGGGCAGTCATGGGGCTGGCGGTGGCGTCCATGCACTACGCAGGAATGGCTGCCGTGCGCTTTGTGGGGCCGGTAACGCCCGTGCCTCCCGGCGGCTGGAACCGCATTGAACTGGCCAGCCTGCTGGTGGTGGTGCTGCTGTTGCTGGCAGGCTTGCTCATGGGGCTGGGGGCATGGGCCCGCATGCGCCAGCTCTCCCGCGCCGTGGTGAAGAGCGAGGCCCGCATGCGCGGCCTGATGGACAACCTGCCGGTGATTGCCTTGCAGATTGAACGTGTTGCGCCCTGGCGCATACGCCTGGCGAGCCGGCGGACCGAAGCGCTGCTGGGCCAGGACCCCGCCCTGGCGGTGGGCGGGCCGCTGCAGTCCAGCTGTTTCTGGCCCGACCTGCCCGAGCAACGCGCGGCCCTGCAGAAGGCGCTGGACCAACTGGCCCAGACAGACCCGAAGGCCGACCCCACCAACGCGACCACCGCATCATCAGGCAGCCAGCGTTTGCGCCTGCGCCTGACGCACAGCAATGGCAACCCGCGCTGGTTCTCTGCGGTGCTGAGGCCTGGTGCCCCCACCCGGCGCGGCGACCCTGGCTGGATCGATGTCACGCTGGACGATGTGACAGACCAGTTGGCCAGCGAGGCGGCACTCCAGCGGGCGCACTACATCATCGAGACCTCGGACGATGCCATCGTGAGCCAGGACCTCAACGGCCGCATCGAGACCTGGAACAAAGGCGCCGAGCGGCTGTTCGGGTACACCGCCCAGGAAATCATTGGACAGTCGGTGGAGATACTGCACAGCCCCACCGAGGTGGAGCGCAACGCGGAAGAGCGGCGGCTCATGAAAGCCGGGGTAGCGCTGCGCGGGCATGAGTCCATCCGGCGACACAAGAACGGGACACTGCTGCATGTGCTGGTGAGCTCGGCGCCCATCCGCGACGGGGCCGGCCGCTTGCAGGGCACTTTCAAGATCGTGCACGACATTTCAGACCGCATCAGGAACGAGGGGCTTAGGAAGGAGAAAGAGCGGGCCGAACAGGCTGCCACGCTGCGCGCCAACTTTCTGGCCAACATGAGCCACGAACTCCGCACCCCCATGACGGCGGTGCTGGGCTTCACCAGCGTGCTCATGGAAACCCCGTTGAACGAGGAGCAGACGCGCCATGTGCGCGCGGTGCACGACTCGGCGCGCGCTCTGCTGGGGTTGCTCAACGACATTCTGGACACCGCCAAGCTGGACCGGGGTGCGCTTCAGCTGGAGGTGGCTGCGTTCAGCCTGGACGATGTACTGCGCGAGCTCGACCAGACATTGGGCCAGAAGGCCCGGCGCAAGGGTCTGCGCTTCGTCTACAGCCCCCCGCAGGATGGTTCTCATCTGCTGGTGGGCGATGCGGCGCGGGTGCGCCAGATTCTGGCCAATCTGGTGGACAACGCCATCAAGTTCACCGAGAAAGGTGAGGTCTCGGTGCGCGCCAGCACAGGGCCCGACGGCTTGACGCTGGAGGTGAAGGACACCGGCATCGGGATGAACGAGGAGTACCTGAGCCGCCTGTTCGAGCCCTTCACGCAAGCCGATGCCACCCACACCCGGCGTTACGGCGGAACCGGCCTGGGCACCACCTTGTGCAAACAGCTGGTGGACCTCATGCAGGGCACCATTGCCGTGCGGAGCAAGCCGGGCGTGGGCAGCTTGTTCCGTGTGCAACTGCCACTGCCGGTGGCAGAGACCCTGGACGCCAGCGAGCGCCGGGAAGCTGGCGCGAAGAAAAAGGAAGCCCCTATGAAAACACAGCCTGCACCATTGCTGGACGCCGTTGCAGGCGTGGCCACCTGGGGTGGCCAGCGCGAGATGTGGCTGCAAGGGCTGCGCATGCTGCAGGAGCAACTGCCTGACGATGTGGCCCGCATACACAAAGCCCTGAGCGGGCCTACCCGGGAAGCCATCGGTGCGGTACATGCCCTGCGCGGTGCGGCAGGCTCGCTCAGTGCCGCTGCGCTGTTCCAGTTGCTGGATGGGCTGGAGACCGCCTTGCGCCGCAACGACACGGCCACCGCGCAGGCAGCCGCCGCACGGCTGGACACCACCGCACGTGCCACCCTGCGGGCAATTGAAGAGATATTGCTGCTGAGCATGCCCGCCTCCCTGGGGCCCGAAGAGCGCGGTGACGGCCCTGCCCGACTGGCTGGTGCCCAGAAGCGGGAAGCCCGGCGAGCCTTGCAGCAGTTGGTCAACGCCTTGCAACACGGGGAAATTCCGCCGGACGGACTGACCCCGTTGCAGAAGGCCCTGGGTGCGGCGCGTCCCGAACGCATCTGGTACGCACTGAACAAATCGCTGGACCTCTATGAGTTCCATGAAGCCCTGAACCAGCTCCAGGAACTGGAACAGTGGCTGAACTCCCAACCCGAATGAGCTTGGGCGCACAAGAAAGCACACCATGGCCACAGACACCCCCAAAACCCTTCTGCTGGTAGACGACGAGCCCCTGAACCTGCGGCTGCTGCAACAGTTGCTGCAAGGTGAGTACCGCCTGCTGGTGGCCAAGGACGGCCTGCGTGCCATTGAACTGGCGGAAAAGGAACTGCCCGACCTCATCCTCCTCGATGTGATGATGCCGGGCATGACGGGCTACGAAGCCTGCAAGATACTGAAGCAGCGGCCCGCCACCGCACAGATTCCCGTCATCTTCGTGACCGCGCTGAACGAAGAATCGGACGAGGCTACCGGCTTCTCGGTGGGGGCTGTGGACTACATCACCAAGCCCTACGGGGCCTCGGTGGTGCGCGCGCGCGTGCGTACCCATCTGTCCCTGGTGCGCGCCGAAGACCTGCTGGCCACGCGCCAGCAGGTGGTGCACTGCCTGGGCAAGGCGGCCGAGTACAAGGACAACGAGACCGGCCTGCACGTCATCCGCATGAGCCACTATTCGCGCCTGCTGGCCGAGACGGTGGGCTACACCGGCGACGCCCTGGAAGACCTGTTCAGTGCAGCGCCCATGCACGATGTGGGCAAGATCGGTATTCCGGACGCCATACTGCGCAAGCCTGGCCGCCTTACGCCCGAGGAACTGACGGTCATGCGCCAGCACCCCGAGATTGGCGCCAAGATCATTGGCGAAAACCAGACCGGCATGCTGGCGCTGGCCTACAACATTGCGCTGTGCCACCACGAAAAGTGGGACGGCAGCGGTTACCCGCGCGGCCTCAAGGGGGCAGACATCCCTCTGGAAGCCCGCATCGTGGCCATTGCCGATGTGTACGACGCGCTCACCACGGTGCGCCCGTACAAACGCGCCTGGACGGTGGAGGAAGCCGTGGCACACCTGCGCAAAGAGGCGGGCAGCCACTTCGACCCGGACCTGGTGGAGCGCTTTCTGTCTCGATTGCCAGAGGTGCTGGAGGTGGCGAGCCGCTGGGGCGAAACCACGGCCAGCCTCGACGCGGTGGGTGCCAGCGCGGCCGCGGCGCAACCGCAGATTCAGGCCTAGCCCGGGTAGCCGTAGCGCTCCACCGCGGCTTTGAGTTCATCGAAGCGCACGGGTTTGACCAGAAAGTCGTTCATGCCCGCCTGGCTGGCTTCCAGGCGCGCCTCGGCCATGGCGTTGGCAGTCAGGGCAATGATGGGCACCTGACCGGCCGGGTGCGGCAAGGCGCGTATGGAGCGGGCGCTGTCGGTACCGTCCATGACCGGCATGTGCATGTCCATGAGCACCAGGTCGAAGCGCTGCGCCTGGGCCTGCTCCAGCGCCTCCTGCCCGTTGTGGGCCACCACCACCTGGTGCCCCAT
>JALOSG010000238.1 GCA_025458665.1 Serpentinimonas sp.
CGACTGGCACAGCGCCGCCAGCAAACCCAGCGCCACCCCTACCCACAACGCCCCGCGCGTCTGTTCCCAGGCATGGGCCTCCTCGTCGCGCTTGCCGCGCAGAATGGCCCACATCACGCCACTCATCAGCAGGCCGCTGCCCACCAGCGTCTGGCCCCACAGGGTTTCGCCCAGCCACCACCACGCCAGCCACGCCGAAAACAGCGCATGGCAGGCAAACAGCACTCCCGAACGCCTGGGCCCCAGCCGGTTCATGCAGGCAAAGAGTGCGGTGTCGCCAATGAAAATGCCCACGATGCCGGAGATGGCCAGCAGCGTCAGGGCATCGGTGTGGAGGCTGCGCCAGCCGCCCCAGGACAGCGCGAGCGTCCAGAGGAGCAAGCTGGCAAAGAGCATGCGCCAACGGCTGAACGCGAAGGCCCCCAGCCGCTGCGACGGCGGCGCAGAAAACAGGCTGGAGACCGCCCAGCAAGCAGCCGCAGCCAGAGCGAGCGCTTCGGGGCGCATGGGGGGTGTGGGCTAGGTGGCGCTGATCGTTGAAGCGGCGAGACGGCTCAGGAGCCCGCCACCTTCATCCGATCGATGAGGATGGAGCCCACGTTCTTGGCGCCAAAGCCATACACGTCGGCACCCACTGCGGCCATGCCCTTGAACATCTCGTTCAGATTGCCGGCTATGGTCACTTCCTGCACCGGGAAGGCAATCTGGCCGTTCTCCACCCAGAAACCTGCGGCGCCGCGCGAATAGTCGCCGGTCACGTAGTTCACGCCCTGCCCCATCAGTTCGGTCACGAACAGGCCGGTGCCCAGCTTCTTCAGCATGGCATCGAGGTCGTCTTCAGGCCGGGTCAGGCGGCTGGTGAGCAGCAGGTTGTGCGAGCCACCCGAGTTGCCGGTGGTGCGCATGCCCAGCTTGCGCGCCGAGTAGGTGCTCAGGAAATAGCCCTTCACGCAGCCGGCGCTCACCACCGTGCGGGGCACAGTCTTCACGCCTTCGTCGTCGAATGGCGAGCTGCCCTTGCCACGCAGAATGAAAGGGTCTTCCTGGATGTCGATGTGCTGGGGGAACACCTGGCGGCCCAGGCTGTCCACCAAGAAGGTGGTCTTGCGGTACAGCGCGCCGCCACTCACGGCCTGCACGAACGCACCCAGCAGGCCAGCGGCCAGCGGGGACTCGAACAACACGGGACATTGCGTGGTGGGCACCTTGCGCGCGTTCAGGCGCGACAGCGCGCGCTCGGCGGCGTAGCGGCCCACGGCCTCCGGGCTGGCCAGGTCGTCGGGCGAACGCATGGAGCTGTACCAGTAATCGCGCTGCATGCGAGCGCCTTTGCCGGCAATGGGCGCCACGGAAAAGCTGTGCCGCGAGCTGGCGTAACCGCCACGGAAAATCCCCGCACGCCCACGCTCGCCACCGCGCATGTGCTCGCTGAAAAAGTGCGACTGCTGGGCCGATACCCCCGCCCCTTCGCTGTTGGTGATCTTCTTGCTGGTGGCCATGGCCGCCGCCTCGCAGCGCAACGCAATGTCCATGGCCTGCTCGGCCAGAATGGGCCAGGGGTGGAACAGGTCCAGGTCCGGGCCATCGTTGGCTACGTCCTGCTCATCGGGCAGGCCGGCTACCGGGTCTTCGGCGGTGAAACGCGCAATGTCGTATGCGGCCTGCACGGTCTGGCGGATGGCGGCCGGGGAAAAATCGGAGGTGGAGGCATTGCCCCGCCGCTGCCCCAGGTACACCGTGATCCCGAGGGACTTGTCCCGGTTGCGCTCCACGTTTTCCAGCGCCCCTTTGCGCACCGATACGCTCAGGCCTGCTCCCTCGGAAACCTCAACGCCCCCGTCGGTGGCACCCAGCTTTCGGGCGTGCTTCAGGGCCAGATCGGCCAGTTCCTCGAACTGCCCGCGCGAGTACTGGAATCCGGGCAGGGCAGGCTCGTGGCCAGGCCGCTGGCTGCGGGCTTTGGGGCTGGGTTGGGTGGGCATGGAAGGTGCCTGGGCAGAGGCCGAGGCCTTGGAGGGAGAACGGGGTGGGGTCATGTCGGTCAGTATGATACCGGCCATGCCACGCAAACCCACCAAAGGTTATTTTGTCCGCGGCCACTTTGTGGCAGCGGGCAGCGAACTCGACCAGGAGCTCAAGCGCGAGCTCAAAGGCGACGTCGAGCTCAGCAAGACCGACCTGAAAAAACACAGCGACCACCTGCAGGCCCTGGGCGAGCAGTTGCTCGATCTGCGCGCAGGCTTGCGGAAAAAGCTCGACCTGCCCGAACGCCTGCTGGAAGCGGTGGACGAGGCCCGGCGCATCAGCAATTTCGAGGGCCGCCGGCGCCAGATGCAGTACATCGGCAAGCTCATGCGCAAGCTCGATGAAAGCACCGTGGCCGCCATCGAAGCGGCGCTGCAGGAGCAACACCAGGGCTCCGCCCAGGACACGCTGCGCCTGCACCGCGCCGAGCACTGGCGCGACCGGCTGGTGGCCGAAGACACTGCCCTGACCGAATGGCTGGAGGCACACCCCGCCACCGACCCGCAGCACCTGCGTACCCTCATACGCCAGGCGCGCAAGGACGCCACGGCCAAGGAGGTTCCAGGCGAAGCGCCGCGCCACGGTAAGTCCTACCGCGAGATATTTCAGCTGGTACAGGCCGCCCTCAAGGCGGCCGAAGCGGCGGCGAACC
The DNA here is from genome assembly GCA_025458665.1 of Serpentinimonas sp. Taxonomy (GTDB): domain Bacteria; phylum Pseudomonadota; class Gammaproteobacteria; order Burkholderiales; family Burkholderiaceae_C; genus JALOSG01. The sequence goes on from JALOSG010000238.1 coordinate 2,678, forward strand.
CCGACCTGGATTCCTCACCCGATTCCGCCTCCACAACCCCGCAAGAGCCATGAGTTTCGACCCCGTCAAGATCGGCATTGTGTCCATCAGCGACCGCGCCAGCAGCGGCGTTTACGAAGACAAGGGTCTGCCCGCCCTGCAGGACTGGCTGGGCCGCGCGCTGAAGAACCCCATCACCTTCGAGCCGCGCCTCATCCCCGACGAGCAGGACACCATCAGCCAGACGCTCATTGCGCTGGCCGATGCAGGCTGCGCCCTCATCCTCACCACCGGCGGTACCGGCCCTGCGCCGCGCGACGTGACGCCCGAGGCCACGCTGGCCGTGGCCGACAAGGTGATGCCGGGTTTTGGCGAACAGATGCGCCAGATCAGCCTGCAGTTCGTGCCCACCGCCATCCTGTCACGGCAGGTGGCCGTGGTGCGGGGCCAAAGTCTCATCATCAACCTGCCCGGGCAACCCAAGGCCATTGCCGAAACCCTGGAAGGCTTCCGCGCCGCCGATGGCAAGCCCCAGGTGCACGGCATCTTTGCGGCTGTGCCTTACTGCGTGGACCTGATCGGCGGCCCGTACATGGAAACGCACGACGAAGTGTGCAAGGCCTTCCGGCCCAAGAGCGCCCTGCGCGCTCCGCAGGCCTGAGCGAGCGGCTTACTTGCCCACCAGCTGGTTGAGCTTGTCGGCCTCGAAGTGCTCCTGGCGCGCGGCATCGTTGGGCACATCGCACCCACCGCCACGGCTGGCCGACAGCTGCTCGATGGCTTGCCACAACAGCGCAATCTGGTGCTCGTGGCCCGAGGCGTTGTCTATGAGGCCGCGCATGGCCTGAGACAGCGGGTCGTCGTTCTGCGTGACGCCGTAGGCGGAAAAGCCCATTTTGGAGGCCGCCGCTTCG
>JALOSG010000058.1 GCA_025458665.1 Serpentinimonas sp.
TGCGCTGCTGAAGCGCAACCGCGTTGCCAAAACGGCCGAAAGTCTCTGTTTGCTGGGTCATTGGACAAAACTCCTCGTTGATCGGACTACCAAGAAACACCATTGTAGGGTGACCACTCCGGACAGGTTGGCATTCCCTGAAGGCAGCGGGGTTGTGGCCTGCGGTAAGCTTGCACACCTTCCCTAGACCACTTTTTCAAGCAAAAGTTCATGAAAACCAAAGCCACCCTCGAACTCGCCGACGTCAAAGCCATTGCTGCGGCGGCAGAAGCCGAAGCCCTGAAAAACAACTGGGCCGTGACCATTGCCATCGTCGATGACGGCGGTCACCTGCTGTGGCTGCAGCGTCTGGATGGCGCCGCCGCCATTTCGGCCCACATCGCGCCTGCCAAGGCACACACGGCCGCTCTGGGCCGCCGCGAGTCCAAGGTGTACGAGGATGTGATCAATGGCGGTCGCTATTCGTTCCTGAGCGCGCCCGCACTGCAGGGCATGCTGGAAGGTGGCGTGCCCATCCTGAAAGACGGGCAATGCCTGGGGGCCGTGGGTGTGAGCGGTGTGAAGTCCAGCGAGGACGCGCAGATTGCCCGCGCGGGCATGGCGGCCATCGGGCTCTGAAGCCCCGGCGCGGGCGGCTTATCAGCGCGGCGCGGCGGGTTCGGTCACGAACCCCACCCGCGCCAGCCCGGCTTGCTGGGCGGCGGCCAGCAGCAGGGCCACCCGCTCGTAGGGAACGGCCTTGTCGGCCAGCAGATGCAGTGGTGTTTCCGCGTTGGTGGCAGCCAGTGCCTGCAAACGGGTGGTCAGTTCCTCATCGGTCACCGGGCTGCCGTTCCAGAGGTAAGCCCCATCAGCCTCTACACCCAGCCGCACGGCTTCCTCGGGCTTCGGTGCGGGTGTGCTGCTGGCCTGAGGCAGTTGAATGTTCACCGAGTGTTGCATCACCGGCACGGTGATCATGAACACGATGAGCAGCACCAGCATCACATCGATGAGCGGGATCATGTTGATCTCGCTGAGCTCGCCGTCCTGGTCGGCATCCAGTGTCTTGAAAGCCATGGCTCAGTCTCCCGCGCGCAGGCTGCGCACCCGCGCTCCCGTGAGCAGGTAGGCGTGCAGGTCGTGTGCAAAGCGGTTGAGCTGTTGCAACGCGGCCTTGTGCCCACGCAACAGTGCGTTGTAGCCCGGCACGGCAGGAATGGCCACGGCCAGACCCAGGGCCGTCATGATCAGGGCCTCGCCAATGGGGCCGGACACTTCGGCAATGCTGGCCTGGCCGGCCACGCCAATGCCCAGTAGCGCATGGTAGATGCCCCAAACCGTACCGAACAGCCCGATGAACGGTGCGGTAGAGCCTACCGAGGCCAGCACCACCATGCGGCTTTGCAGGGCAGCCTGGCAGTCGTCCAGCGCCTGCTGCAGGCTGGTGGAGACCCACTCGCTGGGCGAGATGCCATTCAGCGCCGTTTGCTGGTGGTGAACACGCAGGTGTTCCGCGGCATGGTGCCCGGCCATGGCCAGCGCTCCGTAGGGGCCAGCCTCGCGGGTTGCGTTCAGGGCGGCTTCGGCATTGGGCTCTGTCCAGAAGCGCATGGCCTGCAAACGCTGGGCCCGCAGCCGCCGCAGGTTGAGCCATTTCATGCCGATGACGCACCAACTGGCCACCGACATGGCCAGCAGGATGAGCGCGACGCTCCGTATGACCCAGTCACCGACATGCCAGACGTGCATGAGGCCGAAATTGTGGTCCATGAAACCGTTTACTCCAGAACAAATTGAATGGGAACGCTGAACCACATGGGTTCCGGTACACCGCCCCGCTGGCCAGGCACGTAGCGCCAGCGCATGACGGTTTGGAGGGCAGTCTGGTCCAGCCGATCGTAGCCACTGGACTCCTGCAATTCCGCCTGCGAGGGGCGGCCATCGGCCTCAATGCGCACGCGGACCAGTACCCGGCCCTGTTCACCCAGGCGGCGGCTGAGCGCAGGGTAGGGTGGCCGCGGGTTGTTGAGGTAGTCGGCGCTGCTGGAGGGCAGTTGGACGGGTGGGGGGGCAGTGGCTGGCGCAGGGCCCCGGGCAGGTGCAGCGGAGGGGGCCTGTTCGGCTGGCTGTACCGCGGCGGTGGAGGCGTCCGCCAGGGCGTTGGGCCCGGCAGGCCGCACCGGTGTGGCGGGAACGGCGGCGGCGGGGGGTACGGGTGCGGGTGCCTGTACGGGTTCAGGTACGGGTGTGGGTGTGGGTGTGGGTGTGGGTGCAGCCCGCGGTGCTGGCTGGGCGGGCTGGGCCGGGAGGGGGGCAGGCGCGGGTCTGACGGCAGGCGCAGCGGCCGGCTCAGCGGCCGGCGTAGGCGCTGGCGCAGGGGCTGGAGCCGGTGGCTGGAGCAGTTCTGCCATCAACAGCGTCTCGCGCAGAGTGGCATCGGTGCTGTCCGGGGCAGGCCTTTGCTGGAGTCCGAGAGCCAGTCCACCCAGCGCAAGGGCGTGCAGTGCCACCACCAGCAAAACCACCACCAGCTGGGTTTTCAAGGGGAGGGACATGGCGCGGACGGGAACAGGCATGGACATGGGTTCGGGCCGGTGCAGCAGAACGCTGGCGACGGCCCTGCAAGTTTATGCAGTTGGATGCTCGGTTCGCGGGTCGTTCAATGCCCAGGCCGCCGCCACCACCACAAGAAGCAGAACAATGCCGAGCAATGCAATGGCGTTCATGGTTTTTCCTTTCAGCCCAGACCACGGGTGCGGGACGCCCTTCGGCAGTCACCAAGTAGATGATAATGAGTATTATTACATAATTCGAGCAGGCGGCAAGCGGCACCCTCGCGTTAGGTAAAAGCTATGCTTCAAATAGAAACTATCCAACTGCAAACTCATTAGAACCTAGCTATCATTAGCACATCGAACAGTTCTTGTCGCACTGCAGCGAACGCTGGAGCGCCTGCAAAGACTGCCCACAGATCCCGTTTTGCCTTTTTCATCAACCTAGGAAATCACCATGTCCATCATCAATACGCAAGTTCAGCCCTTCAAAACCCAGGCTTTCCACAACGGCAAGTTCGTGCAAGTCTCCGACGAAACCTTCAAGGGCGAGTGGTCGGTCCTGATCTTCATGCCGGCCGCCTTCACCTTCAACTGCCCCACCGAAGTGGAAGACGCCGCCGACAACTACGCCGAGTTCCAGAAAGCTGGCGCCGAGGTGTACATCGTCACCACCGACACCCACTTCTCGCACAAGGTGTGGCACGAGACCTCCCCCGCCGTGGGCAAGGCCAAGTTCCCGCTGGTGGGCGACCCCACCCACACCCTGACCAACATGTTCGGCGTGCACATCCCTGAAGAAGGCCTGGCGCTGCGTGGCACCTTCATCATCAACCCCGAAGGCATCATCAAGACCGCCGAAATCCACGACAACGCCATTGCCCGCGACGTGAAGGAAACCCTGCGCAAGCTGAAGGCTGCCCAGTACGTGGCCGCCAACCCCGGCCAGGTGTGCCCCGCCAAGTGGAACGAAGGCGCCAAGACCATTGCTCCTTCCCTGGACCTGGTTGGCAAGATCTGATCGGCCCAGCGCCCGATCCTTCCCGACCCGTCAGTAGCTGAGTACCAAGGAGCCACCCCATGTTGGACGATGCCATCAAAACACAACTCAAGGCCTATCTGGAGCGCGTGTCGCAACCGTTCGACATCGTGGCTTCGCTCGACGGGTCGGAGAGTGCCCAGGAAATGCGCGCACTGCTGGAAACCATTGCCAGCCTGTCCCCGCACATTTCCCTGAGCACCGACGGGAACGACGCGCGCAAGCCGTCGTTCAGCCTGCAGAGGAAGGGCACGGCGCAGAGCCTGCGCTTTGCCGCCATTCCGCTGGGGCACGAATTCACCTCGCTGGTGCTGGCACTCCTCTGGACGGGTGGTCACCCGCCCAAGGTGGAGCCCGAACTCATCGAGCAGATCCGCGCACTCGACGGCGATTACCGCTTCGAGGTGTACATGTCCCTGAGCTGCCACAACTGTCCCGACGTGGTGCAGGCGCTCAGCCTCATGTCCGTCATCAACCCGCGCGTGCAGACCGTGGTGATTGACGGTGCGCTGTACCAGGATGAAGTGAACGAACGCCAGGTCATGGCTGTGCCCATGGTCTACCTGAACGGGCAGGTGTTCGGTTCGGGTCGCATGTCGACCGAAGAGATTGTGGCCAAGCTCGACCAGGGCTCGGCCGAGAAAGATGCCGCGCGGCTGAACGCCAAAGAGGCGTTCGACGTGCTGATGGTGGGCGGTGGCCCGGCCGGTGCCGCCGCTGCCGTGTACGCCGCGCGCAAAGGTATACGCACCGGTGTGGTGGCCGAGCGCTTTGGCGGCCAGACCAACGACACCATGGCCATCGAGAACTACATCTCCGTGCTGGAGACCGACGGCCCGAAATTTGCCGCGGCCCTGGAAGCCCAGGTGCGCCACTACGACGTGGACATCATGAACCTGAACCAGGCCGTGAAGCTGATTCCGGCCACCGAGGCGGGTGGAATGATAGGCGTGGAACTGGCCAACGGCGCGGTGCTGCAGTCCCGCACGGTGATTCTGTCCACCGGCGCGCGCTGGCGCAATGTGAACGTGCCCGGCGAGCAGGAGTACAAGAACAAAGGCGTGGCTTACTGCCCGCACTGCGACGGCCCGCTGTTCAAGGGCAAGCGCACGGCAGTGATTGGCGGGGGCAACTCCGGCGTGGAAGCCGCCATCGACCTCGCGGGCATCGTGGCCCACGTGACGCTGATTGAATTTGCCGACCGCCTGAAGGCCGATGCCGTGCTGGTGAGCAAGCTCAAGAGCCTGCCCAACGTGACCATCGTCACCAATGCCCAGACCACCGAAATCACCGGCGCTGGCGGCAAGGTCAATGGCCTGCGCTACCGCGACCGCGCCACCGAGGTGGAGCACCATGTGGAGCTGGAAGGCGTGTTCGTGCAGATCGGGCTGATTCCCAACACCGAATGGCTCAAGGGCACGGTGGAACTGAGCCGCTTTGGCGAAATTGTGGTGGACGACAAGGGCCACACCAATGTGCCGGGCGTGTTCGCCGCCGGCGATTGCACCACGGTGCCTTACAAGCAGATCGTGATTGCCGCGGGCGATGGCGCCAAGGCCGCCCTGAGCGCGTTCGACCACCTGATCCGCACTCCGGCTGCTTCTGCAGTGGCTGCGGCGGCCAAGGAAGAGGCTGTGGCGGCCTGAAGTAACGGTGGGCGCCTGCCGAGCAGGCGCCTCACTTGAGCCGCTTGACCAGCACCATGCTGCGGCGGTCCCAGTTGTACTTGCGCTTGCGGGCTTCGGGCAGCCAGTCGGCATCGATGGGCTCGAAGCCCCGCTTCAGGAACCAGTGCATGGTGCGCGTGGTGAGCACGAAAATGCTCTCCAGCCCCATGTAGCGGGCGCGCTGTTCAATGCGTTTGAGGATTTTTTCGCCGTCGCCCTGGCCCTGGGCTTGCGGCAGCACGGTGAGTGCGGCCATCTCCCCGGTGCGCGCTTCCGGGTAAGGGTAGAGCGCAGCGCAGGCAAAGATGACGCCGTCGTGTTCCACGATGGTGTAGTGGCCTATGTCGCGCTCGATCTCGGTGCGGTCGCGTTTGACCAGCGTGCCGTCGCGCTCGAAAGGCTCGATGAGTTGCAGGATGCCGCCCACGTCGTCGGGGGTGGCTTCGCGCAGGCTCTCCAGCTTTTCGTCCACCACCATGGTGCCTATGCCGTCGTGCACGTACACCTCCAGCAGCATGGCGCCGTCTACCGCGAACGGGATGATGTGGCTGCGCTCCACGCCGCCCTTGCACGCCTTCACGCAGTGCTGCAGGTAGAAGGACACATCGGTGGGGACATGGCTGGGCGGGCTTTCGGCCAGGATTTTCTCGGCCTGCGCCAGCGGCAGTTCGGTATCGATGGGGTTGTCTTCGCTGATCGGTTCGGCCGGGTTGGCGGCAATGCCAGGCACTTCGGTCACAAACAGCAGCTTGTCGGCGCGCAGGGCAATGGCCACGCTGGTGGCCACCTCTTCCATGCTCAGGTTGAACGCTTCGCCGGTGGGTGAAAAACCGAACGGCGACAACAGCACCAGCGCGCCCATGTCGAGCGTGCGGATGATGCCGGCCACATCCACCTTGCGCACCAGGCCAGAATGCTGGAAATCGATCCCGTCGACGATGCCCACAGGCCGTGCCGTGATGAAGTTGCCCGACAGAACCCGCACCGTGGCGCCGGCCATGGGGGTGTTGGGCAGGCCCTGGCTGAAGGCGGCCTCGATCTCGTAACGCAGTTGCCCGGCGGCCTCCTGCGCGCAGTCCAGGGCCACGCTGTCGGTCACGCGGATGCCGTTGTGGTAGCGCGCCTCGTGCCCTTTGGCGCGCAGTTGTTCGTTCACCTGCGGCCGGAAACCGTGCACCAGCACCACGCGCACGCCCATGCTCTGGATGAGGGCCAGGTCCTGCGCCAGGTTGGGCAGCTTGCCCGCGGCAATGGCCTCACCCGGAATGCCCACCACAAAAGTCTGGTTGCGGAATTTGTGGATGTAGGGTGCCACCGAGCGGAACCAGGGCACAAAGGTGAAGTTGAAAACGGTGGACATGTTGCCTAGGATAATCGCAGGGTGACCGAATTGACCGAAGTTTGCCACGCCGGCACCCAGCCCCCGAACCCGCTGCACATCGATTTTCCGGAATCGCTGCCGGTGTCGGCGCGCCGCCACGACATCGAGACCGCGCTGCGCGAGCACCAGGTGGTCATCGTGTGTGGCGAGACCGGCTCGGGCAAAACCACCCAGTTGCCCAAGATAGCGCTGGCCATGGGGCGCGGCGCTTTGACTGCAGGCCGCCCGCAGCGCATCGGCCACACCCAGCCGCGCCGCCTGGCCGCCAGTTCGGTGGCCAAGCGCATTGCCGAGGAGCTGAAAACGCCGCTGGGCGAGGTGGTGGGCTACAAGGTCCGCTTCAACGACCGGGTGGGCAAGAACACCCGCGTCAAGCTCATGACCGACGGCATTCTGCTGGCCGAAACCCAGACGGACCCGCTGCTCAAGGCCTACGACACACTCATCATTGACGAGGCGCACGAGCGCAGCCTGAACATCGATTTCCTGCTGGGCTACCTGCGCCAGATCCTGCCGCGCCGCCCGGACCTGAAGGTGGTGGTGACCTCGGCCACCATCGATGCGCAGCGCTTTGCCGACCACTTTGCTTCGGCCAAAGGTCCGGCGCCGGTCATCATGGTGTCGGGGCGCACCTTCCCGGTGGAGGTACGCTGGCGGCCGTTCGAGGAAAGCCGCGACTACGGCATGAACGAGGCCATTGCCGATGCGGTGGACGAGCTGTGGCGCGGGGGCGCACAAACGGCAGGGCACAGCGGCGACATTCTGGTGTTCCTGCCCGGCGAGCGCGAGATCCGCGAGGCCGCCGACCACCTGCGCAAACACCTGAGCCACCAGCCCGCCTTGCGCAACGCCGAGGTGCTGCCCCTGTTTGCCCGCCTGAGCCAGGCCGAGCAGGACCGCATTTTCGAGCCGCACGGCCAGCGCCGCATCGTGCTGGCCACGAACGTGGCCGAAACCTCACTCACGGTGCCCGGCATTCGCTTCGTGATCGACGCGGGCACCGCCCGCGTGAAGCGCTACAGCCTGCGCAGCAAGGTGGAACAGCTGCTGGTGGAGCCCATCAGCCAGGCGGCGGCCAACCAGCGCTCGGGCCGCTGCGGCCGCGTGGCCGACGGCATAGCCATACGCCTGTACGACGAGACCGATTTCAACGGCCGCCCACGTTTCACCGACCCCGAAATTCTGCGCTCATCCCTGGCCGCGGTGATTCTGCGCATGAAGTCCCTGCGCCTGGGCGTGGTGGACGACTTCCCCTTCCTGGAAGCGCCCAGCAAGCGCGCCATCACCGATGGCTACCAGCTGCTGGCCGAACTGGGCGCGGTGGACGAACAGAACGAACTCACCGCCATGGGCGCGGAACTGGCGCGCCTGCCGCTGGACCCGCGCGTGGGCCGCATGATCCTGGAGGCACGCAGCCGCAATGCGCTGGACGAGGTGCTGGTGATTGCCTCCGCGCTCAGCCTGCAGGATGTGCGCGAGCGCCCCATGGACCAGCAGACCCAGGCCGACCAGGCGCATGCCAAGTTCGACGACGAGAAGAGCGAATTCACCGGTTACCTGAAGCTATGGAAGTGGCTGCAGGAGGCGCGGGGCGGCACCGCTGCGGGAGGCGGCGAGGGCCACACCACCCACAAACTCAGCCACCGCCAGTACGAGAATTTGCTGCGGCAAAACTACGTGAGCGTGCGGCGCGTGCGCGAGTGGCGCGACATACACAGCCAGCTGCTCACGGTGGTGGCCGAGCACGGCTGGAAGCCCAACACCACGCCGGCCAGCTACGAGCAGTTGCACCTGTCCATGCTGGCGGGTCTTCTGGGCAACGTGGGCTGCAAACACGAAACCGAAGACGTGTACCTGGGGGCGCGCGGCATCAAGTTCCACCGGCACCCCGGGGCGCATCTGTCGCGCAAGCCGGGCCGCTGGCTGGTGGCCGCCGAACTGGTGGAAACCACGCGCCTTTTTGGCCGCGGGCTGGCCGCCATAGAGCCACAGTGGCTGGAGCAGGTGGGCGCGCACCTGCTGAAAAAGCAATTGCTGGAGCCGCACTGGGAGAAAAAAGCCGCCGAGGTGGTGGCGCTGGAGCGGGCCACGCTGTACGGGCTGGTGGTGTACCAGGGTCGGCGCATCAGCTACGGGCGCATAGACCCGGTGGCCGCGCGCGAGATTTTCATCCGCGAGGCACTGGTGGCCAGCCTGCACGAAGACGTGTGGGAGGCCCGCGATGTGGCCCAGGGCCGCCTGCCTTTTCTGCAGGCCAACCGCAAGCTGGTGGCCCAGGTGCAGGAGCTGGAGCACAAGTCCCGCCGGCAGGACGTGCTGGTGGACGACGAGCTGATTTACGCCTTCTACGACAGCCAGCTGCCCGCCGATGTGTGCAGCGGCCGCGACCTGGAGCGCTGGTTGCGCCAGACCTCGGGCAAGCCCCTGCACATGACCCGCGAGGCCTTGATGCGCCACGAGGCGGCAGGCATCACTGGGCAGGCGTTCCCGAAGGTGGTTCGGCTGGGCGGCGTGGATTGCGCCGCCGACTACCTGCACGAACCCGGCCACCCGCGCGATGGCCTGACCGTGACCGTGCCGCTGTTCGTGCTGAACCAGGTGAGCGAGGAGCGCTGCGAGTGGCTGGTGCCCGGCATGCTGAAAGACAAGCTGCAGGCGCTGTTGAAGAGCCTGCCGCAAAAGCCCCGCGCACGGCTGGTGCCGTTGCCTGCCACCGCGCAAGCCTGGGCCGACGCCCTGACCGATCCGCTGGCCTGGGGACAGGGCAGCCTGATGGATGCCGTGGTGAAGCGCGCCCGCGAACAGACCGGGCTGGAGGTACGCCGCAGCGACTTCAAGCTGGAGCTGCTGCAGCCCTTCCACTTCATGAACCTGCGTGTGGTGGACGAGCACGGCCGCCAACTGGGCCAGAGCCGCAGCCTGTCGGCACTGAAGGCCGAGCTGGGTGGGCAGGCGCGCGGCGCTTTCCAGGCGCTGGCCAGCTTGCGCTTGCCCGCCTCGCCGCCCGCTCCCGCGCCCTTTGGCTCTGCCACCGCTGCCGGGACGGGGAAAGCGCCGTCGCCCGCCGCCTCTGCCGGCCCCGCGCCGCAGCCTTCACCCCAGAGCGATACCCTGCACACCGCCTGGACCTTTGGGGAACTGCCGGAGCTGCTGGAAATTCGCCAGCGCGGGCAGACCATGGTGGGCTTCCCCGCGCTCATTGACCATGGGCAGGGCGTGGCGCTGGAGGTGTTCGACGACCCCGATGTGGCCGCACAGAAGCACCGCGCGGGCCTGCGCCGGCTGTTTGCCTTGCAGGTGCGCGATGCGCTGAAGTACCTGGAGAAAAACCTGCCCGACATGCAGGCCATGGGCATGGTGTACCTGCAGGTGGGCAAGCGGCCCGATGGGGGCGGGGGTGGCACCGCCGAAGCCCTGCGCACCCAGTTGCTGGACCTGGCCCTGGACCGCGCTTTCCTGCTCGAACCCCTGCCCGCCGACGCGCCAGACTTCCAGCGCCGGCTGGAAGAAGGGCGTGCCCGCCTCACGCTCATTGCCAACGAAGTGGCCCGGCTGGCCTCCACCATCCTGGGCGAGTACGCCAATGCCTTGCGCAAGGTGAAGGACACCCGCAGCGCCCCCGATGCCACCGCCGATGTGCAGCAACAGCTGCAGCGGCTGGTGCACCCGCGCTTCATGCTCGATACGCCGTGGGCGCAATTGCAGCACCTGCCGCGCTACCTGCGCGCGGTGGTGGTGCGGCTGGACAAGCTGCGCGCCGACCCCGCCCGCGACGCCGCTCGCCTGGCCGAACTGAAGCCGCAGGAGCAGCGTTTTCAGCGCCTGCTGGCCGAGCGCAAGGGCGTGGCCGATGCGCGGCTGGACGAGTTCCGCTGGCTGCTGGAAGAACTGCGCGTGAGCTTTTTTGCGCAGGAGTTGCGTACGCCGCAGCCAGTCAGCATCAAGCGGCTGGACAAGGTGTGGGCACAAATTCAGCAGGCACGCTGAACAGGCACTGAACAGGCGCTAGGCCGGCAGGCCAAGCGTCCCAGAAAATCTTACAGGCGCGCCAGCCGCTGCAGCGCGTTCTGCAGCGTATCGTCGCGCTTGGCGTAGCAGAAGCGGATGAGCTTCTGGTCGAAGCCATTGCCGTAAAACGCCGACAAAGGAATGGCCGCCACCCCGATTTCGCGGGTCAGCCATTGGCAGAAGTCCGCCTCGGGCAAATCGCGCTCGGGCACGGCCAGCTCGGAAATATCGGCGCACTGGAAGTAGGTGCCCTCGCTGGGCAGCAGCCGGAAGCGCGTACCACCCAGCCCTTGGCGGAACAGGTCGCGCTTGCGCTGGTAAAACGCGGGCAGGTTCAGGTAGGGCGCGGGGTCCTGCAGGTAAGCGGCCAGCGCGTACTGCACCGGCGTGTTCACGGTGAACACGTTGAACTGGTGCACCTTGCGGAACTCGGCCATGAGCGGCGCGGGCGCCAGCACGTAACCCACCTTCCAGCCGGTCACGTGGTAGGTCTTGCCAAAGCTGCTGACGATGAAAGCGCGCGCGGCCAGGCCCGGGTAGCGCGCCGCGCTCTCGTGAGGCGCGCCATCGAACACCATGTGCTCGTACACCTCGTCGCTGATCAGCACTACGTTGGTGGGCGCCAGCAGCTCCTGCAGCTGCAGCATGTCCTGCCGGGACCATACGGTGCCGCTGGGGTTGTGCGGGCTGTTGATGAGAATGGCGCGGGTGCGCGGCGTCATGGCCTGCGCAATGAGCGCGAAATCGGGGCGGAAGGTGCCTGGCGTGAGCGGCACGCGCACCACCACGCCGCCGGCCAGTTCGATGTTGGGCACGTAGCTGTCGTAGCAGGGCTCCAGCACAATGACTTCGTCGCCCGGGTGCACGATGGCCAGAATGGCCGTGAGGATGGCCTGCGTCGCGCCCGCCGTCACCGTGATTTCACTGCCTGCATCGTAGCTGCGGCCGTACACGCTGGCCACCTTGGCCGCAATGGCGTTGCGCAGCGGAACAATGCCGGCCATGGGCGGGTACTGGTTGTGGCCCTGCAGCATGGCCTGCGTCACTTCATTGAGCAAGCGAGGGTCGGCCTCGAAATCGGGGAAGCCCTGGCCCAGGTTCACGGCGCCGGTTTCGGCAGCCAGTGCCGACATGACCGTGAAGATGGTCGTGCCCACGTTGGGCAGGCGGCTCTGCAGCGAGGGCGTGGTGGGGGGCAGGCCGGCAGGCGCTTCGGGAGTGAGGGTGGCGGTATCCATCCGCCTATTTTCCGTCAAAGCGCCACCACCTTGCTGGCCCCATCACAGCTCGTAGTCGCTGCCCTGGCCCTGCATGGCGCGCAGGATCAGCTCACGCGGCAGGCGTTCACTCAACAATTCGGCAAAGCGCAGCACAAACTGGCGCAGGTAGGCGCCTTTCTTGAACGCCACCCGCGCCACGTTCTGGCCAAACAGGTGGCCGGCCGGGCGGGTGTGCAGTTCACCGGTGCGCTCATCGCCCTGCATGGCCATTTCCGCCACGATGCCTATGCCCATACCCAGACGCACATAGGTCTTGATCACGTCGGCATCGATGGCCTCCAGCACCACATCGGGCTGCAACTGGCGCTGCGCAAAGGCGTGGTCTATGCGCGTGCGGCCGGTGAATGACGGGTGGTAGGTGATGAGCGGGAAGCGCGCCAGGTCTTCCAGCCCTATGCGCTCCAGCTCCAGCAGCGGGTGGCCGGCCGGAATCACCAGCACGTGCTGCCACTCGTAGCAGGGCAGGGTGATGAGTTCATCGAACTGCGCCAGAGACTCGGTGGCCACGCCGATGTCGGCCACATCGTCCAGCAGCATGCGCGCCACCTGTTCGGGCGTGCCCTGGTGCAGGCTGATGTTCACCTTGGGGTACACCTGCCGCAACCGCGAGACTGGCCCGGGCAGCACGTAGCGGGCCTGCGTGTGTGTGGTGGCTATGCCCAGCGTGCCGCTGTCCTGTGCGGAATACTGTTCGCCTATGCGCTTCAGATTGTGGATCTCGCGCAGGATGATGTCGATGCTGCGCAGCACGTGGGCGCCCGGCTCGGTCACGCGCTTGATGCGCTTGCCGTGGCGCGCAAAGATCTCTATGCCCAGTTCCGCTTCCAGTTCCAGGATGGCCTTGGAAACGCCCGGTTGCGAGGTGTGCAGCGCCT
>JALOSG010000239.1 GCA_025458665.1 Serpentinimonas sp.
CGGCCATGTCCTTGTCCGCTGCCGCATCCACCGTGTCCCTGAAGGGCACCCCCCCCTTGCGCCGCGTGCTCGCCATAGACACCAGCACCGAGCGCATGAGCGTGGCACTGGCCGACCTGCTGGCCTGGGACGGCACACCTGGCGAAGTCACGCCGCACCTGTGGTGCTTCGACGGAGAAGGTGGCGCGCAAGCATCCAGCACGCTGATTCCCACCGTACTGAGCCTGCTGCGCCAGGCCGGCTGGCAACTGGCCGACCTGGACGCCATAGCCCTGGGCATAGGCCCTGGCGCCTTCACGGGCCTGCGCACCGCGTGTGCTGTGGTGCAGGGCCTGGCCTTCAGCGCCCGCCCGGGTGGCATACCCGTGCTCCCCATGGGCACGCTGCATGCCGTGGCGGAAGAGGCACGCTGGCAGTTGGTGCAGGAGGGCATGCACGCTGCAGCACCCGGTGGCCCGCCCGGCATCGTGGCCCTGCTCGATGCGCGCATGGACGAGTGCTACGCCGCCCGCTTTGCCCTGACCCCGGACGGTGAGATGCATCCGGTAGGGCCGCCCGTGCTGCGGGCACCCGAAGCGCTGGCCGATGTATTCACCCAGCAGCCTGGCAGTGCACCCTGGGAGCCCGGCACCGTGCTGGCGGGCAATGCCATGGCGGTGTACGGGGCCAGGCTGCCCTTGGCCTGGCAACAAGCCCGCCATGTACCTGCAGGTCCTACCGCTACGGCCATGCTGCGCCTAGCGACCGCCCTGTGGCAAGCCGGCGGCGCCGTGGCTGCCGCCGACGCCCAGCCGCTGTACGTGCGCGACAAGGTGGCGCAAACCACCGAAGAACGCGCGCTGGCCCAGGCGGAGAAGGCGGAAAAGGCGAAGAACACAGTCCTGACCGGGACCAGCCGCGCATGAGTCTGCCTTCTGATCCTGCTGCTCCTGCCGCGCCCGCTGCTCCGGCCGTCTCTGGCCCAGCAGACCGTCTGAGCGCACCCGCACACCAGCACGCTGCTGTGGCGCTGGACTTTGTGGCCATGACCCCGCAAGCCCTGCCGCTGGTGGCCGAGGTGGAGAAGACCGCCTACTCCCACCCCTGGACGCTGCGCCATTTCCAGGACTCTCTGCAGGCCGGCTACCTGATGCAGATGCTGGTGGCCCAGCCCGAGGCGGCCGAAGCGCGCCAGCCTCCCTGGGCCGGCAGCCCCACCCTGCCCGATGGGCGCCACTTGCTGGGCTATGTGCTGGCCATGCAGGGGGTGGAGGAAGTGCACCTGCTCAACATCACCACGGTGCCGGCCCACCAGCGGCGCGGCTGGGCCCGCCTCATGATGGATGCACTGGCCCACTGGGCACGGGCGCAGCGGGCGCAGTGGCTTTGGCTGGAGGTGCGCACCAGCAACCAGCCAGCGCGGGGCCTGTACGCGTCTCTGGGGTACCGCTCCATGGGGCTGCGCAAGGGCTACTACCCCAACGGGAACCTGCCCCGCGAAGATGCCCTGGTCATGGCGCTGGACCTGCGCCCGGCAGAGCGGCCGCGGCCGCCGCATGCGCTAAGCTGAAGCCTGCATGAACGCTGCCGCTCTTCCCCAACCTGCTGCCGAGCCTTCGGCCGAGCCCATGCCTGTTGGCTCGGCCGCCGCACGCCCGCGCCTGAGCAAACGGCACAACGCCATGCTGGCCGAGATGGGGGTCAACGTATGGTGGGATCGGGCGGAGGGGGGACCAGAACCCGTATCTGCACCTGTATCTGCACCTGCAGTACCACGGGCGCCCGCTGCCGCTGTTGCCGCTGCTGTGCCTCACGCGGCACCGGTACAGGCACCAGCACCAGCACCAGCACCAGCACCAGCACCCCATACCCAGCACGCAGCTCAGCCCATACCGCTGACCCGCCCCGCGGACTGGCCCAGCCTGGAAGCGCTGGACGCGGCGGTGCGCAGTTGCACGGGCTGCGCACTGGCCGGTACGCGGCGCTGCGCCGTGCCGGGCAGCGGGGACACCCGCCCGGACTGGCTGCTGGTGGGCGAAGGCCCTGGCGAGGAAGAGGACTTCCAGGGCCTGCCTTTCGTAGGCCGCGCCGGGCAACTGCTCGACCGCATGCTGCGCGCCATGCACCTGAGCCGGGCAGAAAAGGTGTACATCACGAACGTGGTGAAGTGCCGGCCACCGCAGAACCGCAATCCGGAACCGGCGGAAATGGACGCCTGCACGCCCTACCTGCTGCGGCAGGTGCAGTTGCTGCAGCCGCGCATCGTGCTGGCCATGGGGCGGTTCGCGGCGCAAACGGTGCTGTCGCACAACGAAGCGGGGGGCACGCCTTCGGCGCAGGAATTGCAGAAAATGCCACTGGGCAAGCTGCGCGGGCAGGTGTTCCGCACGGTGGTGGGCGGCCGCGCGCTGCCGGTAGTGGTGACTTACCACCCGGCCTACCTGCTGCGCAACCCGGCAGAAAAGGCCAAGGTCTGGGCGGACCTGTGCCTGGCCATGGAAACGCTGGAAAAAGACAACGCGCAGGGCTAGGCGCCCGCATCGAACCAGTTGATGACCTGTAACCCCTGCACGCGGGAGAACTCCCCGATGTTGCGCGTCACCAGCGCGGCGCCATGGCGCAAAGCAGTGGCGGCAATGAGCAGATCGTGCGGGCCTATGGGCGTGCCCTGTGCCTCCAGGCTGGCGCGCAGGGCTGCAGCCGTCTGGGCAGAGGCCTCATCGAAATCGAGCACGCGCAGCGGGGCCAGAAAACGGCTGAGGGCTTCCATGCGCGGCTGGGCGGCTGCGGCATTCAGGCGCATGAGACCGTAGCGCAGTTCGTACACCACCACACTGGGCACCGCAATCTGCCCCAGCGCCAGCGCCTGCAGCCGGTGCACCACCTGCGGCTCACCGCGGAAGTAGTAGCTGATGGTGTTGGTGTCTAGCGCAAACATTCGATGGACCCCGAACCAAGGCTGCAGGCTCAGAAACCCACGCGGGGCACATCGGCGGCCTGGCCAGGCTGCTGAAACTCGGCGCGCAACGGAAAGTCGGGGAAGGCGCCCGCCAGAGCCAGCGTGTCGGCAGGCCAGGTGTCGCTGGCATAGCGGCGTATCACCTCGGCCACCCATTTGCTGCGGGACACGCCCGACTGCGCCGCCGCCGCAGCCAGCAGCGCTTCGGTTTCCTCATCAAGGTAGAGCGTGATCTGGGACATGGAAGCCTCCGGGTCAGGTGCACATATACGTGCAAGTATATGTGGCATGGTGCCGATGAGCAAGGCGCATGGCGCCCTACTCGTCCTACTCGCCCTAGTCCCCCAGCGACACCCCGATCTGCCGCGCCGCCAGCAGCAGCGGGTGGTCCAGCGGCACACGGCGCTGCTGGTGGGCCACGTCGGCCAGCGCGATGCTGCCCAGCTGCCCGCCCTGCAGCGTCACCATGCGGTTGAACTGCCGCGCCATGACCAGCTGGGCCGCCTGGTTGCCAAACTGGGTGGCCAGCACGCGGTCGAATGGCGTGGGCGC
>JALOSG010000240.1 GCA_025458665.1 Serpentinimonas sp.
AATCCCCTTGTGATACATCAGGCTCTGCGTAAACGATCCATAGACATACACTTCGTCCTTGATCTGGCCGTCATCAAAATAGGTGTCTGGCTGAAGAAACTCCATCTGAAAATGATCGTGGTACGAGGGGCCGCCGCGAAAGTCTGACGCGATCACTGCGCGGCGACTATGGCACTGCGCACACGTTTGCAATTGAGGCTCACTCGACTCGCCCTTCAACTTGGTTAGTCCGTAGCCAAGCTTGCGATCCCAAAACAGGCTCTTCGACTTGGCAAGGTCGACGTGGATACTGCCCGGCCCATGACATGCCTCGCAGCTCACATCGATCTCGCTGTAAGTCGTGTGATAACTCAGCGTCGCGACGTCGAAGTTGGTCTTTAGGTTGGTCGAATGACAATCCGCGCACATCGTTTGCCAACGTTGTGCAATGCCGGTCCAGTGCAAGGGATCGTCAGGAGCCAATTTGTCCTTGACGTCGGGTGGACGCAGGTAAAGCCACTGCTTTTTGTGCGTATCCCAACTGATACGCAGCACTTGAACTCGTGCGATTTCGCCGGGCAACGTTTTCTCGTTGCGATCAAATTCCACCATGTACTGTTGCAACGGGTCGACACCAAAGACGTGGACGTGTTCTACCGCACCCCGCCCTACTTCAACTACAACTGGTCGGTGCACCAGGACATGCCCGCCGACCTGCGCGAACGCATCAAGGCCGCCCTGCTGGCCCTGAACCCGGCCAACCCCGAGCACGCCGAAATCCTGCGCCTCAACCGCGCCACCCGCTACATCGAAACCAAGCCCGAGAACTACAAGGGCCTGGAAGCGGCAGGCAAGAGCGCCGGTTTGCTGTAAGCCGGAGCGCGGGGTTTGAACATCGACCTTGCGGGGGTGGTTGCGCGCCACCCTGCTGCCAAACCAGGCAGTGTTCCCGCCATCAAAGGCCTGACGCTGCAAATTGCCGATGGTGAGCAGGTGGCCATCATCGGCCCCTCGGGGGCGGGCAAAACCACGCTGCTGCAGGTGCTGGCCTGCGCTTTGCCGCCGCAGGGTGGCCAGTTCAGGCTGGGTGCTGAGGCACCCTGGAGCCTGAGCCGGCGCGCCCTGCAGCGCCTGCGCGGGCGGTTGTTTCTGGCGCCGCAGGTGCCGCCGCTGCCACCCCGGCAGCGGGTGGTGACTTCGGTGCTGGCCGGCCGTCTGCCGCAAATGGGCCTACTGGCCAGCGTGCGTTCGCTGTTCTACCCGAACGACATTCCCGGCGCGTTCGATGCGCTCGATCGCTTTGACCTGTCCGAGAAGCTGTTCGAGCGGGTGGACCGCCTTTCGGGTGGTGAGCGTCAGCGCGTCGGGCTGGCGCGTGCGCTGCTGTCCCCGGCGCGGCTGTGGCTCATAGACGAACCGCTGTCGGCGCTGGACCCCGCACGCTCTACCCAGGCCATCACCACGCTGGTGGAGAGTGCCCGCAAGCGCGGTGTGACGCTGGTGGCCACGCTGCACCAGGTGAACGTGGCGCTGGAGCACTTCCCGCGCATCATCGGCCTGCGCGACGGCGTTCTGGCCTTTGATCTGCCTTCCTCACAAGTGACGCGCGCGCTGCTCACCCAGCTCTATGACCAGTTCGAGCATGAACTGCGCGGAGAGGCTGCCGTGCCGCAAGCCTTGCGAGACACGCCGCCCCAGCCCTCGGCGCCCGCGGTGATGCACTGCCGCTGAAACAGAGTCGGCGACCCCATGAGCACCATCGCTCCACTTCCTCCGCGCGCTACGCCAACACGGGCACAGCCCCGCAACGCCCCCGACCGCGACCCGGCGTGGGTAAGCCGGGTATTCTGGATCAGCGCCTGCGTGGTGCTGCTCTGGCCCCTGGCGGTGGCCACCGAATTCAAGCCATGGATATTTCTGGAGCCCGACAACATCCGGGTGAGTGCCCAGTTCATTGCCACCTTCTGGCCGCTGGTGCACGACGCCGAGTTCATGGCCATGGTGGCGCGCGAAACCTGGCGCACCGTGGCCATGGCCACCGTGGGGCTGGTGCTGGCCCTGGTGGTGGCCATACCGCTCACGCTGATTTCCACCCGGGTGCTGTCCATATCCGCACTGTCGGGGCAGATGGCGCGTGGCCCTTTCTGGTTGCGTCAGTGCGTGCGCTGGCTGCTGATTTTTCTGCGCAGCATTCCCGAACTGGTTTGGGCGCTGGTGTTCGTGCGGGTGGTGGGCCTGGGGCCTACAGCCGGTGTGCTGGCCATTGCACTCACCTACGGCGGCATGCTGGGCAAGGTGTACGGCGAGATACTGGAGAGCGGCGAAACCCACGCCACCGAAACGCTCATGCGCAACGGCTCTGGGCGCCTGCAGGCCTTTTTCTACGGGCTGCTGCCCACCAACGCCGCCGAACTCACCAGCTACACCGTGTACCGCTGGGAGTGCGCCATCCGCTCCTCGGTGGTGCTGGGCTTTGTGGGTGCCGGTGGACTGGGCCAGCAACTGGACAATTCCATGAAGATGTTCGAGGGTGGCGAAGTGGCCACCATGCTGCTGGTCTTCATCGCGCTGGTGGCCTTGGCCGACCGAGTGAGCGCCATGCTGCGCAAGAACCTGGGCTGATGCCATGACCGCGCCCTTGCACTCCAAACCACGAGCGGCCAACGTACCCTACAAGCTGCCGCCGGGCTTGTTCAGCGCTCGCTGCAAAGCCTGCTGGTTCACCACCGCGCTGCTGGTGCTGGTGGTGGCCAGCTTCTGGTCGCTCGACCTGCAATGGGGCCAGTTCCTGTCTCTGGAAGCGGCGCGCAGCATGGGCCGCTTCATGGCGGAGTTTTTCCCGCCCGACCTGTCCCCGGAGTTTGTGCAACGTGTGGCAGTGGGCGCGTGGGAAACGCTGGCCATGTCGGCGCTGGGCACCATTCTGGCGGCCGCCGCCGGCCTGGCACTGGCCCTGCCCGCCAGCCGCCTGCATGAGGGCGATGCCGCCTACACCCGCTCCCCCACACGGCTCATCCTGAACGCGCTGCGCAGCATTCCTGAACTGGTGTGGGCCGCCCTGCTGCTCATATCGGCCGGACTGGGGCCGTTTGCCGGCACGCTGGCGCTGGCTTTTCACACTACGGGAGTACTGGGCCGGCTGTTTGCTGAAGCCATAGAGAACGTGCCCAGTGGCCCGGGCGATGCGCTGCGTGCGCAGGGCGTGGGCAACGGGCGCGTGTTCCTGTACGCCACCCTGCCCCAGGTGCTGCCCCAGCTCATGAGCTACACGCTCTACCGCTGGGAGAACAACATCCGCGCAGCGGCAGTGCTGGGCGTGGTGGGCGCTGGCGGCCTGGGCCAGCTGCTGTCTTTCCACATGGGTCTGTTCCAGATGAACAAGACTGCCACCATCCTGGCGGCCATGCTGCTGATGGTGGCTGTGGTGGATGCCAGCAGCCACTGGGCGCGCCGGCTCATGACGCGCTGAACGCCGCTCAGGCCCGCTCGGTACTCACGCCCCAGTGCTGCTTCTGTGCCAGCACACCCGACTGTGCCTGCCCGCTGCCCCCCTGTCGGGCTTCGCTGCCTGCCTCAGCCGCCGGCTGCATGGCCTCCTTGCAAGCTTCCTCCTGCATGCGCAGCGCATGGGCCAGCGGCAAGGCGCCCAGCGAAGCGGCAGTACCCTTCAGGGTGTGCAGCACGCGCAGCGCCTGCGTGGCGTCACCCGCCTCCCAGCACCGCTGCCACAGGGCCAACTCCCCAGGCAGCGCCTGGGCGTAAGCCCGGCTAATGCGCGCCAGCAGGTCCGGCATGCCGCCCATGCGCTCCAGCGCCAGGCGGTCGTCTACCCAGATCGGTTCCATGTCAGAAGCTGGTCCAGTCATCGTTGTCGGCGGCGGGCGCGGGGGCGCGGACCGGAGCGCGGGAGGCTGCAGGCGCAGGCCCGCCTGCAGGCGCTCCCGCCGCTGCTGCCCTGGCGGGCTTGGCAGGCCTGGCAGGCGTCTCCTGCGTGGCGCTGGTGGCAGCTTTGCCTGGCAGCGCGGCCTGGGCAGGGGCGGGTGTGGGTTTGCGCAAGGCTGCCGGGCGCGCAGGGGCAGGGGCTGGGGCCGGGGCACGGTTCGAGCTCACGCGGGGCGGTGCGGGGTTGCGCGGCGCTGCGGCACGAGGGGCTGGCCGTGGGGCAGCAACTGGCTGGCGCGCTACGGCCTGGCTACCCAGATTGAAGCGTGAAACGGCCGCTACCAGCTGCTCGGCCTGCTGGCTCAGGCTCGACGAAGCGGCAGACATCTGTTCCACCAGCGCCGCATTCTGCTGCGTGGCCTGGTCGAGCTGGCTCACCGCTTCACCCACTTGCCCCACGCCTTCGCTCT
>JALOSG010000059.1 GCA_025458665.1 Serpentinimonas sp.
GTGATGGTGGATGCGCCCTGGCTCTTGGCCTCACCCAGGTTGGCCAATGCCGCGCGCAGGATGCCGCGGTAATCCACGCCGCTGTGCTCGAAGAAACGCGAATCCTCGATGGCCAGCACCGCGTTCACCATGACCGGAGGAATGTCTTCGAAGGGCGTGAGGTTGCGGCGCTCCTCCCCGAACTCGCCCATGAGCTTGCCGTCGGCAGTGAATACCCGCAGCGGAAGCTTGGGCCGGTAATCGGCCAGATCGGTCACATCGGGCAGGTTGGGGTAAGCCACAGCGAGTGCCAGGCCCAACGCCAGGCCCAGCGACACGGCCCCGGCGACGCCCAGCAGGGCTAGCCGGCCGCCCCAGTGAAGCACCCGCCGGCCCCACGGCGGCGTGGCGGCGGGGGGGGAGTTTTTGTGCGACGAAGTCATCGGGTGCGGGAATGTGCAGCGGCCCGCCGGGAAATTCCGACGCCGTTCGTGCTGAGATTATAGAAAGCTACCCCCTCTGCGCCGAAGCCAGACACAGTAACAGCCTGTGCAAGGCTGGAGGTGCGGAGAACCCCTCCCTAGGAATGACTTGCCAAGCTGTGGAAATGATGGATACTGAGACCGGTGTTTCAACCCGTTGCTTTTCGTAACGTCGGATTTTGACAACGGCGACCCACGGTCGACCGACCGAATTGCTTGTTCCAGCAAGCACCTTACTGATAGTATTAATGTGGAGTGTCAAGTTCTGACATGGTTCCAAAACATTCTCTCAGGGGACAGTCTTGATCTCATTGGGGTCTCTATTCAACAAAGGTCCGGCTTCGCTGTTGGGCTTAGACATCAGTTCCACCACCGTCAAGCTGGTGGAGCTGGGCCGGGGGCGTGATGGGGGCCTTGTCCTGGAGCATTGCGCCATGGAGCCGCTGGAGCGGGGCTGGATCAGCGAGGGCAATATCGAGAAGTTCGACGAAGTGGCTGAAGCCGTCCGTCGGCTGGTGCGCAAATCAGGCTCCAAGACCAAGCAGGTAGCTCTGGCTCTGCCAGGTTCGGCGGTCATTACCAAGAAGATCACTCTTTCGGCGGACCTCAACGAGCGGGAGATGGAGGTCCAGGTCGAGTCTGAGGCTGCGCAGTACATCCCTTTCTCGCTTTCTGAAGTCAGTCTGGATTTCTTTGTCATGGGCCCCACTGCGGGCAGCGACGCTTACGTCGACGTTTTGCTCGCTGCATCGCGCAAGGAAAAAGTCTCAGATCGCCAGGGTCTTGCCGAGGCAGCTGGCCTCACGCCGGTCATCATGGACGTGGAGTCCTATGCGTCCCGCATGGCGGCCAGCCGGGTCATTGATTCACTGCCCAACAAGGGCAAAGACATGCTGATTGCGCTGTTCGAGGTGGGCTCCCAGAACACCGGGCTGCAGGTGATCCGGAACGACGATGTGATCTACGAGCGCGACCAGATGTTCGGCGGCATGTTGCTGAGCCAGCAGATCGCCCGTCAATACAACCTGTCTTTCGATGAGGCCGACCTCAAGAAGAAGAATGGCGAGCTGCCGGAAGACTACCCATCGCGGGTACTCAAGCCCTTCATGGAGAACCTGGCGCAGGAGATTGGCCGCGCACTCCAGTTCTTTTTCACCAGCACGCCGCACAACAAGGTGGATTACATACTCTTGTCGGGCGGCTCTGCGGCTCTCACCGGCCTCGCCGAGGTGGTGGGCGCCCAGACTTCGTTTCCCTGCAAGGTCATCAACCCCTTCGATGGCATGACTCTGGGCCCCGGCGTTCAGGCCCGCAAGCTTGCTGGCGAGTCCAATTCCTATCTGGTGGCAACCGGTCTGGCGCTGCGGAGGTTCTACCAATGATTCTCATCAACCTGTTGCCTCACCGCGAGGCGGCCCGGAAGAAGCGGCGTGACGCGTTTTTCGGGCAGTTGGGTGCCTCTTTCCTGGTAGGTGGCCTGATTGCGGGCTCCGTCTACCTCTGGTACCAAGGCCAGATTGACACCCAGATGGAGCGCAACGCGTTCCTTCGCTCGGAAATCACCAAGCTCGACGCCCAGATCAAGGACATTGCCGGTCTGCAGGCGGAACTGACTGCGTTGAAATCCCGCCAGGCTGCGGTGGAAAACCTGCAAGCCGACCGGAACCTGCCGGTGCACCTGCTGGAGGAAATGGTCCGCCAGCTCCCGGAGGGTGTCTACCTGCGCACGCTGACCCAGCAAGGGCGCTCCGTGCTGCTGACTGGAACTGCAGAGTCGCAAGAGCGTGTTTCCGAGCTGCTGCGCAACCTCAGCACCAACAGTGCCTGGCTAACCCGCCCCGAGCTGGTGGAAATCGTCGCTGCCAGCGTGCAACTCGCTTCACAGCAGTCCCGCCGGGTCTCCAACTTCACCATCCGCGTCACGCAGACCCGCGGCCCGGATGCCCCCGCCGATGAAGCCGCGACGCCTGCGGGGGCCGGCGGTGCTGCCGCGCGTCCCCGCAGCTGAGTCACCTGTCCTGGATGTGAGCAACCATGGCGACGAAACGCAAAAAATCATCGATCGACTTTGCTGTCTATCAGCAGAAGATCAAGGCGCAGTTCACCGGACTGGACCCGAACGATCCCAGTCTCTGGCCCGACCTTCCACGCAACCTGCTTCTGCTGGCGGCAGCGGTAGTGACGGTGGTGGCGCTCTGGTATGTGTGGCTCAGTGGCTTCAAGGAGCAGCTTGTAGCCGAAACAGCCCGCGAGCAGACCCTCAGAACCGAATACACCAACAAGCTCGGGCAGGCGATCAACCTCGACGCGCTGCGCCAGCAACTGGAGCAGGTGCAGCAATACGTCACGCAGCTTGAAAAACAGCTCCCCAGCAAGGCTGAAATGGATGCCCTGCTGTCCGACATCAACCAGGCAGGTCTGGGCCGTAGCCTTCAGTTCGAGCTGTTTCGGCCTGGTCAGGTCAATGTTCAGGAGTACTACGCCGAACTGCCCATCGCTTTGCGGGTGACCGGGACGTACCACGACATCGGTCTCTTTGCCGGGGACGTGGCCAACCTCTCGCGGATTGTGACGCTCAATGACATGCGTATTGCGCCAGTGGCCAACCGGGCTGGAACCCTGACCCTTGACGCTACCGCCAAGACCTTCCGTTACCTCGATCTGGAGGAGGTGGCTGCCCAGCAGGCGGCTGCACGCCCAGCACAGGGGGCGCGCCAATGATTTCCATTCCCAAAACTGCAGGGCGGTTGATTGCCCTTGCCGCAGCGATGACTCTGGTGGGATGTACCTCGTCCACCAACGACGACCTTGCGCAGTGGATGGCGGGTCAGAGAAATACGCTGAAGCCCCGCATAGAGCCTGTACAGGAACCTGTGCCGTTTGAGCCGCAGGCGTACACCACTGCCGGTGCGGTCGAGCCCTTCAGCACCGACAAGTTCACCGTGGCGCTGGGCGTGCAGGCCACCTCGACCCGCAATGCCGCGCTGGTTGCTGCCGAGCTCAACCGCCGCAAGGAGCCGCTCGAGCTGGTGCCCCTGGACACCATGAGTATGGTAGGCCTGCTGGACCAGGCCGGTCGCAAGGTGGCACTGGTGCGCGCAGGCGGGCTTCTGTATCAGGTCACGGTGGGCAACTACATGGGCCAGAACTACGGCCGGGTTACCAGCATTACCGAGACAGAAATCACACTGCGTGAAATCGCTCAAGACGGAGTGGGTGAATGGATAGAGCGGCCAGCGGCACTGCAGCTTCAAGAGGGAACTACAAAATGAGAACGCATAGCGCAACCCCGGTTCAGAACGGCACACTGTGGCGCCATCTGGGCAAAGCCGTCGTGTGGGTGTCGGTACTGACTGCAGCGGGCTGGGCCCAGGCGCAGCTGGCCATCAAGTCCTTGTCCGCCACCAACCAGGCAGGCGCCGAGATCGTCAGGATAGAAACCACGCAGCCCCTCACCAGTGCACCCGCGGGTTTCACCATCCAGTCCCCCGCGCGGATAGCGCTGGATTTTGCCGGAGCGAGCAACGGTATCGGGCGCAACCTCGTGGAACTCGGGCAGGGGAACCTGCGTTCAGCCAATGTCGTGGAAGCCGGCGACCGTACCCGCGTGGTTCTCAACCTCAACCAGGCCGTGAACTACAAGACCACACAGGACGGCAATGTGTTGCTGGTGGTGCTGGAATCCCCCGCTGCCGCCGCACCTTCCGGGAGCCGTACCTTTGCAGAAAGCGGTCTCAGCGATGTGGCCCCCCTGGCAAACATCGACTTTCGCCGGGGTACCGACAACGCGGGGCGCGTGATCGTCGATCTGACCAACAACCAGGTGGGGGTGGACATACGGCAGCAAGGCCGTAGCCTGCTGGTGGAGTTCATGAGCACTTCGCTGCCTGAAGGTTTGCGCCGCCGGCTCGATGTGACAGACTTTGGCACGCCGGTGAAAACCGTGACTGCCACGCAGGTCGGTGATCGGGTTCGCCTCCTGGTCGAGCCCACCGGTGTCTGGGAGCACAGCGCCTACCAGAGCGACAACCAGTTCGTGCTGGAAGTCCGCGAGGTCAAGGCTGATCCGAACAAGCTCTCGCCCGGCATCGGTTACACCGGAGAGAAGCTGTCCCTGAACTTCCAGAGCATCGAAGTGCGTTCGCTGCTGCAGGTGATTGCCGACTTCACCAACTTCAACATCATCACCTCCGACAGCGTGACTGGTACGGTGACCCTTCGTCTGCGCGACGTTCCCTGGGATCAGGCGCTGGACATCATCCTCCAGGCCAAAGGTCTGGGTCAGCGCAAGACCGGCAACGTCATCTGGGTCGCACCCATTGACGAGATCACCGCGCGTGAGCGCCAGGAGTTCGAGGCCGCTGCCCAGGTGCAGACACTGGAGCCCTTGCGCACCCAGGCTTTCCAGCTGAATTACGCCAAGGTGGCGGACATCTCTGCACAGCTTCGCGGCGACGGCGGTACATCCTCCACGGTGGAAGGTGGCGCATCTGCGCGCCTGCTTTCACCCCGAGGCAGCGTCATTCCCGAGCCGCGCACCAACCAGCTGTTCGTGACCGACATTCCTTCCCGCCTGGAGCAGATCCAGGACTTGATCAGCCGTCTCGATGTGCCGGTGCGCCAAGTCATGATCGAGGCCCGGATTGTGGAGGCCGACGAGAGCTTTGGGCGCAACCTCGGCGTTCGACTGGGCGGTGGGCGCGCTGGAGACGCGGGCAACGTCCGTAACAACCGGATCAACTTCGGTGGTAACTACAACCAGGTCACCAACGGGCCGAGCTTGACGGATTCTCCGTTTGTGAACTTGCCGGCGGCAGGCCTGCAGGATGCTGCAGCCGCCACGTTTGCTGCGACTATCTTTGGTCCGAGTGCCAGCCGCTTCCTGACCCTCGAGATATCTGCGCTGCAGTCGGACAACACGGGTCGAATCGTGAGCAGTCCCCGCCTTATCACCGCAGACCAGACTTCTGCCGTGATCGAGCAGGGCGTGGAGATTCCCTACCAGCAAGCTACTTCCAGCGGCGCGACCTCGGTGGCGTTCCGTCAGGCCAGCCTGAAGCTGGAGGTGACACCGCAGATCACCCCCGAAGGCGGCATCATTCTGGACGTTGAAGTGAACAAAGACAGCCCGGGCGAGGTGCTGGTGGGTCTGGTGACCATCAACACCAACCGCATCAAGACCCAGGTGCTGGTGGAGAACGGCGGTACGGTGGTCATCGGCGGTATCTTCCGCTCGGAAGAAGCCACCGCAGAGAACAAGGTGCCTTTCCTGGGCGACATCCCGGGCGTGGGCAACCTGTTCAAGAACCGCTCACGCTCCTCCGAGAAGCGCGAACTGCTGGTATTCCTCACCCCCCGTGTGCTGGCCGAGAGTCTCAGCGCCCGCTGAGTGCAGGGACACCCGTTCGTTACTGCGGAAACTTCCTCTCGGGGCCGGCTTGAGACTTAGTCTGGTCGGGTTGCCGGGCTCGGGCAAGACCACCGTTGGGCGCCAACTGGCGCGGCGTTTGGACTTGCCCTTTTACGACAGCGACCTGGTGATCGAGGAGCGGCTGGGTTGTGCCATCCGTGAGTTTTTCGAGCGCGAGGGTGAGGAGCGTTTTCGCGACATCGAGCAGGAAGTCCTGGACGCTTTGACGAAGGGCGGTGATGCCGTGTTGTCTACCGGGGGAGGTGCTGTCCTTAGGCAGGCCAACCGCATCCACCTCCGGGAGAGAACGCAGGTGATTTATCTGCGTTCGCAGCCCGAAGAGCTCTACCGTCGCTTGCGCAACGACCGCAAGCGACCATTGCTGCAAGTGGCAGATCCCTTGCAAAGACTGCGCGATCTGTTTACCCAGAGGGATCCGCTCTATCAGGAAGTGGCGCACCACACCATCGAGACCGGGCGCCCCTCGGTCTCTGCCCTGGTAAACACGGTCATTTCGCAGTTGGAGCGGGCTGGAGGCCGCCCTTAGCGCCGGGATCGCTGGTCTGACGCTCACCGTTTGTCTGGCCTAAACTACGCGGATGCCCGCCGAAATTTCCGCAACCACACCGACCGACGTCATCGACCCTTGTGCGCCACCCGGCAGCGCTGGCCGCGCATTGCGGGTGGATATCGACCTGGGTGACAGGAGCTACCCCATACTCATCGGGGCAGGGCTGCTGGACGCCGCCGGCACCTGGAACCATCTGCCGCGCGCTGCCAGGGCGTTGATTGTGACCAACAGCACCGTGGGCCCGATGTATGCGCAGCGGCTGCTTGCCGCACTCGCGCCGCACTACGGCAGTGTGGGCTTGCACCAGCTTCCTGATGGTGAGGCCCACAAAGACTGGTCGAATCTACAGACTATTTTCGATGCGCTGCTGGAACAGGGCGCCGACCGCAAGACCACGCTGTTTGCGCTGGGGGGTGGCGTGGTGGGCGACATGACTGGCTTTGCCGCAGCCTGCTACATGCGTGGCGTTCCGTTTGTGCAGGTGCCCACGACGCTACTCGCCCAGGTGGACTCCTCGGTGGGGGGGAAGACAGGCATCAACCACCCCCTGGGCAAGAACATGGTGGGGGCGTTCTACCAGCCGTTGCAGGTGGTGTGCGATCTGGACACTCTGCGGACCCTGCCCGAGCGGGAGCTGAGCGCCGGGCTGGCAGAAGTCATCAAGTACGGCCCCATTGCCGACCTGCAATTTCTGGCATGGATTGAACAGAGTATGGCCGCGCTGCGGCAGCGGGATCCGGCGGCGCTGGCGTATGCCGTTCGCCGAAGTTGCGAGATCAAGGCCAGCGTGGTGGGGCAGGACGAGCGGGAGTCGGGGCTGCGCGCCATATTGAACTTCGGCCACACCTTTGGCCACGCCATAGAGGCAGGCATGGGGTACGGCAACTGGTTGCACGGGGAGGCTGTGGGTTGCGGCATGGTCATGGCGGCCGAGCTGTCCATGCGCCTGGGCCTGGTGGATGTCACCTATGTCCAGCGCCTGCGCCGCGTGGTGCAGGCTGCAGGCTTGCCCGTTCAGGCGCCCGTGCTGCAGGCCGGCGGGAATGTGGCGCGCTATCTGGAACTCATGCGCGTGGACAAGAAGGCCGAGGCCGGGCAGATTCGGTTTGTGGTGGTGGACGCGTCGGGCCATGCCCGAATGCAAAGCGCGCCCGATGACATGGTGGCCGATGTGATTGATGCCTGCTGCCGTGGCTGATCCCGTGCCCGGCTTGGCGCCACCGGGCTTGCAGCGCTATGCCAGCCACCCGGGGCAAAGCCGCGGCCGGCGCTACGCCGAGCCCCCGGCGCCCACGCGGAGCGAGTTCCAGCGCGACCGCGACCGCGTCATCCATTCCACCGCCTTCCGGCGCCTGGTGTACAAGACCCAGGTGTTTCTCAACCACGAGGGAGACCTGTTCCGCACTCGCCTGACGCATTCGCTGGAGGTGGCGCAACTCGGCCGTAGCATTGCGCGCAGCCTCGGGCTGAACGAAGACCTGGTGGAAGCCGTGTCTCTGGCGCACGATCTGGGGCACACCCCCTTTGGTCATGCGGGGCAGGATGCACTCAATGCCTGCCTCAAAGAGACAGCGCCGCCCGCAGCGGCAGCCGAAACCGCCCGGCCTTGTTCGTCTCCCCGCTTGGCCGGGTTTGAGCACAACCTGCAAAGTCTGCGTGTGATTGACGAGTTGGAGGAGCGCTACCCGAGCTTCAACGGATTGAACCTGAGTTTCGAGACCCGCGAGGGCGTGCTGAAACACTGCTCGCGCGCCAATGCCCAATGGCTGGAAGAGCGCGAACCCGGCGGGGTGGGCTACCGGTTCCTGGCTGGGCAGTCCCCTTCGCTGGAGGCCCAGCTGTGCAATCTGGCCGACGAAATCGCTTACAACGCCCACGACATTGATGACGGCGTGCGTTCCGGACTTCTCACGCTGGAGCAAATGGAAGGCGTGGACCTGTTCGATGCGTTTCGGCGCGAGGCTCTGGCCGAACACCCGGAGCTGCGCGGCCGCCGACTCCTGTTCGAATCGATACGGCGCATGCTGAGTGCCCAGGTGTACGACGTGATTGCCGCCAGCCAGCGCGCCATACACCATGCCGGTGTTTCCAGTGCCGATGAGGTGCGCGCCTCCCACGTGCTGGTGCGGTTCTCCGACGGCATGCGCCAGCGCTCCGCAGAACTCAAGCGTTTCCTCATGGCCAACCTGTACCGGCACGCCCAGGTGCAGGAAACCACCGAGCGGGCCAGGCGCGTGGTGCGCGATCTGTTCCAGGCGTATCTGGCCGATCCGGCCCTGCTGGGCAAAGCGGGCGGATCGGATGAAGACTTGCAGCCGGACGAAGCGTTGCGCCTTCGCGTGACCGACCACATCGCCGGCATGACCGACCGGTACGCGCTGCGCGAACACGAGCGCGTCACGGGTGAACGGCTTTTCGCGTGATGCCGTGAGAGATACGCCAGCCTTGTCGGGTAACCAGGCCGCCAATGCGGCATGGCTGGTGGTGGCGGCCGGCGGTGTGGCCGCACTGCATGTGGGCAAGCTTCCCCCGGCAATTCCCGTTTTGCAAGCTTCTTTGGGCTTGACGCTGGTGCAGGCGGGTTTCCTCTTGTCGCTGGTGCAGTTCACCGGCATGCTCGCCGGTGTGTTCGTCGGTTTGCTGGCCGACCAGCTCGGCCCGCGCAGGGTCATGCTGGCCGGGCTGGCCCTGCTGGCCCTGGGCAGTATTCTGGGGTCGCTGGCGCCGGGTGTGCCCGCTTTGCTGACAACCCGAACGCTGGAGAGTGCGGGCTTGCTGCTGACCGTACTGCCTGCTCCTGGCCTGTTGCGCCGCCTGCTGGCCGATCCCCGTGCGCAGCGCAGGGCGTTGGGCGTTTGGGGCGCTTACATGCCCGTGGGGACTGCGCTGGCCCTGCTGGTGGGGCCATGGGCCTATGCCACGCTGGGCTGGCGCCTGAGCTGGGCTCTGCTGGGCGGTGTCAGCCTGCTGGCGCTGGCCTGGGTGGCGCGCTGGGTCCCGCCTGATTCGGTCTGGGCGCTACCTACTGGGCAGGCCCCAACGAAGCAGGCCCCGGTGCTGCAACGGCTGTCGCTGGTGTGGCGCTCAGGCAGTGCCTGGCTGCTGGCGGGAAGCTTTTTCATGTATTCGGGCCAATGGCTGGCGGTGATTGGCTTTTTGCCAACCGTGTATTCCGCCGCCGGCTGGAGCCTCACCACCGTGGGCCTGACCGCTGCACTGGCCGCAGGAGTGAACATGCTGGGCAACGTGGCGGCTGGGCGCTGGCTGGGGCGCGGGGCGGCACCCATGTGGCCCCTGCTGACCGGTTTCCTGGCCATGGGCGGCGGCGCTTTGCTGGCGTTCGGCGGCGCGGGCGCCGGGGGTGGACCGGTGCTGCAGTACGTCGCGGTGCTGGTGTTTTCTGCCGTGGGCGGGCTCATCCCTGGCACCCTGTTCGCGCTGGCCGTGCAGTTGGCCCCTAGTGATGGCACGGTATCGGCCACGGTGGGCTGGATGCAGCAACTGTCTTCTTTGGGGCAGTTTGTGGGCCCGCCCGCAGTGGCTGCGCTGGCGGTATGGGCGGGCGGGTGGCAGTTCACTGGCTGGTTCACGGCTGTGTGTTCGCTAACGGGCGTTGTGCTGGCGCTGGGCTTGCAACGCCAGTGGGGCGCACTGGCAGCGGCTGGGGCCTCGCAGGGCAGGGAGCGCTGAATGGCCCGGCTCCCCCGACTGGCAGTTCCCGGTGAAGTGCACTGCGTGAGCCTGCGCGGCAACAACGGGCAACCGGTATTCCTGGACAGCATCGACCGGGAGCAGTCGCTGGCGGTTCTGCAGGCGCAGGCCAGCCGGGAACAGATGCTGGTGCATGCCTACGCACTCACCGAAAGCAGCATCCACTTGCTGTTGACGCCGCCTACCCAGGAAGCCCTGACCCGTTTCATGCAGGGGGTGGGCCGCAGCTATGTGCGCGCCTTCAACCAGCGCCATGGGCGCAGTGGCACCTTGTGGGAAGGGCGCTACCGCTCCACCGTACTGCAGGCCAGTGGCTACCTGCTCGACGCCATGGCCTTGCTCGACAGCCTGCCCGTGCTGAAGCACGAGGCTTCCGTTCCCCAGGAAAGCCGCTGGACCAGTTACGCGCACTACACCGGCGCGCGGGCCGAGAAATGGCTCACGCCGCATGCACGGGTCTGGGCTCTGGGCAACACCCCGTTTGCGCGGGAGGCTGCCTACGCAGAGTGGGTGGCGCGCCAGTGCGGTAGCCGCAACCAGCGGGCCTTGCTCGAGCAGTTGCACAAGGGCTGGGCGCTGGGAGACCCAGCCTTCCTGGCGGCACTCGCCCAGGCCACAGGGCGCCGCGTGACGAAGGACAGGCCAGGTCGGCCGAGGCGTATATCTGTCCCCAATTAAATCCCGAGCTTGGCTCGGCGATTTAATTATTGCTCTGACCCTAAATATTCTGCTTGGCACGCGGGTTGCAATGGCCTATCCTCTCGCACTCGCCCGAAAGCTACACGTTTACCCTAGGAGTCCCCCGTGACGACACCGCAAGAAATCGCCCAGCTGCAGCAACACGGCCTCTACAGCCAGGCCAACGAACACGACGCCTGTGGCGTGGGCTTCGTGGCGCACATCAAGGGGCAGCGCAGCCACGCCATTGTGGAGCAGGGCCTGAAGATTCTGGAGAACCTGGACCACCGGGGTGCCGTGGGGGCCGATGCGCTCATGGGCGACGGCGCCGGCATCCTGCTGCAGCTGCCCGATGAGCTGTACCGCGAAGACATGGCCCGCCAGGGCATCACGCTGCCGCCGCCCGGCGAGTACGGTGTGGGCATGGTGTTCCTGCCCAAGGAGCACGCCTCCCGGCTGGCCTGCACCCAGGAGATGGAGCGTGCCATCAAGGCCGAAGGGCAGGTGCTGCTGGGCTGGCGCGATGTGCCGGTGAACGCCGACATGCCCATGTCGGAGACGGTGCGCAAGTCCGAGCCCATCATCCGCCAGGTGTTCATTGGCCGGGGCAACGACGTGATCGTGCAGGACGCGCTGGAGCGCAAGCTCTACGTCATCCGCAAGACGGCCAGCGCCAACATCCAGCGCCTGAAGCTCACGCACAGCAAAGAGTACTACGTGCCCAGCATGAGCAGCCGCACCGTGGTGTACAAGGGCCTGCTGCTGGCCAACCAGGTGGGCAAGTACTTCCTGGACCTGCAGGACCCGCGCTGCATGTCTGCGCTGGGCCTGGTGCACCAGCGCTTCTCCACCAACACCTTCCCCGAGTGGCCGCTGGCGCACCCGTACCGCTACGTGGCGCACAACGGTGAGATCAACACCGTCAAGGGCAACTACAACTGGATGAAGGCGCGCGAAGGCGTGATGACCTCCCCGGTGCTGGGCGAAGACCTGAAGAAGCTCTACCCCATCAGCTTTGCGGGCCAGTCCGATACGGCCACGTTCGACAACTGCCTGGAGCTGCTCACCATGGCCGGCTACCCCATCAGCCAGGCCGTGATGATGATGATTCCCGAGCCGTGGGAACAGCACACCATGATGGACGAGCGCCGCCGCGCGTTCTACGAATACCACGCCGCCATGATGGAGCCCTGGGACGGCCCGGCCTCCATCGTGTTCACCGACGGCCGCCAGATTGGTGCCACGCTGGACCGCAATGGCCTGCGTCCCTCGCGCTACTGCGTCACCGACGACGACTTCGTCATCATGGGCTCCGAGTCGGGCGTGCTGCCCGTGCCCGAGAGCAAGATCGTGCGCAAGTGGCGCCTGCAGCCCGGCAAGATGTTCCTCATCGACCTGGAACAGGGCCGCATGATCGACGACGAGGAGCTCAAGGCCAACCTCGCCAACAGCAAGCCCTACAAGCAGTGGATCGAGAACCTGCGCATCCGCCTGGACGATGTGGTGCACCCCGTGGCCGGCGAGGCCGAAGGCAGCCCGCAGCCGCAGGGCGAGGTGCCTGTGACGGCCTATATGGAAACCTCCGACGTGCCGCTGCTGGACCGCCAGCAGGCCTTTGGCATGACGCAGGAAGACATCAAGTTCCTGATGGCGCCCATGGCCCAGAACGGCGAGGAAGGCACCGGCTCCATGGGCAACGACAGCCCGCTGGCCGTGCTGTCCGACAAGCACAAGCCGCTGTACAGCTACTTCAAGCAGCTGTTCGCACAGGTGACCAACCCGCCGATCGACCCGATCCGCGAGGCCATGCGATCGTGATGTCGCTGGTGTCCTTCATCGGCCCCAAGCCCAACCTGCTCGACATCAACCAGGTGAACCCGCCCATCCGCCTGGAGGTGAGCCAGCCTGTGCTGAACTTCGCCGACATGGCCAAGCTGCGCGAGATTGAAAAGCACACCCACGGCAAGTTCAAGAGCACCACGCTGGACATCACCTACCCGCTCTCCTGGGGCAAGGAAGGGGTGGAGGCGCAACTGGCTTCGCTGTGTGCCGAAGCGGTGGACGCCATCAAGGGCGGCAGCAACATCCTCATCATCAGCGACCGGCTGGTGAGTGCCACGCGCGTGGCCATTCCGGCGCTGCTGGCTTTGTCGGCGCTGCACCAGCACCTGGTGCGGGAAGGCCTGCGCACCACCGCCGGCCTGGTGGTGGAAACCGGATCGGCCCGCGAAGTGCACCACTTTGCCGTGCTGGCGGGTTACGGCGCGGAAGCCGTGCACCCCTACCTGGCCATGGAGACGCTGCACCACATCCACAAGGACCTCTCTGGCGATCTGTCGGCCGACAAGGCCATCTACAACTACGTCAAGGCCATAGGCAAGGGGCTGTCCAAGATCATGTCCAAGATGGGCGTGAGCACCTACATGAGCTACTGCGGCGCGCAGCTGTTCGAGTGCATTGGCCTGAACACGTCTACCGTGGACAAGTTCTTCACCGGCACGCCCACCAAGGTGGAAGGCATCGGTGTGTTCGAGATTGCCGAGGAAGCCATCCGCATGCACAAGGCGGCCTTTGGCGACGATCCCATCCTGGCCAACATGCTCGATGCCGGTGGTGAATACGCCTGGCGCGTGCGTGGCGAAGAGCACATGTGGACGCCGGATGCGATTGCCAAGCTGCAGCACTCCACCCGCGCCAACAACTTCAACACCTACAAGGAATACGCCCAGCTCATCAACGACCAGACGCGCCGCCACATGACGCTGCGCGGTCTGTTCGAGTTCAAGGTGGACCCGGCCAAGGCCATTCCGCTGGACGAGGTGGAGCCTGCTGCCGAGATCGTGAAGCGCTTTGCCACGGGCGCCATGTCGTGGCTTCGGGCCGCTTTGGTGTGACCGCGGAATACCTGGTGTCTGCCGACCAGATCCAGATCAAGATGGCGCAGGGCGCCAAGCCCGGCGAAGGCGGCCAGCTGCCGGGCGGCAAAGTGTCCGACTACATCGGCTTCCTGCGCTACTCGGTGCCGGGCGTGGGCCTCATCAGCCCGCCGCCGCACCACGACATCTACTCCATCGAGGACCTGGCCCAGCTGATCCACGACCTGAAGAACGTGAACCCGCGCGCCGACATCAGCGTCAAGCTGGTGTCCGAGATTGGTGTGGGTACCATTGCTGCTGGCGTGGCCAAGGCCAAGGCCGACCACCTGGTGATTGCCGGGCACGACGGCGGTACCGGCGCATCGCCGTGGTCTTCCATCAAGCACGCCGGCAGCCCGTGGGAAATCGGTCTGGCGGAAACCCAGCAGACGCTGGTGCTCAACCGCCTGCGCGGGCGTATCCGTGTGCAGGCCGACGGCCAGATGAAGACCGGCCGCGATGTGGCCATTGCCGCCCTGCTGGGCGCCGATGAGGTGGGCTTTGCCACCGCGCCGCTGGTGGTGGAAGGCTGCATCATGATGCGCAAGTGCCACCTGAACACCTGCCCGGTGGGCGTGGCCACGCAAGACCCGGTGTTGCGCGCCAAGTTTGCCGGCAAGCCCGAGCACGTGGTGAACTACTTCTTCTTCGTGGCCGAGGAAGTGCGCCAGATCATGGCCCAGCTGGGCCTGCGAACCTTCGAAGAGATGGTGGGCCGCGTGGACCTGCTCGACACCCGCAAGGGCATTGCGCACTGGAAGGCGCAGGGCCTGGACTTCAGCCGCCTGTTCTACATGCCCGAGCTGGGCGCCGAGGTGGCCCGCAGCCACACCGACGTGCAGGACCACGGCCTCTCCAAAGCGCTGGACGTGAAGCTGATCGAGAAGTCGCGGGCGGCCATCGACAAGGGCGAGAAGGTCCAGTTCATGGAAGTGGCCCGCAACGTGAACCGCACCGTGGGTGCCATGCTGTCGGGTGAGGTGACCCGGGTGCACCCCGAGGGCCTGCCCGACGACACGCTGCGCATACAGCTCGAAGGCACCGGCGGCCAGTCGTTCGGCGCGTTCCTGGCGCGCGGCATCACGCTCTACCTCATTGGGGATGCCAACGACTACACCGGCAAGGGCCTGAGCGGCGGCCGCGTGGTGGTGCGGCCCAGCATCGACTTCCGGGGCGATGCGGCCAACAACATCATCGTGGGCAACACCGTGCTGTACGGTGCCACCACCGGTGAGGCCTTCTTCCGTGGCGTGGCTGGTGAGCGTTTTGCGGTGCGCCTGTCTGGTGCCACGGCGGTGGTGGAAGGCACGGGCGACCACGGTTGTGAATACATGACCGGCGGCACGGTGCTGGTGCTGGGCAAGACCGGGCGCAACTTTGCAGCCGGCATGTCGGGCGGCATTGCATACGTGTACGACGAGGACGGCCTGTTCGCCAAGCGCTGCAACACCGCCATGGTGAAGCTGGACAAGCTGGAGACGGCCGCCGAGCAGGCCGCGGGCTCCGACAAGGCCACCTGGCACAACGGCATGGCCGATGAGGCGCAGGTGCGCAAGCTTCTGGAGGACCACATCCGCTGGACCGGCTCCAACAAGGCGCGCGACATTCTGGACCACTGGCCGCAGGCCCGCAGCCGTTTCGTGAAGGTGTTCCCCAACGAATACCGTCGTGCCCTGGCCGGCCGTGCCGCGGCACCTGCCGCTGCCCCCGCTGGCCAGCCCGCTGCCGCCTGAGGCCGCCATACAGACACACTGCAAGGACATAGATCATGGGAAAAGTCACTGGCTTCATGGAGTTTGAGCGCGTCGAGGAGGACTACCGTCCTGTAGAAGAGCGCCTGAAGCACTACAAGGAATTCGTGCTCACGCTGGACGAGGACAAGGCCAAGGTGCAGAGCGCGCGCTGCATGGACTGCGGCACGCCGTTCTGCAACAACGGCTGCCCCGTCAACAACATCATCCCGGACTTCAACGACCTGGTGTACCGGGGCGACTGGGAGAACGCCATCACGGTGCTGCACAGCACCAACAACTTCCCCGAGTTCACCGGCCGCATCTGCCCCGCCCCGTGCGAGGCCGCCTGCACGCTCAACGTGAACGACGACGCGGTGGGCATCAAGTCCATCGAGCACGCCATCATCGACCGCGCCTGGCAAGAGGGCTGGGTGCAGCCGCGCCCGGCTCGCATCAAGACCGGCAAGAAAGTGGCCATTGTGGGTTCTGGCCCGGCGGGCCTGGCGGCTGCCCAGCAACTCGCGCGCGCCGGCCACGATGTGACGGTGTTCGAGAAGAGCAGCCGCATTGGTGGCCTGCTGCGCTACGGCATTCCCGACTTCAAGATGGAGAAAACCCACATCGACCGCCGGGTGGCGCAGATGGAAGCCGAGGGAGTGACCTTCCGCACCGGCGTGCTGGTGGCCAACCTGCCCGAGGGCAGCAAGGTGAACAACGACGCGCAGCAGACCATATCTCCCGAGCAGCTGCAGGCCGAGTTCGACGCGGTGTTGCTGTGCGGTGGCTCCGAGCAGAGCCGCGATCTGCCGGTGCCCGGCCGCGACCTGCAGGGCATTCACTTCGCCATGGAATTCCTGCCGCAACAGAACAAGGTGAACGCCGGCGACCAGATCCCCAACCAGCTGCGCGCCGACGGCAAGCACGTCATCGTGATTGGTGGTGGCGATACCGGTTCCGACTGCGTGGGCACCAGCAACCGCCACGGTGCGGCCAGCGTGACCCAGTTCGAGGTCATGCCCATGCCCCCGGAGCAGGAAAACAAGGAACTCACCTGGCCCTACTGGCCGGTGAAGCTGCGCACCAGCAGCAGCCACGAAGAGGGTTGCACCCGCGAGTTCGCCATTTCCACCAAGGAATTCATGGGCGAGAACGGCAAGGTTACTGGCCTGAAAACCGCCCATGTGGAGTTCAAGGACGGCAAGCTGGTGGAAATCCCTGGCACCGAGAAGATCTACAAAGCCGATCTGGTGCTGCTGGCCATGGGCTTCACCAACCCGGTGGGCACCATCCTCGACGCCTTCGGCGTGGAGAAGGACGCCCGGGGCAACGCACGTGCCACTACCGACTTTACCGGTGGTTACGTGACCAACGTACCCAAGGTGTTCGCGGCGGGCGACATGCGCCGCGGTCAGTCCCTGGTGGTCTGGGCCATCCGGGAGGGAAGACAGGCGGCCCGGGCGGTTGATGAGTTCCTGATAGGATTCAGCGATCTGCCTCGCTGATCTTCCGGGTCAGCCCGTACAAGCTCACAGAGGCCGGCATTCCCGGCCTTCTGTTTTTTCTCCTTCGCATGCCCTCTGACAACCTCGTCGAGTTCCACGACCTGACCTTTCGCTATGGCGATGGGCCGGTCATCCTCGACCGCATCTCGCTGCGGTTGCCGCGCGGCAAGGTGACCGTCATCATCGGGGCATCGGG
The DNA here is from genome assembly GCA_025458665.1 of Serpentinimonas sp. GTDB lineage: Bacteria > Pseudomonadota > Gammaproteobacteria > Burkholderiales > Burkholderiaceae_C > JALOSG01. The sequence continues at coordinate 17,178 of JALOSG010000059.1, forward strand.
CGGCGGCAAGACCACCATCCTGCGCCTCATTGGCGGGCAGAACAAGTCCCGGCCGGGGCAGGTGCTGTTTGATGGGCAGGATGTGGGTTCGCTGGACCGGGACGGCATTTACGCCATGCGACGCCGCATGGGCATGCTGTTCCAGTTCGGTGCTCTGTTCACCGACCAGTCGGTGTTCGACAACGTGGCTTTTCCGCTGCGCGAGCACACGGGCCTGTCGGAGGCCATGATCCGCGACATCGTGCTCATGAAGCTGCATGCGGTGGGGCTGCGGGGCGCCCGCGACCTCATGCCCAGCGAGCTTTCGGGCGGCATGATCCGCCGGGTGGCCCTGGCGCGCGCCATTGCCCTGGACCCCGAGCTCATCATGTACGACGAGCCGTTTTCCGGCCTCGACCCCATCTCCCTGGGCACGGCCGCGCGGCTCATCCGCCAGCTCAACGACACGCTGGGCCTGACCACGCTCATGGTGTCGCACGAACTGGAGGCCACCTTCAACCTGGCCGACCACATCATCGTGCTGGCCAACGGCAAGGTGGCGCAGGAAGGCACCCCCGCCGAGATCCAGGCCAGTCCAGACCCGCTCATCCAGCAGTACGTGAGCGCATCCCCCGACGGGCCGGTGCGCTTCCACTACCCGGGCCCCTCCGTGGCCGATGACTTTGGCCTGGGCCGCAAGGAGTCCGCATGAAGTGGCTGCACCCCGCCGAGGTGGGTTACACCGTGCGCCAGATGCTGGCCAACATGGGCCTGGGTGCGCGCCTGTTCGTACGGCTGGCGTTCGGTACCTTCTCCAGCTTCAAGCGCTTTGGCTTGATCCGCGACCAGATCCATTTCCTGGGCAACTACTCGCTGGCCATCATTGCCATTTCGGGCCTGTTCGTGGGCTTCGTGTTCGGCTTGCAGGGCTACTACACCCTGCAACGCTATGGTTCGGCCGAGGCATTGGGCCTGCTGGTCACGCTGAGCCTGGTGCGGGAACTGGGGCCGGTGGTCACGGCGCTGCTGTTCGCGGGGCGAGCCGGAACTTCCCTGACCGCCGAGATTGGTCTCATGAAGGCCGGTGAGCAGATCAGCGTCATGGAAATGATGGCGGTGGACCCCATCGACCGTATTCTGGCGCCGCGTTTCTGGGCGGGCGTGATCGTCATGCCTTTGCTGGCGGCCGTGTTCAGCGCCATGGGCATCATCGGCGGCTGGGTCGTCGGGGTGCTGATGATCGGGGTCGACGGTGGCTCTTTCTGGAGCCAGATCCAGGGTGGCGTGGATGTGTGGGCCGACGTGGGCAACGGCATCATCAAGACGGTGGTGTTTGGCTTCGCCGTTACTTTCATTGCACTGTTGCAGGGCTTCGAGGCCCACCCCACGCCGGAAGGCGTGTCCCGCGCCACCACCCGCACCGTGGTCATGTCTTCACTGACCGTGCTGGGTCTGGATTTCATCCTGACCGCCATGATGTTCACCATCTGAGAATTTAGGAGAGCCACATGCAGCGCTCAAAAGTCGATATCTGGGTGGGCCTGTTCGTCCTGCTGGGCGCGGCCGCCATCCTGTTCCTGGCCTTGCAGGCCGCCAACCTGCTGAGCCTGAACTTTCAGCCCACCTACCGGGTCGAAGCGCTGTTCGACAACTCCGGGGGCTTGAAGCCCAAGGCTGCGGTGCGCAGCGCCGGTGTGGTGGTGGGCCGGGTGGAAAGCATTGCCTTCGACGATGTGTCTTTCCAGGCCCGCGTGACGCTGGCGCTGGAAGCGCAGTATGCTTTTCCCAAGGACAGCTCCTTGAAGATTCTCACCAGCGGCTTGCTGGGGGAGCAGTATGTGGGCATAGAGCCAGGCTACGAGGACACCAACCTGGTGGCTGGCGACGTGATCACATCGACGCAGTCGGCCATCGTGCTGGAGAATCTGATCGGACAGTTTTTGTTCAACCAGGCTGCCAGCGCCTCCGATGCGCCAGCACCCGCTGGTACGGAAGGCGCTGCCCAGCCTGCGCAACCACAATAATCCGATACTCGCCCATTGGGGCGCGGTCTAGCCAAACAAGGGGTCTGACATGACAACCGCCGAGAATGCATCCACCCAGGGCCTGGTTTCTGGCTCTGTCCGCAGATCCTTTTCCGCCGCTTTTCTGGGCGCTGCGCTGGTGCTTGCAGGCTGCGCCACCGGACCCAACGCCAACCCCAAAGATCCGCTGGAGCCGCTGAACCGCAGCGTTTACCAGTTCAACGATGCCGTAGACCGCACGGTGCTCAAACCGGTGGCGGAAACCTACGTGGACGCAGTGCCCAGCCCAGTCCGCACCGGCGTCAGCAACTTTTTTGGCAACCTGCGTGATGCTTGGTCTGCAGTGAACGCGCTGCTGCAAGGCCGGCCTGCGGAAGCCGGTGAGAACATGATGCGCTTCAGCGTGAACACCTTCCTGGGGTTTGGTGGTCTCCTGGATATCGCGTCCGAGGCCGGGATTCCCCGCACCACGCTGGACTTCGGGACCACGCTGGGCCGTTGGGGTGTGCCCTCCGGCCCTTACCTCGTGCTGCCCTTGCTGGGTTCCTCTTCCCTGCGCGACGCTACGGGGCTGGTGGCCGACAACCGTGGCGACATCCTGAGCCAGAATGTGGACCACATTCCCAGCCGAAACAGCCTCTATACCTTGCGCATTGTCGACACGCGGGCCAACCTGCTGCGTGCCGGTAGCCTGCTGGAAGAAGCTTCGCTGGACAAATACAGCTTCACCCGCGACGCCTACCTGCAGCGGCGCCAGTACCTGAGCGGCCGCGAAGCGCCCGAGGAACGTTTCGACAAGGACTGAGCCCGGGTCTGCCGCGGGCGGCGCAACAGTAGCTACCAGTTGTAAGCCAGCCCCGGACCGGGCCCGGTTTTGTGGTCAGATCAGGGCCTACCCCGGAGGTGCGTCGCATAGGGTGCACCTAATTGATTTCCCGCGAAGGGCTTCACCCCTGAAGGACGAATACATGAATCCTATCCGCCCAGTTTCTGCATCCCTGTCCTCTCGTTCCCTGTCCCGCCGGTGGGCCCTGGCCAGCCTGCTGGCTGGCGGTGTGTCGGTGCTCGCGCTGGGTGCATCCCGCGCTCTGGCCGCTGCACCTGAGGCGCCCGATGCGCTGATTCAGCGCATCGCGGCGGTGGTGATCGATGCGATCAAGGCCGACCCAGCCATACAGCGCGGCGAAACCGCCCGCGTGGTGGCGCTGGTGGACAGGGAGATCATGCCGCACGTGAACTTCACGCGGATGACCGCTTCTGCAGTGGGGCGCTTCTGGCGAGAGGCCACGCCCGCGCAGCGCCAGCGGTTGCAGGAAGAATTCAAGCTGTTGCTGGTACGTACTTACTCGGGCGCGCTGGGCCAGGTGACCAACGAGACCCTGACCCTGCGCCCCTTGCGTGCGCGGCCTACCGATGCCGAGGTGGTGGTCCGCTCCGAACTGCGCGGCCGCGGCGACCCGATCCAGATCGACTACCGCATGGAGAAGACCGACAGCGGCTGGAAGATTTACGATCTGAACGTGCTGGGTGTATGGCTGGTGGAAACCTACCGCACCCAGTTTGCACAGGAAATCAACGCCAAAGGCATTGATGGCCTGATTGCCGCGCTGGCCCAGCGCAACAGCAGCAATGCTGCGCCGGCCGCTCCTGGCGCACCAGCCCGCAGCTAAGGGGACTGCATGGACAATCTGCCCGAAACGGCCAGCCCCGACATGGAGTTGCCGCCGCTACCCCGCCGGCTGGGCCACGGCAACGCCGAGGCATTCCTTGCCCAGTGCGTCCAGGGTTTGCACTTGGCAGGTGGACCTGGCAAGCGTGTGGTCATAGACGGCAAGCAGCTGGAAGACTTCGATTCATCGGCCATTGCGGTGCTGGTGGGCCTGCGCCGCGTGGCGGAGGAGCGCCAGCTCTCGCTGCGTTTCCTGAACCTGCCCGAACGCCTGCGCGGCCTGTCGGTGTTGTACGGCGTGGGCGACTGGCTGCCCGCGTAAAATACCGGGCTCATGTCCGCTGTCTCCTTCCACCACGTATTCAAAAGCTTCGCAACCCCCCGCGGTGAATTACAGGCCCTCAAGGGCGTGTCTTTTCAGGTAGAGCAGGGCGAGTTCTTCGGCCTTCTGGGGCCCAACGGCGCGGGCAAGACCACCCTCATCAGCATTCTGGCGGGCCTCACGCGGGCCAGTTCGGGCAGCGTGGAGGTCCTGGGCAGCGACGTGCAGCGCGACTACCAGGCCGCCCGCCGCCGCCTGGGGGTGGTGCCGCAGGAACTGGTGTTCGACCCGTTCTTCAGCGTCCGGGAGACGCTGCGCATCCAGTCCGGGTACTTCGGTATCAAGAACAACGGCGCGTGGATCGACGAACTTCTGGAAGGCCTGGGCCTGGCCGACAAGGCGGGCGCCAACATGCGCCAGCTTTCGGGCGGCATGAAGCGGCGCGTGCTGGTGGCGCAAGCGCTGGTGCACCAACCCCCCGTCATCGTGCTCGACGAGCCCACCGCCGGTGTGGACGTGGAGCTGCGCCAGACGCTGTGGCGCTTTGTCTCCAAGCTCAACAAGCAGGGCAGCACGGTGCTGCTCACCACGCATTACCTGGAAGAGGCCGAAGCGCTGTGCGGCCGCATTGCCATGCTCAAACAGGGCGAGGTGGTGGCGCTGGAGCGCACCTCCGAGCTGCTGCGCCGTGCGGCTGCCAATGTGCTGCGCTTCAAGACCGACGAGACTTTGCCGCCCGATCTGGCCGAGATCGCGCGCACCACCGGGCGTTTTGTGCAGCTGCCTGCGCCTACCGCGGCGGAGGTGGAGCGCCTGCTGGCGCGGCTGCGCGAGGCGGGTATTGCGCCCGAGGATATCGAGGTGAGCAAGGCCGACCTCGAAGACGTGTTCCTCGATGTGATGGCCAACAGCCACAAACCAGCACCGTCTCCCCAGGCCCCGCCTGCGGTGGACGACACCACGGCGGAAAAGACGGCCGCTTCCAGCGAGGTGGCGCCATGACCGGCTGGCAGACGCTGCTCTACAAGGAGGTGCTGCGCTTCTGGAAGGTGGGCTTTCAGACGGTGGCGGCGCCCGTCATCACCTCCATCCTTTATCTGCTGGTGTTTGGCCATGTGCTGGAAGAGCGGGTGCAGGTGTACGAGGGTGTGAGCTACACCGCCTTCCTGCTTCCCGGCCTGATCATGATGGCGGTGCTGCAGAACGCCTTCGCCAACAGTTCTTCCAGCCTGATTCAGAGCAAGATCATGGGCAGCCTGGTGTTCGTCCTGCTCACGCCGCTGTCCTACAAGGCATGGTTTGCCGCCTACGTGGGGTCCTCCGTGGTGCGCGGCGTGGCCGTAGGCCTGGGCG
>JALOSG010000241.1 GCA_025458665.1 Serpentinimonas sp.
CCACCCAGAGTCACCGAAGGGCGCTATGGCTGCGGTCACGAAGGCATTGCCGACCGGTGTGGCCACCTGCGTGAGTACGGCTGGCAAAGCAATGGCCGCGTAGGCGGGCAGTGCATGGGAGAGGGTGCTCCGCGTGGGCCAGGCCAGCAGACCGTGCCGCGTGAGCAGCAAGTAGAAGCCCAGCACCACCATGCCCGCGCGTGCCAGCACGGTGGATACGGCCGCCCCGTCCAGGCCCCAGCCCAGACCGAAGATCAGCAGGGGGTCGAGCACGGCGGTCAGCAGGCCGCCGCCCAGCGTCACGAACATGGCACGGCGGCCGTCGCCCAGCGCACGCAGCAGCGCACCCAGGCACATGACAAGCCCCAGCAATGGCGCGGAGGGAAGAACGATGCGGCAGAAGCGCAAGGCCAGATCGGCCGTGGCACCCGTAGCGCCCAGCAGCCCCAGCAACTCTGGCAGCCACGGAAACACCAGCAAGGCGGCCAGCAGCAGCCCGCCGCCCATGATGAGCAAGGAGGCTCCCGACAGTTGCTGTGCCTTGTGTCGCTCCCCAGCACCCAGTGCGCGCGATACCAGAGCGGTGGCCGCTATCGACAGTCCGATAGAGAGCGAGGTGATGAAAAACAGCAGCGTACCGGCGTAACCCACTGCCGCCGCCAGTTCCTGCTGCCCCAGCAGGGAGATGTAGAACAGGTTGAGCACGTCCACCAGGAACAGCGACCCCAGTCCTATGGAGCCGGTCGCCGTCATGGAGACTACGTGGCGCAGCGTGGAGCCCGTGACGAACTTGCCGCGATCGGCAGAAGCGGCAAGCGGCCGGGAAGGGCCGCTCTGGGGGGATTCTGTCTGCTCAGGCACCCCGGCACTCTACACCGGCCGGGCTGCCTGCGGGCGCTGCCTCAGCGCAAGACCAGCACGGGGGTGTGCGAATGCGTGAGCACCTGCTGCGTCTCGCTGCCCAGCAGCAGGCGCTTCAAGCCACGGCGCCCGTGCGAGGCCATGACAATCAGGTCGCACTTGTTGCGCTTGGCCCCGGCAATGATGGCCTCGGCAATCAGGTCGGATTTCACCGTAACGGGCTTCACCTTCACCGAGCGCTTCTGCCCTGCCGACTGCACTGCCGCCACGATCACCTTGGCCTCTTCCTGCCACTGCTTCTCGATCTTTTCCACCTCGGCGTTGGCCAGAGCCACGCCGCCTTCGAAGTAGGTTTGCGGGTAGCGCGGCACCACCTTCAGGGCCACCAATTCGGCTCCGGTGACTTCGGCCAGTTTCAGGGCTTGTTCCACCGCCTTGTTGGACAGTTTGGAGCCGTCGGTGGCGACCAGAATCCGCTTGTACATGAGGTTTCTCCTTGTGTTGTTGTGGAAGATGTCCCTGAGCCTAGCAGCAACGCTGCGGCGTCCATTGACTTAAGTCAAACAGCCAGCAAGGGCGCTGCGATAGTCTCACCCCCATGTCTCAAGCTTCGTCTGTCCTGCCCTGGGAGCACCGCGGCCCGCTGCAGGTCGAGGACGATTTTGCTGTGCTCGACGACCCGGTGGAGCAGGGCGAGTTCACCCACTCTGCGCCCACACTGCCCAGCACCCCTGGCCACGCGCAGAACACCACCGGGGTATTGGAATCCGTGCTGGTGGTGCAGGGTATGTACTGCGCGGCGTGCGCCGACACGGTGGAAGCCGCGCTGGCGCAGCAGCCCGGCGTGCTGCATGCCGAAGTGCACGCCGCCACACGCCGTCTCACGCTGCGCTGGGACCCGGCACTCACGCCCCTGTCTGCCCTGGCCCGCCGGGTAGGCACCTACGGTTACCGCTTGCTGCCCGCACAACAAGCCCTGGGCATGACCGAGCGCCTGGCCGAAACCCGCAAGGCCCTGTGGCGCCTGTTCGTGGCGGGCTTTTGCATGATGCAGGTCATGATGTATGCGTGGCCGTCGTATGTCACGCAGCCGGGCGACATTCCCACCGACATCGAGCAACTGCTGCGCTGGGCCAGCTGGGTGCTGAGCATTCCTGTGGTGGTGTTTGCCAGCGGCCCTTTCTTCCAGAGTGCCTGGCGCGACCTGAAGCATGGCCGCGTGGGCATGGACACGCCGGTATCCATTGGCATTCTGGTGACCTTTGTGGCCAGCAGCGCCGCCACCTTCGACCCCGCCGGACCCTTTGGCAGCGAGGTGTGGTTCGACTCGCTCACCATGTTCGTGTTCTTCCTGCTGGGCGGGCGTTACCTCGAATTCAAGGCGCGTGACCGTACGGCTGGTGCGCTCGATGCGCTGATGAACCGCCTGCCCGAAGCCTGCGAACGGCTGCGCGAAGACGGCAGCACCGAGACCGTGTCCATCAAGCGCCTGGCGGTGGGCGACCGCGTGCGCGTGCAGGCCGGGCAAGCCTTTCCGGGCGATGGCTGGGTGCAGAGCGCCGGCGCCACGGTGGACGAAGCGCTGCTCACCGGGGAGTCGCACCCCGTGACCCGCGTACGCGGCGAGACCGTCGTGGCCGGTAGCTTCAACTTGGCAGGCCCAGTCACCATCCAGCTGCAACGCCTGGGGCGGGATACCCGCTTCGCCCAGATCGTGGCGCTCATGGAACAGGCCTCCACCGAAAAGCCGCGCCTGGCCCGCCTCGCCGACCGCGTGGCCGGCCCTTTCCTGGTGCTGGTGCTGCTGGCGGCTGCGGGTGCAGCCTGGTACTGGTGGCAGATCGATCCGCAGCGCGCGTTGTCGGTAGCGGTGGCGGTGCTCATCGTGACTTGCCCGTGCGCGCTGGCGCTGGCCACGCCCACCGCCATGCTGGCTGCCGCCGGTTCGCTGGCCGGGCGCGGCGTGCTGGCGCGCCGCCTGCAGGCCTTCGAGGTGCTGGCGGGCATAGACACCGTGGTATTCGACAAAACAGGCACCCTGACGCGCGACCGTGTGCAACTGGAGCAGGTGCTCACGCGCCCAGGGCTGAGCGCATCCGATGCACTGGCGCTGGCCCGGCCCCTGAGCGATGCTTCCTTGCACCCGGTGTCTCGCGCCATCAGCGCCCGGGCTGCTGCGGCAGGCAGTACCGGCACCGTGCCTGAATGGCAACTGGAGGAAGTGGCCGGGCAGGGCGTAAACGCCCGGCTGGCGGGGCGCTGGCTCAAGCTGGGTTCGGCCCGCTTCTGTGGGCTCGATGAAGCGGAACTGCTGGGCCAGGGCCGCAGCGTTCCCGACCAGCCCTGTGCCTTTCTGGCCAGCGAAGACGGCTGGCTGGCCACCTTCGTGCTGGAGGAGGGCCTGCGGGATGGTGCTGCCGATGCCGTGGCACAACTCCGCGCTTTTGGTCTGCATACCCGCCTGCTGTCTGGCGACCGCGATGCTGCGGCACGGCGTGTGGCGCAGCAACTGGGCATTGACCATGTGAGGGCACAGGCCAGCCCCGAGCAAAAGCTGCAGGAAGT
>JALOSG010000242.1 GCA_025458665.1 Serpentinimonas sp.
CTGTGCAGCCGCCTGCGCCGGGGCATTCTGTACCGGGTGGCGCGCGAGCTGGGGGCCACCAAGATCGCGCTGGGCCACCACCGCGACGACATCCTGCAGACGCTGCTGCTCAACATGTTCTTCGGCGCCAAGCTCAAGGGCATGCCGCCCAAGCTGGTGAGCGACAACGGCGAACACGTGGTCATCCGCCCGCTGGCCTATGTGGCCGAGTCCGATCTGGAGCGCTGGGCGCAGGTGCGCGAATTCCCCATCATTCCCTGCACCCTGTGCGGCAGCCAGGACAACCTGCAGCGCCAGCAGGTGGGCGCCATGCTCAAGGACTGGGAGAAGCGCTTTCCCGGCCGCGTGGAGAACATGTTCAGCGCCCTGCAGAGCGTGGTGCCCAGCCACCTCATGGACCGCCAGCTCCACCCCTTCGAGACGCTCCAGGCCACCGGCCAGCCGGACCCGCTGGGCGATACGGCCTTCGATGCCGCATTCGAGGAGGCACCAGCCCAACCGAAGCCCCAGCGCCTTCTGCAGCCCTTGCAATCGCTCCCCGATGATGCGCAAGCCAATGCAACTGGCGTGCAACCTTTGCCGCGGCAAGCGATCGAACCGGCATGAACGAACGGGCGTCCACCTTTGCCACCCCGGCCCGCCGGACGGCCGGCATGCGCCTGGCTACCGCCTTGCTGCTGGCCGCCGTGCTGGGTCTGGCCGGCTGCGCCAGCACACTGCGGCTGGAAAACGATGTGCGCAGCTTCCCCACCTGGCCAGCAGGCGCCCGCCCCGCACAGGGCGACACTTACGCCTTCGAACGGCTGCCCTCCCAGAGTCAGCCGGGCGCCACCGCCTCCCAGGACACGCTGGAACAGCTGGCCGTGGCGGCCCTCACCCAGGCAGGTCTGCAACTCACGCCCGATGTCACGCAGGCACGCTGGCGGGTGCAGGTATCGGCCCGCGGCGTGCAGATGCCGCGCTCGCGCTGGGACGCGCGTTTCAGTATCGGCCTGGGGTATGGCACTGGTTTTGGTGCCACGCTGGCGCATCCTTACCCGTGGGGCATCTGGCCCGGTTACGGCGGCGCTTTCGGCAGTGCTTTTGGCCCCGATTTCGTGGTGGACAGCCAGGGGCGCCTCATCCCCACGCCCCTGTTCCGCATGCCAGATCCGCCCTACTACCAGCGCGAGGTCTCGGTGGTGCTGCGGGATGCGCGCAGCGGCCAGGTGGTGTATGAATCCACCGCCACGCACGATGGGCCCTGGCGCCACACCAACAGCCAGTGGGCCGCGCTGCTGGAAGCCGCGCTCGACGGCTTCCCGGACCCACCGGCCGGCGACCGGCGCGTGGTCATTGAGGTACCGCGCTAGCCCTGACCCAGGACGTTGCGCAGCGTGACCGACAGTTCATCGGGCGCGAACTTGGCCACGTAGGCATCGGCGCCGGCGCTGCGCACGTGCTGCTCGTTGGTGGCCCCCGACAGGGAAGAATGGATCACCACCGGAATACCGCGCAGCTTCTGGTCCTGCTTGATCTTGCGGGTGAGCGTGAAGCCGTCCATGTCGGGCATTTCCAGGTCCGTCAGCACCAGTGCCACGCGGGTTTCTATGCCAGCACCCTGCGCGTCGCATTCGGCCTGTAGCGCGGCCAGTTTCTCCCAGGCCTCCTTGCCGCTCTGGGTCATGATGTAGGGCAAGCCCATGGCCTGCAGGCCCTGCTCGATCATGCGGCGCGCCACCAGCGAATCGTCGGCCGCCAAAATCACCGTGCCCGGCGCCAGCTTCACAGAGCGGCCCTGCAACTGCTCATCGATCTGCTCCTTGATGGACTGCTTGTCCTGGGAGGGCATGACGTTGCGCAGGATCGACTCCACATCCAGCACCTGGGCCAGCCGGCCGTTGGCGGCGTCGCCATCGAGCCGGGCGATGCTGGTGACGGTGCCGCGCGCCACGCCTGCTTCGGCCGGCAGCACCTGGCTCCAGTCCAGCCGAACTATGTCCTCCACCCCTTCGGCGGCAAACGCCTGTGTGGTGCGCGAGTACTCGGTCACCAGCATGATGTTGAGCCCCTTGGGCTCACAGCCCACCACCGCCGGCAGGTCGATGACCGGAATCACCTGACCCCGCAGGTTCACCACGCCCAGCACATGCTTGGGCGCACCGGCCATGGCCGTGACCGGCGGCATGGCCACAATCTCGCGGATCTTGAACACGTTGATACCGTACAGCTCGGCGTGCTGGCTGCCTGGCGCGGTGCCGAGGCGGAACAGCAACATCTCGAACTTGTTGGAGCCAGTCAGGTTGGTCCGCTCGTCTATCTCGCGCTGCTCCAGGCTCATGGCGTCTCCTCGTGGTGGGGTTTCGTTACCATTCTAGGCAGAAAGCTGCGGCGCGCCCATGCCATTTCCGGCATGTCTTCGCACGGCGCTGCACCCGCTGGAGTTGCATTTGGAAGCTACCCGCATACTGGCCATACGGCATGGCGAAACCGCCTGGAACAAAGACACCCGCATACAGGGTCAGATCGATATTCCGCTGAACGAGACCGGCCACTGGCAGGCCGAGCGGGCCGGCGCAGCGCTGCGCGACGAACCGGTCAGCGCTATCTACTCCAGCGACCTGAGCCGTGCGCTGCAAACTGCACAGGCCATTGCGCGCGCCTTGGGCCTGCCGGTCAGCACGCACGCCGGACTGCGCGAACGCTGCTTCGGGGAATTCGAGGGCCGCACCTGGGCGGAACTGGAAGAAGGCGAGCCGGCCCATGCGCTGCAATGGCGCCGCCGTGTGCCCGATTACGCACCCACGGGCGGAGAGAGCCTGCTGCAGTTGCAAGAGCGCGTCATGGGTACCTTCCACACACTGGCCAGCCAGCACCCGGGCGAGCAGATCGTGGTGGTGGCCCACGGCGGCGTGCTCGACATCCTTTACCGCGCCGCCACCCAGCTGGACCTGCAGGCGCCGCGCTCCTGGCTCATCAGCAACGCCGCCATCAACCGCCTGCTCTGGACGCCCGAGAGCCTCACGCTGGTGGGCTGGGCCGACACGCAGCACCTGGAGCAAGCCGGGCTGGACGAAAGCACGGCAGCCTGAAGGCCCCGGCGTTGAACGCTATTCCGTGAACAGCGCGCCATCGGGCGCCGGTGGCGCCACACCCAGGTGCCGGTAGGCGGCCAGCGTGGCAATCCGCCCGCGCGGCGTGCGCTGCAGAAAGCCCTGCTGGATCAGGAAGGGTTCGATCACATCCTCAATGGTGTCGCGCTCCTCGCCAATGCTGGCCGCAATGTTGTCCAGCCCTACCGGGCCGCCATCGAACTTGTGGATCACGGCTTCCAGCAGCTTTCGGTCCATCAGGTCGAAGCCCTGCGGGTCCACGTCGAGCATGGCCAGCGCGCGGTTGGCCATCTCCAGGGTGATGGTGCCGTTGCCCTTCACCTCGGCGTAATCGCGCACACGGCGCAGCAGGCGGTTGGCAATGCGCGGTGTACCGCGGGAGCGGCGCGCCACCTCGAAGCCGCCCTCCTCGTCCATAGGCGCATTCAGCAGCCGCGCGCTGCGCGCCACAATCTGGGCCAGCTCCTGCGCGGTATAGAACTCCAGCCGCGCCACAATGCCAAAGCGGTCGCGCAGGGGGTTGGTGAGCATGCCCGCGCGCGTGGTGGCACCCACCAGCGTGAAGGGCTGCAGATCGAGCTTGATGCTGCGTGCCGCCGGTCCCTCGCCAATCATGATGTCGATCTGGTAATCCTCCAGCGCGGGGTAGAGGATTTCCTCCACCACAGGGCTCAGCCGGTGGATCTCGTCGATGAACAGCACATCGTTGGGCTCCAGGTTGGTCAGCAGCGCCGCCAGGTCCTTGGGTTTTTCCAGCACCGGCCCGCTGGTC
>JALOSG010000060.1 GCA_025458665.1 Serpentinimonas sp.
GCACGCCCCGCTGCCTGATGCGGGTATCTGGCAAAGCCCTGCCAGTGCGGCGGCCCACCACTGGCACTTCAACCGCCACGGCGTGGAGGCCGAGATTGCCCTGCGCCTGGGCTGCCCGGTCGATGCCGCGCTGGCTGCCACACTGACGCCCGAAAGCGCCGAAGTGCTGATCGATGCCATGGCGGTATCCATCGAGTTGGTGGACACGCGCCTGCAGCAGAGCTTCGATGCGCCGCCGCTGGTGAAACTGGCCGACCTGCAGGCCCACAGCGCCCTGATTCTGTCTGCGTGGCAGCCCTACCGCCGCGTGGACTGGACCGCCCAGACCTGCCGCGTGCAGATAGGCGCGCGGCCCGAAGTGGTGCACACCGGCACCCACTCCATGAGCGACCCGGCGTGGCTGCTTCCGCTGTGGCTGCGCCATGCCACCGCCGAATTCGGTACCGTGCCGGCAGGCACCGTGGTCACCACAGGGACCTGGGTCGGCATCCTCATGGCGCAGGCCGGGGACTTGGTGCGCGTGGCCTTCGACGGGATCGCCGAAGCCACCGTACAGCTCTGACCTTGCAGCCCTGAACAGGCAGTGCTGACCCCGGGGTCAGCGCAGCAGGCTGGCCAGCAGGTGGCTCACGTGCACGGCATCGCGCCGTGCACCGTCGTGGATCTGGTGGCGGCAGCTGGTGCCGTCGGCCACCACAATGGCAGTGGGCTCGGCGCGCACGGCGGGCAGCAAAGACAGCTCCGCCATTTGCTGCGACACCTCGTAGTGGCTGGCCTCGTAGCCAAAGCTGCCCGCCATGCCGCAGCAGCTGCTCTCTATCAGGCGCGGCTCGGCACCCGGTATCCAGCGCAGCACCTGCAGGATGGGAGAGACCGCATCGAAGGCCTTCTGGTGGCAGTGGCCGTGCAGCAGCAAGGGGCGCTCCACCGGGGCCAGTTGGTCCTTCAGCGCCTGCAGTTTGCCGGCTTTGTCCTCGCGCACCAGGAACTCCTCGAACAGCAGGGCGTGGTCGGCCACGGTGCGGGGCGCATCGCCCAGGCCCATGACCAGCGCTTCGTCGCGGAAGGTGAGCAGACACGAAGGCTCCAGCCCCACGATGGCGATGCCTTTTTGCGCGAAGGGCAGCAGCGCCTGCACCGATTCGCTGGCCTTCTGGCGCGCCTGCTCCAGCTGGCCCGAAGCCAGGTAAGTGCGGCCGCAGCACAGATGCTTGCCATCGGGCTGCTGCTTGCTGGCCACGTGCACGGTGTAACCGGCGGCCTGCAGCACGCGCAGTGCCGCGTGCGCGTTGTCCGATTCGAAGTAGCCGTTGAAGGTATCCACGAACAGCACCACACCGCGCTCGGCGGCCAGCACTTCATGGGCCGTGGCCGACTGCACCGGCGTGTTGAAGAAGTGCTGCGCCTGCCACTGCGGCAGCGTGCGTCGCGCTGAAATACCCAGCACCCGCTCGCTCAGGCCGGCCAGCCAGGGCAGCTTGTCGCGCAGGTTCATGAGCGGGGCCAGCCGCGCGGCCCAGGGTGCGTAGTCGGGCAACTGCGCCACCAGCCTGTCCTTCAGCGTGAGGCCGTGGCGGGCTTTGTAGTGGTGCAGGAACTCCACCTTCATCTTGGCCATGTCCACGCCGGTGGGGCAATCGCGCTTGCAGCCTTTGCAACCCACGCACAGGTCCATGGCCTCGTGCACCACCTCGCTGCTCAGCGCGTCGGCGCCGGAGAGGCCTTCAATCTGGCCACTCAGCGCCAACCGGAGCGTGTTGGCGCGGCCTCGCGTGAGGTGCTGCTCGTCGCGGGTGACGCGGTAGCTGGGGCACATGGTGCCGGCATCGAACTTGCGGCAGTGGCCGTTGTTGTTGCACATCTCCACCGCCTTGGCGAAGCCGCCAGCGGGGTCTTGGCCGGTGCCGGGGGCGGTGGTGGTTTCGGTCACCGGGTCGTTCTGCACGTCCCAGGCGCTCCAGTCGAGCACGGGCTGTATGGGCACCACGCGGTAGCTGGGCGGGAAGCGCATGAGGCGGGTGTCGTCCATGCGCGGCGGGTTCACGATGCGGTTGGGGCAGAACAGCTGCAGCGGGTCCATCTTCTGCTTGATCTGCGCCAGCGCCACGTTGATGCGCGGCCCGAACTGCCACTCGATCCACTCGCCGCGGCACAGCCCGTCTCCGTGTTCGCCGCTGAACGCGCCCTTGAACTTGCGCACCAGTTCGCTGGCTTCTTCGGCAATGGCGCGCATCTTGGTGGCGCCGAGGCTCTCGCCATGGGGGCCTGCCTGGCGCATGTCCAGAATGGGCCGCACGTGCAGCGTGCCCACCGAGGCGTGCGCGTACCAGGTGCCGCGGCTGCCGTATTTCCTGAACACTTCGGTCAGGCCTTCGGTGTATTCGGCCAGGTGTACCAGGGGCACGGCGCAGTCTTCAATAAAGCTCACCGGCTTGCCGTCGCCACGCAAGCTCATCATGATGTTGAGGCCGGCCTTGCGCACTTCCCACAGGTTCTTCTGCGGCGCGTCGTCCAGCATTTCCACCACACTGCCGGGCAGGCCCAGATCGCCCATGAGTTCCACCAGCTCCGCAATCTTGTGCGCAATGCCCGCCTTGCTAGGGCCAGAGAATTCCACCAGCAGCACCGCTTCGGGCTTGCCACCATTGATGTGCGGCGACAGCGCAGTGCGGATGGTGGGCGCGAACGCCGGGTTCTTGAGCGACAGCTCGATCATGGTGCGGTCCACCAGCTCCACCGCCGACAGCGCGCCTTCGGCCATGTTCTCGCCCAGCTTCACGATGTGCTGGGCGCTGTCCATGGCTTGGTAGAAGGTGGGGAAGTTCACCACGCCCAGCACCTTGGCGCGCGGCACTTCGCTCAGGCGCAGCGTCAGGGAGCGGGTGAGCGCCAGCGTGCCTTCGCTGCCCACCAGCAAATGGGCCAGGTTCACCGAACCGTCGTGCGTGTAGGGCCGCTCGTTCTGGTTCCTGAAGATGTCGAGGTTGTAGCCGGCCACGCGGCGCAGCACCTTGGGCCAGCGTGCGTCGATCTCGTCGGCGTGTTCCATCGCCAGGTCGCGCACGAAATCCCCGATCGCGCGCACCGTGCCGGTGGCCTGGCTGTAGTCGCCAAAGTGGTGGCGCGTGCCGTCGGACAACCAGGCTTCTGCACCCAGCACGTTGTGCACCATGTTGCCGTAAGCAATGGAGCGGCTGCCGCAGGAGTTGTTGCCCGCCATGCCGCCCAGCGTGGCCTGCGCGCTGGTGGACACATCCACCGGGTACCACAGGCCGTGCTGTTTCAGGGAGGCGTTCAGATGGTCCAGCACCAGACCCGGCTCCACCGTGGCGGTGCGGCCATCGGGGTCCACCTCCAGCACACGGCGCATGTATTTGGTGTGGTCTATCACCAGCCCGGAGCCCACGGTCTGGCCGCACTGGCTGGTGCCACCGCCGCGCGGGACGATAGGCACCTGCAGGTCGCGGCAGATGTCGATGGCCGCCTGCACATCGGCTTCGGTGCGGGGCACGAACACACCCACCGGCATCTGCTGGTAGATGGAGGCGTCGGTGGCGTAGCGGCCCCGGTCGGCCGGGGAGAACAGGACCTCGCCCTGGGTCTGGCTGGACAGCCGCTCGGCGAGGCGGCCAGCGACCTCGTTGCTGAAGCGGGCCACGTGGTCGTACAGGTGCCCGCCGGGCACGGGGGCTGCAGCGTCGCCATCGGTGGCACGGCGGACCACATTCATAGGCAGGGGCGCGTTCATCGGGAGGTATCTCCGGTTCGGGGGGTGGCGCGCAGTTGTTCCATGACCACTTCGCGCTTGTTGTCCAGATGGCTCATGAGCACCTGGCGCAATGCAGCCGCATCGCGCGCCTCCAGGGCTTTCACCATGGCCTCGTGTTCTTCCACCGCGTGCTTCCACTTCTCGCCGTCCTGGTTGGAACGGAAGCGCAGCGCCTGCAGGCGGGCGTTGACCTGGTTGTAGGTGGCCGTGAGCACGGGGTTGTGCGCCGCCAGATTGATGCAGCGGTGTATGGCCGCGTTGAGGCGGTAGTAGGTGGACAGGTCGCGGCGGGTGTAGGCGGCCAGCATCTCGTAGTGCAGGGCCCTGATCTCGGCCAGCTGCGCTTCGGTGATGCGCTGTGCCGCCAGTTCGCCCGAGAGCGACTCCAGCCCGGCCATCACCTCGAAGGTGTGGCGCACATCGGCCTCGCTCAGTTGCAGGGCCACAGAGCCGCGGTTGGGCAGCAGCTCCACCAGCCCCTCGGCGGCCAGCATCTTGATGGCCTCGCGCAGGGGCGTGCGCGAGATGCTGAGCTCCTCGCACAGAGCGCGCTCGTTGAGCTTCGCACCGGGCGCAATCACGCCCTCCACCAGCATCTGGCGCAGGCGCCCGGCCACCTGCTCGTGCAGCACCGGACGCGGGATGGGCAAGGGGTTGACCGTCATGGACCGAATTTTGTATTCAAAAATACACCGGGTAAACCCCATTTTATGGCTGTTAACCCTTGACAATTGTATTTTGCATACAAAAAATGGCCCTTCAATCAGAACAATCTCTCCCCATGCTACGCCTCAACGCACACCCCACTGGCCACCATTTCCTGCAGATTCCCGGCCCCTCTCCGGTGCCCGACCGCATCCTGCGTGCCATCAGCCTGCCCACCATCGACCACCGCGGCCCCGAGTTCGGCGTGCTGGGCCTGAAGGTGCTGGCCGACATGAAAAAGATTTTCAAGACCGAGCAGCCGGTCATGATCTACCCGTCCTCCGGCACGGGTGCGTGGGAAGCGGCGCTGGCCAACGTGCTCAACCCCGGCGACCACGTGCTGATGTACGAGACCGGCCACTTTGCCTTCCTGTGGAACAAGCTGGCCACGGCCATGGGCTACCGCACCGAGGTGCTGTCCCTGCCCATGCCCGACGGCTGGCGCCACGGCGTGCAGGCCGACATGATCGAGAAGCGGCTGAAGGAAGACAGCGCCCACAGCATCAAGGCGGTGTGCGTGGTGCACAACGAAACCTCCACCGGCGTGACCAGCGACATTGCTGCGGTGCGCCGTGCCATCGATGCCGCCAAGCACCCGGCGCTGCTGCTGGTGGACACCATTTCCGGCCTGGCCGGCGCCGACTTTGAACACGACGCCTGGGGCATCGATGTGTCCATCAGCGGTTCGCAGAAAGGCCTGATGCTGCCGCCCGGCCTGGGCTTCAATGCCCTGTCGGCGCGTGCCATCGAGGTGAGCAAGACCTGCAAGACGCCGCGTGCCTACTGGGGCTGGGGCGAGATGCTGGAGATGAACAAGAACGGCTACTGGCCCTCCACCCCCAACACCAACCTGCTGTACGGCCTGAGCGAGGCCTGCGACATGATCTTTGCGGAAGGCCTGCCCGCCATATTCGCCCGCCACCAGCGCTGGGCGGCTGGGGTGCGTGCCGCCGTGAACGCCTGGGGCCTGCCCATCCAGTGCGCCGACCCGGCCGTGTACTCCCCCATCCTGACTGGCGTCATGACCCCCGAAGGCGTGGACGCCGATGCCGTGCGCAAGGTGATTTACGAACGCTTCGATTGCTCCTTGGGCACTGGCCTGGGCAAGGTGAAGGGCCGCATGTTCCGCATTGGTCACCTGGGAGATAGCAACGACCTGACCCTGGTGGCTACCGTAGCTGGTTGCGAGATGGGCTTGAAGGCGGCCGGTGTGCCGCTGGCGGGCTCGGGCGTGACGGCCATCATGGATTACTTCACCCGCCACCCTGGTGGCCTGGCCAAGGGCTGAGTCCACAAGAACCCAGCCACCGAGTTACCCCGGTACCCCGTGTCGTCCGTGAGCGGGGGTTTCATTCAAGCGGACGTGAACAACGAGGAGACAAGACATGCAAGCACCCACCCTGAAGTTGAAGGCCCTGACCGGCTCCCTGCGCAAGGCGGCTGCCGCCACGCTGCTCGGTGCCACCGCGCTGCTGCTGGGCACTACCGCCCACGCACAGATGGAAATCAAGCTGGGCCACGTAGGCGGCCCGGGCTCGCTGTTCGAACGCTCGGCCAACGAGTTCGCGCGTCTGGCCAACGAGCGCCTGGGCAACAAGGCCAAGGTGGTGGTGTTTGGCTCCAGCCAGCTCGGCGGTGACTCGGAGATGATGCAGAAGCTGCGTCTGGGCACGCTGGAGCTGTCCATTCCCTCCACCATCATGTCCTCCAACGTGCCAGCCTTCGGCATGTTCGAGATGCCCTACCTGGTGAAGAACCGGGAGCACATGAAGAAGATCGAGACCGAAATCCTGCGCCCCACCATGCTGCCCATGGCCGAGGAAAAAGGCTTCAAGATCCTGGGTGTCTGGGAGAACGGTTTCCGCCACATCACCAGCAACACCAAACCCATCGTGAAGCCGGAAGACCTGAAGGGTATGCGGCTGCGCGTGCCACCGGGTGTGTGGCGCGTGAAGATGTTCCAGGCCTACGGTGCGAACCCGTCTCCCATGGCACTGTCCGAGGTGTTCGTGGCCCTGCAGACCGGCGTGATGGACGGGCAGGAGAACCCGCTCACGCAGATCTACTCCTCCAAGTTCCAGGAAGTGCAGAAGTTCATCTCCATGACGGGCCACGTGTACACACCGGCCTTCCTGACGGCGGGTGCGCGCAAGTTCAACTCGCTGCCGGCCGATGTGCGCGAGATTCTGGAAAAGACCGCACAGGACGTGCAGCCCTTCGTGTACAAGACCGCCGCCGAGCTGGACAACGAGCTGCTCGACAAGATCAAGGCCGCTGGCACGCAGGTGAACGAAGCCGACAAGAACGCCTTCATTGCCGCCAGCAAAGCCGTGTACGAAGAGTTCGGCAAGGAAGTGCCCGGCGGTGCCGACCTGGTGAACAAGGCCGTGGCCCTGGGCGCAGCCTTCTAAGCACTCCCGCCTAACGATCTTCCCCTTCCAAGCCCTGGAGCTGGCCAAAGAACGCCGGCCCGGGGAGGTTGTCTGCGCTCCCTTTCCCCTCTACCGAAGGACGGCACCCGTGTTCCGCACCCTGAGAACCTTCTTTGAACGCACGCTCACGGCGTTCGTCATCTTCCTGCTGGCCTCGCTGGCGGTCATCGTCCTCATGGGCGTGACCTACCGCAAGCTGGGCATTGCCATGGTCTGGTACGACGAGGTGGCCTCCATTGCGCTGGCCTGGCTCACCTACTACGGCGCTGCGCTGGCGGCGCTCAAGCGCGCGCACATCGGCTTTCCCGGACTGGTCAATGCCATGCCGCCCGTGCTGCGTGTCCCTACCGTGCTGTTCGGCGAAGCGGTGGTGATTGGCTTTTTCGCGGTGCTGGGCTGGTACGGTTTTCAGGTGCTGCAGATTCTGCAAGGCGACACCATGGTGAGCTTGCCCTGGGTACCTACGCAGCTCACCCAGTCGGTCATCCCCATCGGATCGGCCCTGTTCATTCTGGCGCAGCTCTTCAGCCTGCCCGAACTGCTGGCCCAGGCGCGCGGCGCAGGCGTGATTGACGCCGAAAAAGCCGAGATGGAAAAAGAACTTCAGAAGGCGATGCAACAATGACCGCCGGACTCATGCTCCTGGGCCTGGTGGCCCTGATCCTCATCAACGTGCCTATAGGCGTTTCGCTGGGCGTGGTGGCCATGATTGCCATGGTCATCCATGGCGGTACCGACTCGCTCCTGAGTGGTGCCATCACCATGTTCACGGGGGCCACCAGCTTCCCGCTGCTGTCCATCCCGCTGTTCATCCTGGCCGGTGCCATCATGAACTCGTCCAGCCTGTCGCGGCGCCTCATCGCGTTTGCGTCGGCGCTGTTCGGCTTCATCAAGGGCGGCCTGGCCATGGTGAACATCGGCACCTCGCTGTTCTTCGCCGAGATTTCGGGCTCTGCCGTGGCCGACGTGGCCGCCATGGGCTCCATCCTGATTCCGGCCATGAAGAAGAAGGGCTACCCGAAAGAGTTCGCGGCTGCCGTCACTTCGTCGTCGGCCACGCTGGCCATCATCATCCCGCCCTCCATTCCCATGATCCTGTACGCCGTCATGGCCGAGGCTTCGGTGGTGCAGATTTTTGTCGCGGGCATTGTCCCTGGCGTGCTTGGCGGTGGCCTCATGATGGGCCTGGCCTACTGGTACGCCAAGCGCTACAACTATCCCGTGGAAGAGGTGTTCAGCTGGTCCAAGCTGCGCTCCACCTTCAAGGACGCTGCCTGGGCTTTCCTGCTGCCCATGATCATTCTGGGTGGCATCTTTGGCGGCGTGGTCACTGCCACGGAAGGCGCGGCACTGGCCGTGCTGGCCGCCCTGTTCATTGGTGGCGTCATCTACCGCGAACTCAACTTCAAGCACCTCTACGAGTGCATGGTGGAAGGCGGCGTGCAGACCGCCGTGGTGATGCTGCTGGTGGCCGCCTCTGCCCTGCTGGGCCACCTGCTCACCGAGCAGCAGCTGCCGCAGCAGTTGGCCAGCTGGATTTCCTCGCTCACCCAGAACAAGTACGCGGTACTGGCTATCCTGAACGTGTTCTTCCTGTTCGCCGGGCTGTTCCTGCACTCGGCCGCCGCCATCATCCTGATCGTGCCCATCGTCATGCCGCTGGTGAAGGCTGTGGGCATCGATCCGGTGCACTTCGGCCTGATCGTGACGCTGAACCTGGGCATTGGCCAGCAGACCCCGCCGGTGGCCAGCGTGCTCATGACGGCCTGCTCCATTGCCAAGGCCGATATGTGGAAAGTCACCCGCGTGAACCTGCCCTTCATCGGTGTGCTGGTGTTCCTGTTGCTCATGGTGACCTACATACCCGCCATCCCGATGTTCCTGGTGGAAGTGTTCTACCGCTGATGGAGTACGCAGCATGACCACCCCCGAGGCTGCTGGCCGCGTGACCCTGCGCACCGAGGCGGGCGTGGCCTGGATCACCTTCGACCGGCCCGCCGCGCGCAACGCCATGACCTGGGCGATGTACGAGCAGTTGTCGGGTATCTGCCAGCAGTTGCAGCAGGACCACTCGGTGCGTGTGGCGGTGTTCCGTGGCGCGGGTGGGCAGGCGTTTGTGGCGGGCACCGACATCGAACAGTTCCTGGCGTTCAAGAGCGGCGACGACGGCGTGGCCTACGAGCGCCGCATTGAAGCGGGCATTGTGGAAATGTGCAGTCTGCCCATGCCGACCGTAGCGGTGGTGGAGGGTTTCGCGGTGGGCGGCGGGCTGTTGCTGGCCACTTGCTGCGATTTCCGCCTGGCCACCCCCGATGCGCAGTTTGGCGTACCGATTGCACGCACGCTGGGCAACTGCCTGTCGTTGGAAAACCTGGCGCGTCTGCGCTCGGCGTGGGGGCCACAGCGCATGCGCCGCATGCTCATGCTGGCCGAACTGCTGGGTGCACCCGAAGCGCTGGCGTGCGGCTACCTGCACGCGGTGGCAGAGCCTGCCGAGCTGGATGCAGCCACTGGCAAACTGGTGCAGCAACTGGCGGCGCTGGCGCCCGTGACACAGCGCGTGAGCAAGGCGGGCCTGCAACGGCTGCAAATGCACGAGGTGCCCCCGGAAGGCAGTGGCGACGACCTGATTCGCGCGGCCTATGGCAGCGCCGACTTTGCCGAGGGTGTATCTGCTTTCGTGGGCAAACGCCGACCGGCGTGGAAAGGTTGCTGAGGGAATGACTGCGAACGAAGCTTCTGGTGGCAAGCCCCCTGCCCAGCGCTCTGGCCCCCTGGCGGGCCTGAAGGTGCTGGAGCTCACCCAGATCATGTCGGGTCCCACCTGCGGCCTGCTGCTGGCGGATATGGGTGCTGACGTCATCAAGATAGAAAAGCTGCCGGGCGGTGACGACTCCCGGGGCTACCGCGACCCCCAGGTGAACGGGGTGTCAGCGCCTTTCATGATGCTCAACCGCAACAAGCGCGGGCTGGCACTGAACCTGAAAAGCGAGGCGGGCCGTGCGCTGCTGCTGCGCATGGTGAAAGACGCCGATGTGCTGGTGGAGAACTTCCGCGGCGGCACCATGGACAAGCTGGGGCTGGGCTACGACGTGCTGAAGGCCGCCAACCCCGGACTCATTTACTGCGCCATTACGGGCTATGGGCGCACGGGGCCTTATGCCGACAAAGGTGGCTTCGACCTGATTGCACAGGGCTTTGCAGGACTCATGTCGGTGACGGGAGAGCCTGGAAGGCCGCCGTCGAAGAACGGCAACGCGGTGTCCGACATGAACGCCGGCATTCTGGCTGCGCTGGGCATACTGGCGGCCTACATCCACAAGCTCAAGACCGGCGAGGGGCAGGTGGTGGACACCTCGCTCAGCGACGCAGCGCTGCAGCAGACCTACTGGCATGCGGCGGTGTGGTTTGCCACGAAGAAATCGCCGCAGCCCACCGGCTCGGCACACCTGCTCACTGCGCCCTACCAGGCGTTCCAGGCGGCCGATGGCTGGATCAACATAGGCGGCGCCAACCAGAGCAACTGGGAGCGCATTTGCGACGTGCTGGGCCACCCCGAATGGCGCACGGACCCGCGCTTTGCCACCAACAGCGACCGCATGGCCCACCTGGATACGCTCGTAGGCCTCATGAACGCGGTGGTAAGCACCCGCACCCGCGCGCAATGGCAGGCCGATTTCGATGCCGCGGGTGTTCCCGCCGGGCCGGTGCACACCATAGGCGAGGCGCTGGAACACCCGCAAACCCTTGCGCGAGGCATGGTGGTGGAACTGGACCACCCGCAGGCAGGCCCTACCCAAGCCATCGGCTGCCCCATTCATTTTTCCGCCACGCCCACCGACAAACGCCGCCCCGCGCCGCTGCTGGGCCAGCACACCCGGGAACTGCTGGCCGAGTTGGGTCTGGCCAACGCCGAGGTGGAACAGTTGCTGGCCGATGGTGTGGTGGGCTGAACCCCAGACCAATCAGTCGGGCGTGGGCCGCTACGCTGAACCCCAAAACCAATGGGTCAGGCGTGGGCCGCTACGCTGAACCCCACGCGGGTGGTACCTGCGCTCGACATGGCCAGCGTATCCCCGTCGTGCATGCGCGCAATGGCCGCCACAATGGACAGGCCCAGGCCGTGGTGGGGCATGTCGGCATCACTGCGGGCGGAATCGGCACGGAAGAAACGGTCGAACAGACGAGACATGTGTTCCGGCGCGATCGATGGTCCGCGGTTCTCCACCACCAGGCCCACCACGCCCTTTGGGTCGGCCTCGATGCTGACCTTGAGCACCGAGCCTGGCTCCGCGTAGCGGATGGCGTTGCCCAGCAGATTGGACAGCGCGCGCTTGACCAGTGGCTCGTCCACCGCCACCGTCGCATCGCCCTGCACCGCCACGGTCAGCCGCGCATCTTCCAGCGGCGCTTCGTGGAAGTCCACCACCTGCGCCACCACCTGCGCCAGGCTCACCGGAGCGCCCCGGCGCGCCTTGGTGCCACGGTCGGCCTGCGCCAGGAACAGCATGTCGTTCACGATGGCAGCAATGCGCTGCAACTCCTCCAGGTTCGACTCCAGCACAGTAGCCAGCTCGTCGGCGGTGCGCTCCCGGCTCAGGGCCACCTCGGTCTGCCCCATGAGCGTGGCCAGCGGTGTGCGCAACTCGTGGGCCACATCGGCATTGAAGCCCTCCAGCTGCGCGTAGGTGGACTCCACGCGCTGCATGAGTCCGTTGAACTGGTCGATCAGGGGGCGCAGCTCTTGCGCAGGCTCGGGCAGGTGCAGGCGCTGCCCCGGCTGGCGCACATCGATGGCCTCGGTCTGCTCGGCCAGCTTGAGCAAGGGCTTGAGTTCGCAACGCACCCGCCAGAAGCTGCCCCAGCCTGCCAGCAGCCCACCGGTCAACACGGCAGCGGCTATCAGCCAGGCCATCTGGCGGCCAAAGGCGGCGTCTTCGGCGCAGTCCAGCACCACCCGCGCCGAGAGCGGGGCGGCTTCGCCTGGGAGGTCGATCTGGAAGACACGCGGGCGTGCGGTGTCGGCCTCCACATCGAAATCGGGGGACTGATCCCGGTACAGCACCGTGCCCTGCGCATCCTGCAGCAGGAAAAATGTTCCGGGACGCCGCTCCTCGGTCCAGGCCAGCTTGGCCAGTACCGCTTCGCGGCCGCCTTCGGCATGGGTGTCGCGCACGATATCGGCCATGAGGGTGGCGTACTGCGTCAGCTGCTCCTCGTGCTTCATCTTGAACATCATGGCGGTGGCGCCGTAGATGAAGGCCAGCAGCACGCTCAGCCCGATGATGGTCTGCAGCGCCAGCAGCACGGACAGGCGCCGGCCAATGGAGTAATCGCAAGGCTTCGTCATGTGCGTTGCTCCAGCACGTAGCCCATACCGCGCACGTTGTGCAGCAACTTGGGCTTGAAGGGGTCGTCCATCTTGGAACGCAGCCGCCGTATGGCCACCTCCACCACGTTGGTGTCGGAATCAAAGTTCATGTCCCACACCTGCTCGGCCAGGGTGGTGCGCGACAGAATCTGCCCCTTGCGCCG
>JALOSG010000061.1 GCA_025458665.1 Serpentinimonas sp.
CTGCCGGACGCATCCAGAGGATGTGTGTGGCGTTGCCCTGCTCTGGCCGGTAAAGAATGCCGACTTGCTGGCTGGCTTCAATCAGGCAGGCGCCCTCGACCCGGTACAACCCCCCTTTGTAATGCTGCAGCCGAGCACCTGGCTTGAGATGGGTGGGCACATGGAATGGCAAAGCGTCAAACATGGGGCAATTTCAGTCCATACAAGTCACGAAAGACCCGATGGTATCGTGGCCAGAGACCTTATTCAGAGAACCCGGACAGGCGCACAAAACCCCAGCGAATGCGCATGGCGGTGGTGAGTGCGCACAAGGCCGCAAACCCATAGGCCAAGACCGCAAAATGCTGCGGCCACAGACACATGGCCGCGAACACGGCAATGGTTTCGGTGGCCTCGGTCAGGCCGCCCAGAAAATACAGGCTCTTGCCGGGCAAGGCGGTGTCGGTCAGGCCGCGCTTTTCGGCGAGCGCGGCAAACGCCAGAAAGCTGCTGCCAGTGCCCACGAAGGTGGCCAGCAGCACGGCAGCTGGCAACGCGTGGGCGCTGGGGTCGGCCACGGCAAATGCCAGCGGTATGGCGGCGTAGAACAAAAAGTCGAGGGTGATGTCGAGAAAGCCCCCTGCATCGGTGGGCCGTGTCAGCCGTGCGACGGCGCCGTCGAGTCCGTCGAAAAGCCGCGAGGCCAACAGCAGCACCAGACCCCACCCGTAGGCCTGTGTGGCAATGGCCCAGGCAGCCCCCAGACCCAGCACAAAACCCGCCACGGTGAGTGCATTGGCACCCACGCCCATGCGCAGGCACCCACATGCGCAGGCACCCACGCCCCATCGCCATCAGCAACGGTTTGAGTACGGCTTGTGCAGCGCGGTCAAGCATGGCGTGGCCCCTGTGGCGCATGGTCATCCAGGCGCACCAGCCGCTCGGGGTCGGCCACGTCGTCCAGGTCGTGCGTCACCAGCAACGCCGGTATGCCGCGTGCGCGAATGTGTGCAAACACCCGCTCGCGAAACTGGCGGCGCAGCGCGGTATCGAGTCTGGAAAACGGCTCGTCGAGCAGCAGCGCACGCGGCTTGGCCAGCAAGGCCCGCATGAGCGCCACGCGGGCGCGCTGCCCACCCGAGAGAGAGGCAGGATCGCGATCACCCAGGCCATCCAGCCCGGCCTCCTGCAGGGCATCGCGTACCGCAGCGCTGCGCTGAGCCTCAGGCCCGGCAGGCACTGCAAATCGAAGGTTCTCTGCCACCGTCATGTGGGCAAACAACAGATCGTCTTGAAACAGCAGGCCGATGCCGCGCCGCTCGGTGGGCAGTCCGTCCAGGCACTGGCCGTGGAGTGACACCGTCCAGTCACCGCCCAGCCCTTCGGCGGTGTGCATGGGTTGCAACGGCAGCAACCCCGCGATGGCGGCCAGCACGCTGCTTTTGCCGCTGCCACTGGCACCCATCAGGGTGTGGATGGCACCGGGGGCGATGTGCAGGCGCAGGTCGCGCAAGAAACAGCGGGTGGGGCTGCCCAGGTGACGGATGTGAATGTCCAGGCTCATGACGGCGAGTGTGCCCGAGGAACCAACGGGAAACGGCGTGGCCGCCCCACCCAGGCGGCCCAGGCAAAACCCACCGCCGGCAGCACCCATAGCAGCCACGCATACGCACTGGTGAGTGAACGCTGGCCGCCTGCAGCCAGTGCAACGGCCTCGGTGGTCACGGTGGTGTAGCGCCCTGCCCCCACCATCAGGGTGGGCAGGTACTGCGCCACGCTCACGGCAAAGCCCACGGCCGCGGCGCTCGCCAGCGCCCGCTTGAGCAGCGGCCACTTGACGTGCCACAGCAGCGACCAGCGCCCGTGGCCCAAACTGGCACAGGTGGCAGCCACGCGGGGGTCAAACCCCGTGTAGGCCGGCGACAGGGCGAGCAGCACATACGGCAGGGTCATGACCGTGTGAGCCATGCACAAGCCCAGCCAAGTGGCCTCCAGACCCAGCACCAGCACACCCCGGTACAAGCCCAGGGCCCACAGCACCGACGGCAGCAACAGCGGGAGGTACAGCACCTGGCGCATCATCCGATCCCACGAACGGGGGGCTGTTTCCAGCCAGGCCACACTCCAAGCCATTGCCAGGGCGCTCGATGCCACCGCCAAGCTGAGCGTGGTGAAGAGGCTGGAACGGCTGGCCCACACGCTGACCCAGGCCTGGGCGGTCCACTGATCGGGCCAGAAACGGGGAAACGGCCACACACCCGCTACGCTGCCCACCGCCAGCGCCAGCCACGCTGCCGCATACACGGCCAGCAGCGCCGGCCACACGACCGACGCCATGCCATGCGGTGCGGCCGGTCGCCCTCGATGCCCGGTCAGACGCCCAGCAGCACCCCGGCGGGCACTCAGCACCCATCCAGCGGGCACTGCACAGCACGCCACCAGCAGTGCCAAGGCACCCGCCGCCGCAGCGCCCTGCGCCTGGGCAGTGGGGTCAGCGTCTTGCAGCCACTGCCAGGTCAGCACCGACGCGGTGGGCGGGCTCGCAGGGCCCATGATGAGCGCCATGTCGACCACCGTCAACCCATAGGCCAGCACAGCCAGTAGCGGCCACCGCAGGCGTGGGCGCAACTGGGGCCACACCACGGCATCAAACGCCCGGCGCGGCGTGTAGCCCAGGGTACACGCCAGCGCGTGTTCGGCCTGCCACCGTTGTTGCACGTCGCGGCGCTGAAGCTGGGTCGCCGCCGTCCACAGCAAAAAAGGCACCTCTTTGGCCACCAAGCCCAGCATCAAGCCCAGGCCCCAAGGGTCTTGGCTGGTGGGCCACGGAGGGGGGGCATCGAACCCGGTGAGCCAGGGCGAGACGGCGCGCAGCAGCCAGCCACTGGGCGCGAGCAAAAACAGCAGCCCCACCGCCAGTGCCGCGTGGGGGGTGGCCAGCATGGCGGGCACAGACTGCCACAGCTGCGCCAGCCACCCGTGCACGAAGGCATGCCGCAGCAGGGCATGACTGATCCGCCAGGCCAACCAGGTCGAGGCCAGCCCGGTCCAGAGGGTCATGCCCATGGCCTGCGGCCAGGCCGGTGCGACCACCACAGCCAGCCAGGCCTGCGCGTTCCACAATGCGGCCAGGGCAAAGCCCAGCGTGGCGAGTATGGGCAGGCCGGCGATGATGAGCAGCGCCAGCGGCCAACCCAGGCGGGTCAAACGCGCTGGCTTGCTGCCGTCAACCATACCGACGCAACCACTCTTTCTCGATCGGGTCGACCCACGTGGCGTGCGGCTCGGGCAGGGTGGGCGCGGTCTGAGCCACCTGCCCCGGCTGGGCTGCCCCGGTAAACAGCGCACGGTCTGCAGGGCTCAAGCGGGCGATATCGAGCACGGTCGGGTCGCCCCACACGCGGATATCGGCTTTGCGTGCCTGCGCCGCAGGCGACAACAGAAAATTGGCCACCACCTGAGCACCGGCTTTGGCACGGGCGTTGAAAGGAATCGCCACAAAGTGGGTGTTGCCGATGGTGCCCCGGGCGAATTGCCAGCTCTGCACCGTAGCGGGCAGCCGTTGGGCAGCGATCTCGTTGGCCGCTTCGTTGGGGTTGAAGGTCAGGGCGAGCAACAGTTCACCATCGGCCATCATCTGGCGGATCGCGGCGGCATTGAGGGGAAACTGCCTGCCACGCCGCCACAGATGGGGGTGCAACGCATCGAGGTACTGCCACAGCGGTGCGGTGACGCGGGCCATCAGGTCGGCGCTGAAAGGACGGGTGAGCGCAGCGGCATCTGGGGTGGTTTCGAGCAAGGCCTGTTTGACCCACGTTGTGCCATGAAAATCGGGCACACGCGGGTAGCTGACACGACCCGGCTGGGCCTGGGCCAGCGCCAGCAGCTCGGCCATGCTTTGGGGCGGGTTGGGCACACGGCGGCTGTCGGCAAAAAACGTCAGCTGCGCCATCCCCCATGGCGACTCCAAGCCCTCGGTGGGCACCGAAAAATCGCTGCGGGTGCTGGGTTTACCCACCACATCCACCAGAGCGAAGTGCGGCAGGGCCTCAGCCCATGGGCCAAACAGCAAACCGTCGCGTTTCATGGCGGCAAAGTTCTCGCCATTGATCCACACGAGGTCCACCGTACCGGCATCGCCTCCCCGGCCAGCCGCCTTCTCGGCCCTGACCCGCCGCACCACATCGGCTGCGTCGCTGATCTTGACGTGCTCGAGCCGGACACCGAATTGGCGCTGCACCTCGGCAGCCACCCACTGCAGGTACGCGTTGATGCGCTCACTGCCCGCCCATGCGTTGAAGTACACCGTCTGGCCTCGGGCGGCCTGTTCAATGCGCCCCCAATCGCCAGGGGTTTGCGCCCATACGGGCCAAGAGGCCCACCACGGGAGGCTGGCCAGCAGGCGACGGCGAGAAAGTGAAACGGTCATGAGGCAACGGCATTCAAAGCGGTTCCCCGATTGTGCGACAAGCCTGGGCCTACGGCATTGGCCTCTGGGGGCTGTCGACCGCGTGGTGGGGTTGCGCGGCGCTGCGCAGCGCCAGCAGATCGGCCCCCTGTGTGGGTCGCTCGGCACGTGCGACCTCTTGCCCGTCTCGCAGCAAAATCAGCGTGGGCCACCGCTTGACACGAAAGTGCCGGCCCAAGGCACGGCCGGGGCCGTCCTCTATTTTGCGATGCGCACAGTCGGGTTGTTGATCGAGCCACTCGCGAATGGCGGCCTGCGCCGCCCGGCAGTGACCGCACCCATCGGTTCCGAATTCCAGCAGCGTCAGGCCAGGCCAAGTGACCACCTCGGCGGCCGTCGGGGCATCGATTTCGCTCAAGTAGGAAAGAATGGGACTCATGGGGCCCCATTGTGCCAGCGCTTGTTTGAGGGCACCAGCGGGCCAGCACGTGGCGGAGTGAGAGGGATTCGAACCCTCGATGCGACTCTACATCGCATACTCCCTTAGCAGGGGAGCACCTTCGGCCTCTCGGTCATCACTCCGTAGCCCTCTATTATGCCTGAAAAGTGGCCTCTCAGCCCCGTGTGACGGCCAGCGTGTCGGCTGGCTGGTCCAGATCGAACTCACGATGCAGCGAGCGCACGGCCAGCTCCATGTATTTCTCGTCAATCACGACCGAGGTCTTGATTTCAGAGGTCGAGATCATCTGGATGTTGATGCCCTCTTCGCTCAGGCAACGGAACATGCGGCTGGCCACACCCACATGGCTGCGCATGCCGATGCCCACGATACTGACTTTGCAGATCCGGGCGTCGCCCACCACCTCGGCGGCACCCAGCTTGGGCGCCACGTGGGTTTTGAGCAGGTCCAGCGTCTTGGCCAGATCGTTGCGGTGCACCGTGAAGCTGAAATCGGTCTTGCCGTCTTTGCTGATGTTCTGAATGATCACATCGACTTCGACGTTGCCGTCGGCCACGGCACCCAGAATCTGGTAGGCAATGCCTGGGGTATCGGGCACGCCCAGCACGGTGATCTTGGCCTCATCGCGGTTGAAGGCAATACCGGATACGACGGCTTGTTCCATGGATTCGTCATCCTCAAAAGTGATCAGGGTGCCCGAGCGGGCTTCTTCGGTCAGGTCGATGTCCCAGTCGGTGAAGCTGGACAGCACGCGGATGGGCACGCGGTACTTACCCGCAAATTCCACCGAACGGATCTGCAGCACCTTGGAGCCCATGCTGGCCATTTCCAGCATTTCCTCAAAGCTCACCTTCTCCAGCCGGCGCGCCTCGGGGACCACGCGCGGGTCGGTGGTATAGACGCCGTCCACATCGGTGTAGATCAGGCATTCCTCGGCCTTGATGGCGGCAGCCACCGCCACCGCAGAGGTGTCGGAGCCGCCCCGGCCCAGCGTGGTCACGTTACCTGCCGCGTCCACCCCCTGGAAGCCGGTGATGATGACCACCTTGCCGGTGGCCAGCTCGGCCTGGATGCGCTGGTGGTCGATGGATTCGATGCGCGCCTTGGTGTAGGCGCTGTTGGTGCGTATGGGTACCTGCCAGCCGGAAAAGCTCACCGCTTCCAAGCCTTCGGCCTGCAGCGCAATGGCCAACAGCGCGGAAGACGCCTGCTCGCCGGTGGCAGCCAGCTGGTCGAGTTCGCGGCTGTAGGCCTGGCCCGGGCGCGCGGGCTCCAGTTCCTTGGCCAGCGCCAGCAGCCGGTTGGTTTCGCCGCTCATGGCGCTGGGAACCACCACCATCTGGTGGCCCGCGCGGTGCCACTTGGCCACGCGCTTGGCTACATTGCGGATGCGCTCGGTCGAGCCCATGCTGGTGCCGCCGTATTTGTGAACGATCAAAGCCATATCGGGTGTGGGTTGCCGCAAGGGGATCAACAAAAAGCGCCGCGGGAACCACCACCAACCGCCGGTGCAATCCTCATGGTGTCTGCAGCGTCGGGAGAGGTGCCACCGGGCGCGATAGCGAAATCGGAGCCGCCAAATTATACCGGGGCACCAGCGTGCGGACTTCGGGACTCGCTAGCGCGCTGCGTGTTGAAAACACAGGGCCGGGCCGCTGCGCAGCACCCAGCCGTCGGCCACCTTCAGCGCTATGTGGTGCCCACGGGTCCGGCAGGCGGCAATCTGGTCCAGACATTCGTTGAGCTGCGCTTCGCTGGGGGCACGGCTGCCCTCGGCGCGCAGCCAATGGCGCAACAGGTTGGCCTGCCGGGCGCGGCTGAGGGCCTGCAGCGGCGCCAGCCGGGGCGGCTGGCCGCAGGCACTCAGGTCTGCCTGCGCCAACTCATCCAGCAGTGCCTGCGCCTGTGCCGCATGGCGCGCACTGCGGGCAAAGGTATCGGCAAATTGCGGGAAAGCCTGCTGCAGAGCTGGCAGTACGTGCAGCCGGATGCGGTTGCGCGTGTAGCGGGTGTCGGTGTTGGTGGGATCGTTCACGTACGGAGCCCGCAGTTCGGCGCGCAGCTCTGCGGCATCCATGGCCAGCAGGGGGCGGCCAAACACCATGCCGTGGCGCGTGAAGCGTTCGGGCATGCCCGCCAGCCCGGCCAGCCCCGCGCCGCGACTGAGAGCCAGCAGCAGAGTCTCGGCCTGGTCCTGGGCATGCTGGCCCAGGAGAACTGCGCCGCAACCCAGTTGGCGGGCCAGGGTGGCCAGCGCGAGGTAGCGGGCATGCCGTGCGGCCTCTTCCGGGCTTTCTCCCTGGACGTGCGCGGCCTGCACACGCTCTACCGTCAGCGCAATGCCGCGCTGGGCACAGAAGGTACGGGCATGCGACGCGAAATCGGCGGCGGCGGGCTGCAGGCCATGGTCGATGTGCAAGGCCTGCACCCGGCCGGGGAAAGCAGTCTGCGCCGCCAGCAACAGTGCGGTGGAATCAGCGCCGCCGCTGTAGGCAACGGCAAGGCGGCCGGTCGTGAGCTCGGGGTGGCGCGCCGACCAGGCGGTCAGGGCAGCCGTGGCCGCTGGGACAGCGTCAGCGCCGGTCTGACTTGGCATGGCGGCCGCTGGCCGATGTGCCATCACCATCCCCGAGAGCCTTGTCGGACTTGTCAGACTTGTCGGCCTTCGTGTCGTTGAAGCGGCCGTAACTGTTCAGGCGGGCATGGCGGCGTTCGATGAGTTCCTTGACCTTCAGGTCGGCCACCTGGCGGTAGGCGTCGTTCAGGGCGCGCTTGAGGAAAGCGGCCATCTGCTTGTGGTCGCGGTGCGCGCCTCCCACGGGCTCGTTCACGATCTTGTCCACCAGGCCCAGCGCCTTGAGGCGGTGCGCGGTAATGCCCAGCGCCTCGGCGGCGTCGCTGGCGCGGTCGCTGGTTTTCCAGAGGATGGAGGCGCAGCCTTCCGGGCTGATGACGGAGTACACCGAGTACTGCAGCATGAGAACCTGATCGGCCACGGAAATGGCCAGTGCACCGCCCGAGCCACCCTCACCAATGATGGTGGAGATGATGGGCACCTCCAGCTGCGCCATCTCGAAGATGTTGCGGCCTATGGCTTCGGACTGGCTGCGCTCCTCGGCATCGATGCCGGGGAAGGCGCCGGGCGTGTCCACGAAAGTGAACACGGGCAGGCGGAATTTCTCGGCCAGCTTCATGAGGCGCAGCGCCTTGCGGTAGCCCTCGGGACGGGTCATACCAAAGTTGCGCGCGGTGCGCTCCTTGGTGTCGCGCCCCTTCTGGTGGCCCAGCACCATGCAGGGCTGGCCATTGAAGCGCGCCAGCCCGCCCACAATGCTGAGGTCGTCGGAGAAATGGCGGTCGCCGTGCAGTTCCACAAAGTGCGTGAAGATTTCGCTCACGTAATCCAGCGTGTAGGGCCGGTCGGAGTGGCGCGCTATCTTGGTGATCTGCCAAGGCGTGAGGTTGCCGTAAATGTCCTTGGTGAGCTGCAGGCTCTTTTTGCTGAGCTGCTCGATCTCTTCCGAGATGTCCACCGCCGACTCCGTCTGCACGTAGCGCAGTTCGTCGATCTTGGACTCGAGCTCGGCAATCGGCTGCTCGAAGTCGAGGAAATTTTTCTTCGCCAAAGTAAGACTCCTGAGGTCGGCGGGGATCAGTAGGCCACCGGGACCGGATCCAGCGAGCGCCAAATATACCAAGTCGCCACGCTGCAGAACGGGGCCCAGGCGGCAGCCACTTCGCGCGCATCGCTGCGGCTGACCGGATCGCCCGAAAAATAACAGGTGCTGATGCCCTTCATCAGCCCCACATCGTCCAGCGGCAGCACATTGGGCCGCAGGAGGTAGAAAATCAGAAACATCTCGGCGGTCCAGCGCCCTATGCCGCGTATGGCCACCAGCTGCTTGATGATGGCCTCATCGTCCATGCGGTGCCAGTCGTCGTGGCGCAGCGTGCCATTGTCGAAGTGCAGTGCCAGGTCCACCAGGTACTCCACCTTGCGCGCGCTCAGCCCAGCGGCCCGCATGTCATCAAGCTTCACGCGCAGCAATTGCGCCGGCTCCATGACTGGCATGAGTCGCTCAAAGCGGTCCCACACAGCCTGCGCCGCTTTCACGGAAATCTGCTGCCCCACCACGCTGCGGGCCAGCGTGGTGAAGGGGTCGCCGCGGGATTCCAGGGTCAGTTCGCCGAACTGGGGAATGAGCTTTTTCATGACGCGGTCGCGCTTCATGAGGTGCTCGCACGCCTCGCCCCAGTAGGGCGGTGTGGCCTGCTTCCTGCGGGCGGCGTTCATGCGCGTTCCCAGGTGGTGCCAGCGGGGCTGTCTTTCAACACAATGCCTTCGGCGGCCAGCGCCTGGCGTATGCGATCGGCTTCGGCGTAGTTCTTGGCCGCCTTGGCGGCGGCCCGTGCGGCAATCTGGGCTTCCACATGGGCTTGCACATCGGAGGCAGCGCCTGCGGTGCCCTGCCCGCCCTGCAGGAAGCGCATAGGGTCTTCCTGCAACAGGCCCAGCACGCCGCCCAGCTGGCGCAACAGCGCAGCTTGTGCGGCAGAACGGCTGCGGTTCACCTCGCTGGCCAGGTCAAAGAGCACGGCCACCGCTTCCGGGGTGCCGAAATCTTCGTCCATGGCGGCTTTGAATCGCGCGGCGTAGGGGTCGGCCCAGTCGATGGACGTACTGCCTTGGGGAATCTGGGCATCGGCGGGCACAGTCCCCTCCAGCGCCGTGTACAGGCGCTTGAGCGCCGCGCGGGCATCGGCCAGGTGGGCATCGCTGTAATTCAGGGCGCTGCGGTAATGGGTGCGAACAATGAAGAAGCGCACCGTTTCGGCGTCGAACTTCTCCAGCACTTCGCGGATGGTGAAGAAATTGCCCAGGCTCTTGGACATCTTCTCGTTGTCCACCCGCACGAAACCGTTGTGCATCCAGATGCTGGCCAGCGGCTGGCCGGTGGCGCCTTCGCTCTGGGCGATCTCGTTTTCATGGTGGGGGAACTGCAGGTCGGCGCCGCCGCCGTGGATATCGAAGCTCTCGCCCAGCAGTTCGCAGGCCATGGCCGAGCATTCGATGTGCCAGCCCGGGCGCCCGATGCCGTAGGGGCTCTCCCACTTGGCGCCGTCGGGCTCGGTGGGTTTGGCCGATTTCCAAAGCACAAAGTCCAGCGGATCGCGCTTGTCGTCTCCCACGCTGACACGTTCGCCCGCACGCAGCTCGTCCAGGCTTTTGCCCGAGAGCTTGCCGTAGCCTTCAAAGCGGCGCACCGCGTAGTTCACATCGCCATTGGCGGCCTGGTAGGCCAGCCCCTTGTCTTCCAGCTGGCCAATCAGGCGCAGCATCTGCGGCACGTAGTCGGTGGCGCGCGGCTCGGCGCTGGGGCGCTCTATGTGCAGCGCATCGGCGTCCTGGTGCAGGGCGTCCACCATGCGGTCGGTGAGCTGGCGGATGGTTTCGTTGTTCTTGATGGCGCGCGCAATGATCTTGTCGTCGATATCGGTGATGTTGCGCACATAGGTGACGCGGTAGCCGCTGGCCTTGAGCCAGCGCTGCACCACATCGAAAGCCACCATGGAACGCGCATGGCCCAGGTGGCACAAGTCATACACCGTCATGCCGCACACATACATGCGGACGTGCCCTGGCTCCAGCGGCTGGAAAGCTTGCTCGCTGCGGGTCAGGGTGTTATGGATACGCAAAGTCATCGGGACTGCAAGGGCGTACAGGCCCTCGGATAGAATCAAAAACAGCGTGGGCTGGCCGCATGTGGCGTCCACCGAACGCGGATCGCGCAGTATACGGCTGTGTGCCCGCTGACCACTCCCGCTCTGCCCTGCCTTACTGTTCCCCCAGCGAGCCACATCACGCGCATGAACTTGCCGATCTCCTCTCCAGCACCCCGCGCGGCCTCCATGTCCCGCCAAGCGTTGCGGGCCCTCCTGGCTGGCATGGGCGCAGGCTTCTGCCTCGCTGGCGCTGCCATGGCGCAACCGGCCACTGCTGCGGCATCTGCAGTGAGCGGCTCTGCCGTGCCGGCTCCGGCGCCCTACACCGAGGTGCAGCGCCTGCTTCAGGCTGGCCAGTATCCCCAGGCCCTGGCCATGGCCGAAGGCTGGCTGGCCAGGCAGGCTGCAGATCCGCAGATGCGCTTTTTGCAGGGGGTGATACAAAGCCGCATGGGCAACGCCGTGCAGGCTGGGGATACCTTCACACGCCTGACGCAGGACTATCCCGAACTGCCGGAGCCTTACAACAACCTCGCGGTGCTTCATGCACAGCAAAATCGGCTGGACGAAGCACGCGCCGCGCTGGAAATGGCCCTACGGCTGAACCCGGGCTACGCGGTGGCGCACCAGAACCTGGGCGATGTGTATGCCCGCATGGCTGCGCAGGCCTACGCCCAGGCTCTGCGGCTTTCGCCGGACAATGCGGCCTTGCAGCCCCGAATCGAGGCGCTCCGAAGTGCGCTGGGAGATGTTGCAGGGACTGCGCCGGCAGGTGCCCCGGTCAGCCCCCCGACCAGCGTGCGCTGAGCGGGATGGGTTGAACTTGCGGAGCCGCGCTGTGTTCTCAACAGTGGGCCAGCGGGCCCGCAATGCTCTGTCCACCCTCCATTTGATTCCCGAGTCCCACCACCCTTGCCGTCTGGAACCTCCATGCCCGCCCATTCCAATACCGTCTCCCGTGTGCCTCCTGCCCCTGCTCTAGCAATTGCAGCACGGCGAGGCTTTTTGCGCCAAGGCCTGGCTGGCTTGGCAGTGGGCCTGCTGCTTTCTGGCGTAACACCCTTCACCACCCAGGCCGCCTGGGCTCAGGGCTCGCCGGTGGTAAAGCTGCAGACCAGCCTGGGAGATATCTTCATCACCCTGGATGCCGCCAAAGCCCCCAAGACGGTGGAGAACTTCGTGAAGTACGTGGCCGACGGCCACTACGACGGTACGGTATTCCACCGCGTGATTGGCAATTTCATGATCCAGGGTGGTGGCTTTACGGCCAACATGGAGCAGAAAGATACCCGCGCGCCTATCGCGCTCGAGGCGCGCAACGGTCTCACCAACGACCGTGGCACCATCGCCATGGCGCGTACCAGCAACCCCAACTCGGCCACGTCGCAGTTTTTCATCAATGTGGTGGACAACGCCATGCTCAATGCCCCCAACCCGGACGGACACGGCTACGCGGTGTTTGGCCGCGTGACCCAGGGCATGGACGTGGTGGACAAGATCCGCGCAGTGCCCACGGGCAACCGCGGCATGCACCAGAACGTGCCCACCACGCCTGTAGTTATTCTTAAAGCCACTCTGGAGAAATGAATATGGCCAACCCCCAAGTCGAACTGCACATAGCCGGTCACGGCGTCATCACCATCGAACTCGACGCCGACAAAGCGCCCAAGTCCGCCGAGAACTTCCTCGCCTACGTGAACGCTGGCCACTACGACAACACCATTTTTCACCGCGTGATCGATGGTTTCATGATCCAGGGCGGCGGCTTCGAGCCCGGCATGCAGCAAAAGCCCACGCGCGAGCCGATCGAGAACGAGGCCAACAACGGCCTGAAAAACAACAAGTACACCCTGGCCATGGCGCGCACCCAGGCCCCACATTCGGCCACCGCACAGTTCTTCATCAACGTGGCCGACAACGGCTTTCTGAACCACACCGCCCCTTCGGCCCAGGGCTGGGGCTACGCCGTGTTCGGTAAAGTGGTGGCGGGCACCGAGGTGGTGGACGCCATTCGCGCGGTCAAGACGGGCCGCAAGGGCTTCCACGACGACGTGCCGCTGAACGATGTGGTGATTGAGAAGGCCGTGGCCATCGCCGCCTGAGCACCCAGCACCATGCAGGCGTCCGGTACTGCGCACGCGCCCCTGACGGCACGGGCCCCGGCGCCGCAGCCTGCACGTGTGGCATGCGCCTCACCCCCCTGGTTCCAGCTGCAGGCCGAGTCCCGTTGGGCCACGCTCGATTTCATCTCCGACCTGCATCTGCACCGCGATGATCCCGCCACGGCGAAGGGCTGGATGGATTACCTGGGGAGGCTTGAGTTCGACGCGCTGTTCATTCTGGGCGACCTGTTTGAAGTCTGGGTGGGTGACGATGTGCTGGAACAAGCCACCGATCCGGCAGATGCCATCGCCCCACTGCACCCGGAACGGGCCTTCCTGCGCGCATGCTGCGCCGCCCTGCAACGCTGTGCCCTGCAGCGCCCGGTCTACGTGATGCAGGGCAACCGCGACTTCCTGCTGGGTAGCGGTTTTCACACGGCCACCGCCACCCACCCCCTG
>JALOSG010000243.1 GCA_025458665.1 Serpentinimonas sp.
CGACGAGCGCGAGCAGACGCTGAACCAGATGCTGGTGGAGATGGATGGTTTCGAGACCAACCTCGGCGTGATCGTGATTGCCGCCACCAACCGCCCCGATATTCTGGACGCCGCCCTGCTGCGCCCGGGCCGTTTCGACCGCCAGGTGTACGTGACGCTGCCCGACATCCGCGGCCGCGAGCAGATTCTGAACGTGCACATGCGCAAGGTACCTATCGGGCAGGACGTGAGTCCCGACATCATTGCCCGTGGCACGCCCGGCATGAGCGGTGCCGACCTGGCCAACCTGTGCAACGAAGCGGCCCTGATGGCTGCGCGCCGCAACGCCCGCGTGGTGGAAATGCAGGACTTCGAGAAGGCCAAGGACAAGATCCTGATGGGCCCGGAGCGCAAGAGCATGGTCATGCCCGAGGAGGAGCGCAAGAACACGGCCTACCACGAGTCGGGCCACGCCCTCATTGGCAAGCTGCTGCCCAAGTGCGACCCGGTGCACAAGGTCACCATCATCCCGCGCGGCCGTGCGCTGGGCGTGACCATGAGCCTGCCGGCCCAGGACCGCTACAGTTACGACAAGCAATACATGCTGAACCAGATCAGCATGTTGTTTGGCGGCCGTATTGCCGAAGAAGTGTTCATGAACCAGATGACCACTGGCGCCAGCAACGACTTCGAGCGCGCCACCCACATTGCCCGCGACATGGTGATGCGCTACGGCATGACCGACGCACTCGGGCCCATGGTGTACGCCGAGAACGAGGGCGAGGTGTTCCTGGGCCGTTCGGTGACCAAGACCACCAACATGAGCGAAGAGACCATGCGCAAGGTGGACGCCGAGGTGCGCCGCATCATTGACGAGCAGTACACCCTGGCGCGCAACCTGATCGAGCAGAACAGCGACAAGATGCACGCCATGGCCAATGCACTGCTGGAGTGGGAAACCATCGACAGCGACCAGCTCGACGACATCATGGCTGGGAAGCCGCCGCGTCCGCCCAAGGACTACACACCGCGCAACCCCTCGGTGGGCGGTGGTGGTGGCGGTGGCGCACCGGTGGTGGAGACCGATCCTTCTCCCACGGCAGCCTGAAGCCACACGGCCGGGCACACAGCCTACACTCAGCGGGACCCTCGGGTCCCGTTTTCATTGGCACTGCGCATGACCGAACCTTACTGGCAAACATCCCGCTTCCGCATCGGCCTGTCGCGCCCCCAGGTCATGGGCATCGTCAACATCACGCCCGATTCGTTTTCCGATGGTGGGCAACACGCCGATGCTGTGGCCGCCATCCGGCACGCCGAGCTGCTGGTGCAGCAAGGCGCCGATATCCTCGACCTTGGTGGTGAATCCACCCGGCCTGGTGCGCCACCGCTGCCGCTGGAGGAGGAGATGGCCCGCGTGCTGCCCGTGTTGAAAGAAGTGGTGCGCTGGCAAGTCCCTGTATCGATCGACACCTACAAGCCCGAGATGATGCAGGCCTGCCTGGACCTGGGCGCCGACATCATCAACGATGTGTGGGCGCTGCGCCGCGGCGGCAGTGGTGTGGTGGCCGGCCACCCCCATTGCGGCGTGTGCCTCATGCACATGCACCTGGAGCCGCAAAGCATGCAGGTGGCGCCCATGCAGGGCGATGCCGTGCCGCAAGTGGCCGCCTTCCTGCAGGAGCAGGCGCACAAGCTCATGGCCCAGGGCGTAGCGCCCGAACGCATCGTGCTGGACCCCGGAGTAGGTTTCGGCAAGACCGTGGCGCAGAACTACAGCCTGCTGGCCCGCCAGAACGAACTGCTGGCGCTCGGGTTCCCGGTGCTTGCGGGCTGGTCCCGCAAGTCCTCGCTGGGGGCCGTGACCGGCCGCAGCCAGCCGCTGGAGCGGGTCGCCGCCAGCGTGGCCGCCGCGGTACTGGGCGCCGCCCGTGGCGCCCGCATTGTGCGCGTACATGATGTGGCCGAGACCGTGGATGGCCTGAAGGTATGGCAGGCCGCGCTGGGCGGATAATGCGCAGTCTCCTGTCACAGCCCGCACGCTCTGCGCTCCTCTGCATATAGAAGAACAACATGACCCGGACTTATTTCGGCACCGACGGCATCCGAGGCACCGTCGGGCAAGCGCCCATCACCGCCGACTTTGCGCTCAAGCTGGCCCACGCCGTGGGCCGCGTGCTGCGCCGCACCGAGCCCAACCCGGTGGTACTCATAGGCAAGGACACCCGCATTTCGGGCTACATGCTGGAATCGGCCATGGAGTCGGGCTTCAACTCCGCCGGGGTGGATGTGCTGCTGCTGGGCCCCGTGCCCACGCCCGCCGTGGCCTACCTCACGCGGGCACAGCGCGCCAGCCTGGGCGTGGTCATCAGCGCCAGCCACAACCCCTACCCGGACAACGGCATCAAGTTCTTCAATGCGGTGGGCAACAAGCTGCCCGATGAATGGGAACTCGCCGTGGAAGCCGCGCTGGCCGAACCGCCCGACTGGGTGCCTGCGGCCGATCTGGGCAAGACCCGCCGCCTGGACGATGCGGCGGGCCGCTACATCGAGTTCTGCAAAAGCACTTTCGGCACCGACCTGACCCTCAAAGGCATGAAGGTGGTGGTGGACGGCGCGCACGGCGCGGCCTACCAGATCGCGCCCAAGGTGT
The DNA here is from genome assembly GCA_025458665.1 of Serpentinimonas sp. GTDB lineage: Bacteria > Pseudomonadota > Gammaproteobacteria > Burkholderiales > Burkholderiaceae_C > JALOSG01. Next base: position 2,633 of record JALOSG010000243.1, read on the forward strand.
TCCATGAGCTGGGCGCCGAGGTGGTGGCCATAGGCTGCTCCCCCGACGGGCTGAACATCAACCACGAGGTGGGTGCCACGCACCCGCAGGCGCTGGTGAACGCGGTGCGCGAACACGGTGCCGATGTGGGCATTGCGCTGGATGGCGATGCCGACCGCCTGCAGATGGTGGATGGGGCAGGGCGCCTGTACAACGGCGACGAGCTGCTCTATTTGCTGGCCGACGAGCGCCTGGGCCGCGACGAGGTGGTGCCTGGTGTGGTGGGCACGCTCATGACCAATATGGCGGTGGAATTGGCGTTGAAGGCGCGCGGCGTGCCGCTGGTGCGCGCCCGTGTGGGCGACCGCTATGTGCTGGAAGAGCTGCAGCGCCACCGCTGGCAACTGGGCGGCGAGGGCTCCGGCCACCTGCTGGTGCTGGACAAGCACACCACCGGCGATGGCCTGGTGTCTGCCCTGCAGGTGTTGCAGGCCTGCGTGCGCAGTGGCAAGACCATGGCCGAGTTGCTGGCTGGTGTGGCGCTGTTCCCGCAGGTGTTGGTGAATGTGCGTATGTCCAACCCGCAGCAATGGGCGCAGCACGCGCCACTGCAGGCTGCGCTGGCCCAGGCAGAAGTACAGCTGAACGGTACGGGCCGGGTGCTGATTCGCGCCAGCGGCACCGAGCCGGTGTTGCGCGTCATGGTGGAGGCGCAGGATGCTGCGCTGGCCCATGCCTTGGCCGAACAACTGGCTGCTGTGGCGCAGTTGCCCGCA
>JALOSG010000244.1 GCA_025458665.1 Serpentinimonas sp.
CCTGGTACGGAATCTCGTCCACGATGATGGACTGGCGCTGGCCCTTGTCGATGTCCTCGAAGTGGCACTTGGCGCGCATCACCACGCGGCCGCGGCCGGTGCGGTAGCCGTCTTTCACGCCGTTGATGCCGTAAATGATGCCGGCGGTGGGGAAGTCGGGCGCCGGCACTATTTCCATCAATTCATCGATGGTGGCCTCGGGGTGCTTGAGCATGTGCAGGCAGGCGTCCACCACCTCGTTGAGGTTGTGCGGTGGAATGTTGGTGGCCATGCCCACCGCAATACCGGCCGAACCGTTCACCAGCAGGTTGGGCACGCGGGTGGGTAGCACCAGCGGTTCCTTCTCCGAACCGTCGTAGTTGGGGCCGAAATCCACCGTTTCCTTGTCGATATCGGCCAGCATTTCGTGCGCGATCTTCGACAGGCGGATTTCCGTGTAACGCATGGCCGCCGCGTTGTCGCCGTCCACCGAGCCGAAGTTGCCTTGCCCGTCCACCAGCATGTGACGCAAGGAAAAATCCTGTGCCATCCGCACGATGGTGTCGTACACCGCCGAGTCGCCGTGCGGGTGGTACTTACCAATCACGTCACCCACAATACGGGCCGACTTTTTGTACGGCCGGTTCCAGTCGTTGTTGAGCTCGTGCATGGCGAACAGCACGCGCCGGTGCACCGGCTTCAAGCCGTCCCGCGCATCGGGCAGCGCCCGCCCCACGATCACGCTCATCGCATAGTCGAGGTAGCTGCGCCGCATTTCCTCCTCGAGGCTGATGGGCAGGGTTTCCTTGGCAAATGAACTCATGGATTCAGGCGGGTTGGGCGCTCGGGCGCAGGGAGAAGGGAGCTTGCCAGACCGGCGGGCAGCCGCGTGGCGCTGAAAGGCCAAAGCCGCATTTTATCGGGTGCCCGCCCCCTGTTGCTTGCTCGCAACGAACCATGCGCACTGAAACAAGGATCAGAAATTGAAACTTCTGCCCAGAAATTCACACTACGCCCTTGTGGCACAATAGTCACAACGCTTTTGGTGGTGGTCACTTCAAGCGTGCCATCAAACACCGCAGATATCACTGCGCATACACGTCTAGAGGAAATCGATGAAAAAACTCAATAAAGTCGCAATGCTGTTCGCAACCGCCGCACTGGCCACCGCAGCCGGCGCACAAACCATCGACAACTGGCGCTCTGGCGGCGGTGATCTGGTTTGGAAGAACGGCACCAACGAACTCTGCTGGCGCAACTCCAGCTGGACCCCGGCCACCGCCGGCACCGGCTGTGACGGCGCGATCGTACCGAAGCCCGCCGCTCCCGCTCCCGCTCCTGCGGCCGCTGCACCCGCACCGGCTCCCGCTCCTGCCCCGGCTCCCGCTCCTGCAGCCCCCGCTGCCGCTGCCGCCAAGGTGACCTACGCCGCCGACGCTTTCTTCGATTTCGACCGCGCCGTGATCAAGCCTGAAGGCCGTGCACGCCTCGACGACCTGGTGGAAAAGGTCAAGGCCATCAATCTGGAAGTGATCATCGCTGTGGGTCACACCGACGCTACCGGCCCTGACGCTTACAACCAGGCCCTGTCGGTTCGCCGCGCAGAAGCTGTGAAGGCTTACCTGGTGTCCAAGGGCATCGACGCCAACCGCGTGTACACCGAAGGCAAGGGCGAAGCCCAGCCGGTGGCCGACAACAGCACCCGCGAAGGTCGCGCCAAGAACCGCCGTGTGGAAATCGAAGTGGTCGGCACCCGCGCCAACTGATCGGTTTTCCCCCGGAACCTAAAACCGCGCTTCGGCGCGGTTTTTTGTTGCTGCGCACATAATCCTCCCATGGACAAAACCCTCAATGCCGACCCGGCCGAGCTGGCCAAATTCTCCGACCTCGCCCACCGCTGGTGGGACCCGGAAAGTGAGTTCCGCCCGTTGCACCAGATCAACCCGCTTCGGCTGGGCTGGATAGACCAGCTGGTGCCTGTGAAAGGCAAGCGGGTGCTGGATGTGGGGTGTGGCGGCGGCATTCTGGCCGATGCCATGGCCAGGAAGGGTGCTGACGTGCTGGGCATAGACCTGGCCACCAAGGCCCTGAAAGTGGCACAGCTGCACGCCCTGGAGGCCAACACCCAGGGTGTGGCCTACCGCGAAGTGAGTGCCGAGGAACTGGCGGAAGAGCAGCCCGCCAGCTTCGATGTGGTGACCTGCATGGAAATGCTGGAACACGTGCCCGACCCTTCCTCTGTGGTGCGGGCGTGCGCCACGCTGGTCAAGCCGGGGGGCTGGGTGTTTTTCTCCACCATCAACCGCAACCCCAAGTCTTTCCTGTTCGCCATTGTGGGCGCGGAGTACGTGCTGCAACTGCTGCCCAAAGGTACGCACGAATATGCCAAGCTCATCAAGCCGAGCGAACTGGCGGCGCATTGCCGTGCCGCAGGCTTGCAGCTGGACAGCACCCGGGGCATGGAATACAACCCGCTCACCCGGCGCTACTGGCTCAGCGGGGACACCAGCGTGAACTACATGTTTGCCACCCGCAAGCCAGCGGAATGAGCCGGCCATGAGCCGATTCCGCCAGACCCGCGCTGTGCTGTTCGACCTGGACGGCACCCTGATAGACAGTGCCCCCGACCTGGGCCACGCCGCCGACCTCATGCGCCAGCGCCGTGGCATGCCTTCGCTGCCACACAGTGCGTACCGGCCCATGGTGGGTTCGGGCGCGCGCGGCATGATCGGTGTGGCTTTCGGCTACGGCCCTGAGCACCCCGAGTTCGATGCGCTGAAGGAAGAGTTTTTCCAGAACTACGAAGCCTGCATGACCCAGCGCACCCGTCTGTTCGATGAGGTGCAGGATTTGCTGGACCGCCTGCAGCGCCACGGCCTGCCCTGGGGCGTGGTGACCAACAAGTCTGAACGTTTTGCGTTGCCGCTCACCGCGGCCATGGATGCGTTCCGCACGGCGGCCGCCGTGGTGGGGGGTGACACCACCCCGCACGCCAAGCCGCACCCGGCGCCTTTGCTGGAAGCAGCCCGCCGCATAGGCGTGGCGCCCGAGGCCTGCGTGTATGTGGGCGACGACGAGCGCGACATTGTGGCTGGCAAGGCGGCAGGCATGCCCACCGTGGCCGCTTTGTATGGCTACCTGGGCCTGGGTGCCAACGTGAGCGCCTGGGGCGCCGACGCCGAAATAGAAAAACCGCTGCAGCTATTGAAATGGCTGGAAGTAGCCTAAACTAGGCGTTCAGGGGCTGCACTGGTTTCGACGTGGGTTCGGACGCGCAGCAGGGCATGTCGAGGTTCTGTCACCTCGTAAAACCGCAGAAAAAAACTAACTGCAAACGACGAACGTTTCGCACTCGCCGCTTAATCCGGTGAGCCTTGCAACAGCAGGCCGATAGGCTGGGCAAGGGCCTTTATCGGCTGGCCGGTGGTCGGGCAACTTGCCCACCGGTAAGACGCAAGGTTGCTGGCCGGGTGTGCAGCGTGCCGCTGCGCGGCATATCCAGCGAGACCCAAACCAGACGGCTACACATGTAGAACTGCTCGAAGAAGGCTTGCGGACGGGGGTTCAAGTCCCCCCAGCTCCACCATACCGCTGAAACAAAGCCGCCAGGGTTACCCGCCCTGGCGGCTTTTTTCTTGAGATACACAGCCTAGGCTCAGATATTCAACCGGTTGAACACCACCGCCGGCAGGTGGCGGATGACCATCATGATGAGCCACCACTTGCCCGGCGCGTACACCACGGGTTTGCCGGCAGCCATACCCGCAACGATCTGCTGCGCCACCCCCTCCACCGGGGCCATGCGGGCACCGGTGCTTTTCAGGTGCGCCGTCATGGGCGTATCGGTAGGGCCGGGTTTGATGAGTACTACCTTCACCGCGCTGCCCGCCAGCCGGTGTTGCAGGCCCTGGGCGTAGCGGGTCACCAGCCCTTTGGCGGCACCGTACACATAGTTGGATTTGCGGCCACGGTCTCCGGCCACCGAACCGATGAGGCCCAGCGTGCCACGGCCGGCGCGCACCATGTGGCCCACCAAGGCCTCGGCAAACAGCACCGGAGACACGCCGTTCACTTCCAGCGCTCTGTGGCAGGCGCCCAGGCTGTCCTGGCACTCGTCCTGGCTGGGTAGGGAGCCGTGGGCAATCAGCGCCACATCGATGGGGCCGGCACGCCACAGGTCGTCTACCGTGGCCTGGATAGCGGCCGGATTCAGGAAATCGGCCTCGGCCAATGGCACGGTCTGGATGTCTGCGTCTGGGCGGCGCACCCGCAGGTCGGCGGCCACGCGTTCGGTGCGCGCCGCGTCGCGCCCGAGCAGAACCATTTCGGCCGGGCCTTCCTGCAGCCACAGCCGGGCGCAGTGCTCGGCCATGGCCGAAGTGGCCCCCACAATCACGATGCGTTTCTTTGCTGTCATTCAATGTCCCATGAGGCGGCGCGACAGGGCCGAGCTGATGCCCGGGTCCCGGTAAGCCATGAATTCGTTCAGGCGCGGGTAGCCGGCCTCGAACAAGGCGCGGGGCATGCGGGCGTCCTTGGCCATGTACAGGCGGCCCTGCGCTTCCTGCACGATGGCATCGAGGCGCGCAAACAGCCGGTGCGATCGGTCCCCATGGTGGGGAAAGTCCAGTGCCAGGGTCACGCCTGGCTGCGGAAAACTCAGCATGCCTACGGGCTGGCGGTTGCCAAAGGTTTTGAGCACCGCCAGAAAAGAACCTTCGCCGCTGCGTGCAATTTCTGCCAGCATGGCCTGCACCGCATCCTGCCCCACGGCGCGTGGTACCACGCACTGGTACTGGAAGAAGCCGCGTGGGCCGTACATGCGGTTCCATTCCAGCAGGTTGTCCAGCGGATAGAAAAAGGGCTCGTAGTGCACCACGGCGTGGCCGCGCTGGGCTTTCTTCAGGTGGTAGTAGGCCGTGTTGAACGGCCGCAGCGTGAGCCGGTTCACCAAAGACACGGGTGGTACCACCGGCATGGTGCGCGGCCGCTGGCGTGGTGTCGCGCGTGGTGTCGCGTGTGGTGCGTCATGCCCTTCCAGCGGGTTGGCGCGCATGAACAGGCCACGCGCACGGGAGCCTGCGCGGTCCGCCGACAGGCAATCGATCCACGAGACGGTGTGTTCCCAACCCGCCTCCGACGTATCGGCCAGCTGGAAAAACTCGGGCAAGCTGCCGTAGGGCAAGGTTTCGGTGTCCAGCCAGGGGCCGGCCACGCGGCGCAGTTGCAGTTCGGCGTGCAGCACCACGCCGGTCAGGCCCAGGCCACCCACGGTGGCGGCAAACCAGCCGGGGTTTTCCTGCGGGCCGCAGTGCAGGGTGGTGCCATCGGTGCGCAGCAGGGTGAAGCCCGGCACATGGTCGCCAAAGCTGCCCAGCAGGTGGTGGTTCTTGCCGTGCACATCGTTGGCTATGGCCCCACCCACGGTCACCATCTGGCTGCCCGGGGTTACCGGGAGCATCCACCCGCGCGGCACAGCCATGCGCTGTATGTCGCGCAGCAGCACGCCAGCCTCGCACTGCAGGCGCCCGGTGGTGTCGTCGAAGGCGGTGAAATGGTCCAGCCCTGCGGTGTGCCACAGGGTACCTTGCGGGTTCAGGCACACATCGCCGTAGCTGCGGCCCATGCCGTAGGCCA
>JALOSG010000062.1 GCA_025458665.1 Serpentinimonas sp.
TCGATCATGTCGTCCATGATGATGCGAAAGCCGTAGATGTCGGTCACCTGCGCGAAGGACAGGTGCTTCAGGTCCATCTTGCGGTAGACCGAGTACAGCGTTTTCTCGCGGCCCACGATGCGCACGTTGATGCCACGCTGTCCGAACGCCTGTTCCACCTCGGAGCGCACCCGCTCGATCAGGTCTTTCCTGCGGCTGCGGGATTTGGTGAGCGCTTTGTCCAGCGCTTTGTAACGCCACGGGTGCAGGTGCTTGAAGGCCAGGTCCTGCAGTTCGCGGTAGGTGTGGTTCAGGCCCAGCCGGTGCGCAATGGGTGCGTAAATCTCCAGCGTCTCGCTGGAAATGCGGCCCCACTTGCTGCGCGGCATGTCGCCCATGGTGCGCATGTTGTGGGTGCGGTCGGCCAGCTTGATGAGGATGACCCGCACATCCCGGGCCATGGCCAGCAGCATCTTGCGAAAAGACTCCGCCTGGTTCTGCTCCTGTGTATCGAACTGCAGCTTGTCGAGCTTGGTCAGGCCATCGACCAGCTCGGCCACCGGCGCGCCGAATTGTTCGATGAGCTCCTGCTTGCTGACGCCGCAATCCTCCATGGCATCGTGCATGAGCGCCGCCATGAGGGCCTGCGCATCGAGCTTCCACTCGGTGCACTGCTGAGCCACGGCGATGGGGTGGGTGATGTAGGGGTCGCCGTTCTTGCGCAACTGGCCCAGGTGGGCCTGGTCCGCGAAGCGGTAGGCGCGCCGCACCTGCTCCACCTCGGCGGCATTGAGGTAGTCGAGCTTTTCTTCCAGGGCAGCAAAGCTGGCAGCAGCTGCGCTGGCTGCCGCAGCGGTAGGGCCGCTCGCGGTGTCTCTCAAGGACCGTGGCACACCCGCCCCCGCAGGCCGCTGGGGAGAGCCTTTGCCGCGAGAGGTGGCTACCGTGTCCGTCATCCCCTTACTTTAGCGCGACTTGGCGCTGGCTGCGCGTGGGGCGCCGCTATAACTCCGATAGTGTTGTAGCCACAAAAAAAGCGCCGGGCGGCGCTTCTTTCGGGGAGATGGGTGGCAGCGGCTCAGACCGGCACTTTCTTGAGCATTTCCAGGCCCACTTTGCCATCGGCAATCTCGCGCAGGGCGGTCACGCCAGGCTTGTTCTTGGTCTCGATACGCGGGGCGTGGCCTTGGCTCAGCATGCGGGCGCGGTAGGTGGCAGCCAGCACAAGCTGGAAGCGGTTGGGGATCTTTTCCAGGCAGTCTTCAACGGTGATGCGGGCCATGGTATTGAGCTTTCCTAGGGTGTATGGTGCGGGGAGGGAGCCGGACGTTCAGGCAATCTGGAGGGCGCGGAACGTATCGGCGCGGGCCCTGCGCTGTGCGGCAATCTTCAACCGCTGGGCATGCGCAATGGCCTTGAGGTCGAACAGGGCGCGTTCGAACGACTCATTGATTATAACGAAGTCGAACTCCCCGACGTGGGCCACCTCCTCGGCGGCGTTCTTCATGCGCAGCTCTATGGTGGCTTCGTCGTCTTCGGCGCGGCGCTGCAGGCGGGCGCGCAGCTCGGGCCAGCTGGGCGGCAGAATGAAGATGAGCGAGGCGTTGGCGAAGGTCTTCTTGATCTGCACGGCGCCCTGGTAGTCGATTTCCAGCACCACATCGGCGCCAGCGGCTATCTTGTCCTCGATGGCCTTGCGCGAGGTGCCGTAGCGGTTGTTGTGTACATGCGCCCACTCCACGAACGCATCGGAGAGCACCATGCGGTCGAACTCGGCGTTGCTCACGAAATAGTATTCGCGGCCGTGCATTTCCTGCCCGCGTGGTGCCCGTGTGGTGTGCGAGACAGACAGCTCCATGCGGGAGTCCACCTCGAGCAGCGCCTTGACCAGGCTCGATTTGCCGGTACCGCTGGGCGCGGCCACCACGTAAAGGTTGCCGGGATAGTCCATGCTCACTCCAGATTCTGTACTTGCTCGCGCACCTGCTCGATCAGTACTTTCATGTCCACCGAAATACGGGTCAGCTCCAGGCTGGAGGATTTGGAACCCAGGGTGTTGGCTTCCCGGTGCAGCTCCTGCGTCAGGAAATCCAGCCGCTTGCCCAGCTCGCCGCCCTTTTTCACCAACCGGTCTATCTCGTCCAGATGGGAGTGCAGGCGGGTGAGTTCCTCGGCCACGTCGATGCGGATGGCGTAGGCGGCGGCTTCGGCCAGCGCCCGCTCGCGTGCGCCACTGGCGGCAGCATCGGCGGCGGCGGCCCCCAGCGCTTCGTTCCAGCGCTCCAGAAAACGCACGCGCTGCTGTTCCACCAGCTGGGGCACCATGGGCTGGGCCTGCTGGGCCAGTGCCCGCAGCTGGGCGGTGCGGTCCAGCAACATGGCCACCAGCCGGGCGCCTTCGCGCTCGCGGGCGGCAGCCAGTTCCGGAACCACGTCCTGGGCCAGCGCCAACAGCGCATCGGTCAGCCCGCTGGGCGCGGGTGCGCTGCGGCCCAGAGTCTGCAGCACGTCGGCCACAGACAGGGGCTGCGCCTGGGGCAGCCAGGCCAGCACCTGGTCCTGCACGTTCTGCAGTTGCTGCAAATCGGCGGCAGAGGGCTTGCGCACGCTGCTGTCGTTCCTGCCTTCCAGCCAGGCGCGCACTTCCACCTTGCCGCGCTTGATGTGGGCAGCAATCAGTTCGCGCAGGGCTGGTTCGGCGTTGCGCAACTCGTCAGAGAGGCGAAACGACACATCGAGGAAACGGCTGTTGACCGAGCGCATTTCCATCCCGATGGCCACGGGCGTCGCGCCGTTACCACTCGGGGGCTGGCCGGGCGCGGGCGCCACCTCGCGGTGGGCCGCTGCGTAGCCGGTCATGCTGTAAACTGCCATGCAGGTCTTTCAGTGTGTGGGTCTGCCGCTCGGGGCCAACGGCTACGCCGATTATGTCAAACACCAAGCCCGCTCCCCTGCCTCCCGACACCCTCATCGGGGGTTATCGCATCATTCGCAAGCTGGCGGCGGGTGGCTTCGGGCTCGTGTATCTGGCGGTGGACAGCTACGGCCAGAAAGTGGCGCTCAAAGAGTACCTGCCTTCCTCCCTGGCCAGCCGCGCTCCCGGCGATTTGCTGCCTACCGTGCAACCCGAAAAGCTGTCCTTGTACCGGCTGGGGCTGAAGAGTTTTTTTGAAGAAGGCCGGGCATTGGCGCAAATCTCCCACCCCTCGGTGGTGAGCGTGCTGAATTTCTTCCGCGAGAACGAGACCGTCTATATGGTCATGAACTACCTGGAGGGCGCTTCCCTGCAGGAGTACATCGTCACTGCCCGCGACCTGAAGCGTTCCAAGGTGTTCCGCGAGTCCACCATCCGCTCGCTGTTCCACGACATCCTGCGCGGCCTGCGCATCGTGCACCAGCACAAGATGCTGCACCTGGATATCAAGCCAGCCAACATTTTCATTACCGACGACAACCGCGCCGTGCTGATCGATTTTGGCGCTGCCCGCGAGGTGCTCAACACCGAGGGCAACTTCGTGCGGCCCATGTACACACCCGGTTTTGCCGCGCCCGAGATGTACAAGCGCAAATCGGCGCTGGGCCCCTGGACCGACATTTATGCCGTGGGCGCCTGCATTTACGCCTGCATGCAGGGCTACCCGCCCTACGACGCGCCACAAAGGCAGGAAAAGGACAAGCTGGAATCGGCCCTGCAGCGCTTGCGTGGCGTTTACTCCGACAACCTCATCGAGCTGGTGCTGTGGTGCATGACGCTGGACCCGCTCACGCGGCCGCAGTCGGTGTTTGCGCTGCAAAAGGAACTGAACCGCGAGGTGGAGCGCCAGTACAGCCGCATGAGCATTGGCGAAAAGATGCGCCTGAAGCTGGAGAACCTGGTGACGGAAACCCGCCGGGCCAAGCTGCAGCGTGAGGACGATACGGTCCTGCCCGGGTCATGAAATTCTCCGTCTACCAGGTCAGCCGGCAAGGCGGACGCGCTGTCAATGAGGACAGACTGGGCTACTGCTACACCCGCGATGCGGTGCTGTTGGTACTTGCCGATGGCCTGGGTGGGCATCCCGATGGCGAGGTGGCCGCCGAACTGGCCGTGAACACTTTCTCACGGCGTTTCCTGGCGGCTGCGTCGCCCGATCTTCCCGATGTGCGCCGGTTCCTCATGGACGCCCTGTTGGCGGCTCACCAGGCCATCCTCGACTACGCACAGGCCGCGCGCATGGAAGACAACCCGCGCACCACGGTGGTGGCCGCGGTGGTTCAGGGCGGGCGCTTTACCTCCATACACTCCGGGGACTCGCGCCTTTACTGGCTCCGCCAGGGAGAGGTACTGGACCGGACCCGGGACCACACTTTGCATGAGCAGTTGTCGGGGGAGGCAGCGTGGGCTGGCAGTACCCCGCCGCCAACCTCCGGGGTGGTGGCCAGTTTCTCGCCTTCGCATCTGGAGGCTGGACAAGCCAACCGCAACATCCTCTTTACGTGTCTGGGTTCCCCGGGGCTTCCGCTGTTCGATGCTTCCCAGGCGCAGGCGCTCGAGGAAGGCGACCGGCTCCTGCTGTGCTCCGACGGGGTGTGGGGCGTGCAGGATGATGCACAACTGGCCGGGCGGCTTCGTGATGCGCCCCTGAAGCAGGCAGCCGCTGGACTGGCCGAGGCCTCGGTGGCGGCGGGCGGGCGCCATGCCGACAACACCTCCCTCATTCTGTTCGAGTGGCAGACCCCACCCGATTTCCCGGAAACGCAGGTCATCCAGACCGGCGAGATGGCCGCCGATGACTTTGCCTCCACCATACAGATGGCCCCAGCCGCTGAGGCTCTGGCTGAGCTGGACGCCTTTGACGACGAGGCCATAGAACGCTCCATTGCCGAGATCAACGAAGCCATACGCCGCACGGCCGCCAGCAAGCTGAACCGATAATCCCCGGTTTGTAGCGTTTGCCTGGGACTTGCATGACTTCATCTTCCGTTTCCATTCGCGCCGATGGGCGTGCCCCGCAGGACTTGCGCCCGGTGCGCATCACCCGCGGCTTTACCGTGCATGCCGAAGGTTCGGTACTGATCGAGTTTGGTCAGACCCGTGTGCTGTGCACCGCATCGGTGGAAGACCGTGTGCCTCCGCACAAAAGAGGCAGTGGCGAAGGGTGGGTGACGGCCGAGTACGGCATGCTGCCGCGCTCCACCCACACCCGCAGTGACCGCGAGGCCGCGCGCGGCAAGCAGAGCGGGCGCACCCAGGAAATTCAACGCCTGATTGGCCGCTCCCTGCGCGCCGTGTTCAATCTGGCGGCGCTGGGCGAGCGCACCATCACGCTGGACTGCGATGTGCTCCAGGCCGATGGCGGTACCCGCACTGCGGCCATCACGGGCGCCTTCGTGGCGGCGCAAGATGCAGTCAACCTGCTGTTGGCGCAGGGCAAGCTCAGCCAGAGCCCCATCCTGCACCCGGTGGCTGCCGTGTCGGTGGGGGTCGTGCAGGGCGTGCCTGTGCTCGATCTGGATTACAACGAGGACTCCAGCTGCGACACCGACATGAACGTGGTCATGACCGGCGCGGGCCACTTTGTGGAAGTGCAGGGCACGGCCGAGGGCGTGGCCTTCAGCCGGCGCGAGATGGACCAGCTGCTGGCGCTGGCCGAGGCTGGCATTGGGCAGCTGATGGCGCTGCAGCAGCAGGCGCTGGCCCAGCCATTGCCCCTGCCGCAAACCCAGAGAGCTGTCCAGCCATGAGCAGCGCGCCCCTGAAGCTGGTGCTGGCCTCCAACAACCGGGGCAAGCTGGTGGAGTTGCAGGCCATGTTCGCGCCGCTGGGCGTGGAACTGGTGCGCCAGGCAGATCTGGGCATACCCGAGGCGCAAGAGCCGCACCGCACCTTTGTGGAGAACGCCCTGGCCAAGGCGCGCCACGCCAGCGAGCATTCGGGCCTGCCGGCGCTGGCCGATGATGCCGGCCTCTGTGTAGAGGCGTTCGGCGGTTTGCCCGGGGTGGATACGGCCCACTACGCCACCCAGTTTGGCTACGAGAAGGGCGACGACAACAACGTGCGCGCCTTGCTCGAGCAGATGAACAATGTGGCCGACCGGCGTGCCGCGCTGGTCAGCACCCTGGTGGCGGTGCGCGCGCCCTGGGACCCGGAGCCACTCATTGCATCGGGCCGTGTGAATGGGCTCATTACCCGGGCACCGCAGGGCAGCAACGGCTTTGGCTTTGATCCGGTCATGTACATCGAGGCGTTCGGAAAGACCTTTGCCGAATTGCCCACCGAAGTCAAGAACGCCCACAGCCACCGTGGCCGCGCGGCGCAGGCCATGCTGGCACTCATGCGGGAACGCTGGCTGGCTTAGCAGGCCATCGGCTTAAAGGTCCTGAACATGGCGCGTACCGTTCCCATACAGCTGCACCGGCCGCAGACGCTGCACGGTGAGGGTGCGCTGCAACTGGCGGCGCCACCGCCGCTGTCCCTGTATGTGCACCTGCCCTGGTGTCTGAAAAAGTGTCCCTACTGCGACTTCAACTCGCACGAATGGAGCTCAGGCCCTCAGGGTACTGGCCTCCCCGAGCAGCGCTACATCGACGCCTTGCTGGCCGACTTGCAGGCCAGCTTGCCGCTGGTGTGGGGCCGCAACGTGCACAGCGTGTTCATAGGGGGCGGTACGCCCAGCCTGTTTTCACCGGCAGCCATAGAGCGTTTGCTGAATGAAATCCGCGCGCTGGTGAAGTTGGTGCCCGATGCCGAGATCACGCTGGAGGCCAACCCCGGCACCTTCGAGCGCGACCGCTTCCGCGCCTACCGCGACGCCGGCGTGACGCGGCTGTCGGTGGGCGTGCAAAGCTTCTCCGATGTGCACCTGAAGGCGCTGGGCCGGGTGCACGATGCCGCGCAGGCACATGCCGCACTCGACGAAGCGGCGCAGGTCTTCGGTACCTGGAACCTCGACCTCATGTATGCCTTGCCGGGGCAGGATGTCGCGGGCTTGAAGCACGATCTGGCGCAGGCCCTGGCCCACCAGCCGCCACACCTGTCCGTGTACCACCTGACCCTGGAGCCCAATACCTACTTTGCCAAGTACCCGCCAGCCATCCCCGATGAGGACACCGCCTACGAGATGCTCGATGTGCTGACCGACACGATGGGCGCCCACGGGCTGGAGCGCTACGAGGTGTCGGCCTACGCGCTCCCGGGCCACCGCTGCCAGCACAACCTGAACTACTGGCAGTTTGGCGACTACCTGGGGCTCGGTGCTGGCGCTCATGGCAAGCTCAGTTTTGCGCACCGGGTGGTGCGGCAAGTGCGCTGGCGCGACCCGCAACGTTACATGGAACAGGCTTTGAAGGGCGAAGCCTGCGCCTCGGAAACCGAGGTACCCGCCGCCGACCTGCCCTTTGAGTTCATGCTCAACGCGCTGCGCCTGCGCGGGGGTTTTGCGCTGTCGCACTACACCGAGCGCACCGGACTGCCGATAAGCTCGTTAACGGCGGCGCTGCATGAAGCCGAGGCGCGCGGCTGGTTGTTGCAGGATGTGGCCGCCGGGCGGGTGGCCCCCACGGCCCAAGGCTTTGATTTTCTGAGCGATCTGCAGGCGCTGTTCCTACCTGCGGAGTGAGTCTTGTGCGGGCCGGGCCATCCGGCTGGAGGACAGACCATGTTTGCCATCTACGGCACTTCGGGCCAGATGTTTCAGGGCCCGGTGGAAGAGCTGCGGCGCACGGCGGCGGTGTCTCGCTCGCAACGCGTGCGCCGCGTCCAGTCCGATCGGGATGAGGCCGAGCGGCAGGACGCTGGCTCCGATTCTGGCAGGTGGCGTCCGGCACAAGAAGGAAGGGCTCCCACCTACCAGGATGCGCCAGCCAGCGCTCAGGCCTCGCAGGCACTGCAGGCCTACGCACAGATACAGCGCCCCCCAGACCGCCATCCCCTGAGCGCGGTGGCCGATGTGATGTCCCGCGACCCGTTGGTGCTGGCGCAGGACCTGACCTTGCACGAAGCCTGGGCCCAGCTGGCTGCGCAGGGCCTGGGGCAGGCGCCGGTAGTGAACGCGCAGAATCGGCTGGTGGGTCTGCTGGGGCGTGCAGAGCTGCAAGACCTGGAGCGCCTGCCTGCACCGGACTCCAGCGCCCTGGTCTGGCGTGCCTTCATGCTTCAGCCGGTGTCGGCGGCCATGGTGTCGCCTGTGCCCAGCGTGGCGCCAGATACCGACTTGCGGCGCCTGGCCCTGGCGCTGCTGGAAACCGGCTTGCCCGGTTTGCCGGTGGTGGAGCGCGATGGTGTGGTGATGGGCTTTGTCTCGCGTACCGACATCCTGCGTGCGGTGGTGCACGACCCGCCGCTGGACCTGTGGGCCGGCTGATCGGGCCTTCCGGGCGCTGCATCCGCGCGCTTTCCGGGCAAATGGCTAGGCCGCCTGCCTGCCACAGGCGACAATACAGGATTATTTTCTCCAAGTCCGCGCTGCTGTGAATCCTATGTCCAAGCCCCAGGCCGACGGCCCCGAGCAAGTCCCTGCCGGCAACCCGTCATCCTCCTCTGCAACTTCCAGTTCCACCCATGACGTGGCGCAGCTCGATGCGCTCACGGGTGGCGTGTTCACTGCGCCGACGTCGGGAGAGCGGGCAGCGCGGCTGCGCGACTGGTTGGCCACGCAGCCTTCGCACGAATGGATGCTGGAGGTGTTCCGCGAGTTGTCGCACCGCGACAAAGGCGCCGCCAAGCCATTGAAGGAAAAGCTCGACGAAATCAAGCGCAGCAAGGCGCAAGACGCGGTCGCGGCCGAATGGGCCGAGCGGGCGCAGGCCCTGTTGGCCCAGCCCCGGTTGAACCTGGCCGATGCCATGGGCTGGCAGCGCGACGCGGCCAAGGCGGGTGCACCCCTGTCGCGGGAGCCGCTGGCCAGCCTGAAGGCCGCTTTGGCCGAGCGCATGAAGGCACTGGAGGACCTGCAGCACAAAGTACAGGTGGAGCGCGAGGCGGCGGTGCTGCTGGCGCAGCGCATCGAAGTGCTGTCTACCAAGCCGTGGCAGGAAGCGCAAGCTGCGCTGGTTACGCTCAAGGCCGACGTGGACCACTGGCAGCAGCGTGCCGCCTCGCTGCCCTCCGATGCGGCGTGGGAGGCGCTGGAGCCGCGCTACGCCACGCAGTTGCAGGGTTCCGGGCAGCAGTTGTCGGTGGTGTGGGAAGCGTTTGCAGCCGCGCTGGCGCAGGCTGTGCTCGCCGCCACCGACGCCACTGCGCCCCTGCCAGCTGTTCCCGTGTGGGCCGATGAACTGCGCGCGATGCGGGGGGATTTGGCGTCAGCAGCACCGTCCGGCGATGCCGCCGCTCATTCCGCCACCGCTGGTGCTGCAACGGCCCATGCAGCGGCCGGTGCAGCCAATGCCGAGACGCCCGAGCGGGCAGCGCGCCGCGCCAAGGCCATGGATACGGTGTCGACCGTGCTGGCTGCACTGCGCCAGGAAGTGGATGGAGGCCACGCCAAGGCATTCCCCAAAGCCGTTGCAGACCTGCGTGCCGCGCTGAAAGAGCACGGCCGCTGGGTGGACCCCGAGTTGGAAGCCCTGGTGCACGCCACCCTAATAGAAGCGGGTGAACTCGATGGCTGGCAGCGCTGGCGCGCGGACCAGCTTCGCGAAGAACTGGTGGCCAAAGCCGTGGCCCTCACCCAGGCGCCCGAAGGCCAGCAACTCGGTGGGCGCAAGATGCAGGAGGCGCTGCGCAGCCTGCGCGACCAGT
Organism: Serpentinimonas sp.; assembly: GCA_025458665.1. Taxonomy (GTDB): domain Bacteria; phylum Pseudomonadota; class Gammaproteobacteria; order Burkholderiales; family Burkholderiaceae_C; genus JALOSG01. The sequence continues at coordinate 9,701 of JALOSG010000062.1, forward strand.
GGAAGGCCATTGACCAGAGCGGTGCGCCCAACCACGCGCTGTGGAAAAAATTCGATGAAGCCTGCAACCAGGCCTACGCCGTGGTGGAGTCATGGCTGTCGCGGCTGAAGGAGCAGAACGAAAGCAGCCGCGCACAGCGCATGGCCCTGATCGACGAGGTGAGGGCGTGGACCGCCGCGCACGTATCCGATACCGACTGGAAAGGGCAGATCCGCGCGCTGCACGCGTTCTCCGAGCGCTGGCGCCAGTCTGGCCATCTGAGCGACAAGCTGTTCACCGAACTGCAACCGCTGTGGAAGCAGGCCATGCAGGAGGCCCACATGCGCCTGGAGGCGGTGCAGGCCGAAAGCACAGCGCGTCGGCAGGCCATGATCGAGGAAGCCCGCTCGCTCGGCGCGGCACCCGTGCTGCGCATAGACGAAGTGAAGGCGCTGCAGCAGCGCTGGCAGCAGGAAGCCCACCGCGTGCCCCTGGAGCGCAAGCAGGAGCAAAAATTCTGGGAGGCGTTTCGCAAACCCATCGATGAAGCATTCGAGCGAAAGTCTGCCGAACGCGAAAAGGCCACTGCAGAGCTCGGCGCCCACGACCGCGCGGTGCTGGAAGCCGCCAAGGCGCTGGAAGCTGCCAGCGCCAGTGGCGATGCAGGCCGGATACGCGCAGCCATGCAGGCCTTGCAGGCCGTGTTGCGCGGGGAAGCCCCGGTGCAGGCCAATGAGGCTCCCGGGGCGCGTGCACAGAAGCCTGCCGAGGAGCGGGTGGCCGATGACACCACCAGCGATTCCGCGGGATATTCGGAAGCGGGCGGATCAGGGGATGGCGCAGAGGATGGAGCAGAGGATGGAGCAGGGGGGGAGGCGGAGCGTGGGTCCGGGGCGCAAGCCGATGTGACGCCCAAGCCCGCGCCTGCCGCCCCAGCGCGCAAGCTGGTGGCCGTGCGCGGTGACGACCGTCCGGGCATGGTGCGCGCCCAGGTGGCGCCGGCTGGCAAAGGCCCGCAAGGCCGCCCAGCTGCCGCTGGCCGGCCAGACCGCGGGGAGCGTGGCGCACGGGATGACCGTGGCCCCCGGCCCCCGCGTCTGGGCGACGCCGCATTCCGTCTTCAGCGCGATGCGCTGGAGCGCGCTGAACTGGCCTTGCGCAAACTGGCGGCCCAGGCCCACGGCGAAGTGGTGACGCAATTGTTGTCTGCGTGGGAGCACCGGCAGGCCGACGGTGTGCCCGCTGCCCAGGTGCTGGGCAGCCGTGTGGGGCAGACACGCACCCAGTGGGTGCGCGCGCTTCAGGAAAGCGGTGCCCCGCAGGCCGGATCGAAAGCCGCCCAGGAAGCTTTGCTGCGACTGGAAATGGCCGCCGAGGTGCCCACACCGGCCGAACACATGGAGGCGCGCCGCATGTTGCAGCTTCAACTGCTCACCCGCCGCAACGCGCCCGCTCCGGCCGAAACCTGGGCGCAGGATGTGGCGGCGGTGCTGGCCAGTGCCCACAGCCCGGATGCCGCGCGCCGCCTGCAGCAGGCGTTGAAGGTGCTGCTGCGGCGCTGACAGTGTGGGCGCGCCGCTAAGCGTGCGGCGGTTCAAAGAAAGCGTGAAACAGCCGCAGCAGTTCGGGGAATTCTTCCCCGAAGCGCTCGCGGTTCACGAAGTAGGCTTCGCAGGCCACGGCGAAGAACTCGGCGGGTGAGTGGGCGCCATAGGCATCCAGCCAGGGCTCGGTGCCGCCAAAGCGCTCGGCCATTTCCACCTGGTGCACAAAGCGCTGGTATTCGGCGTTCAGGGTGTCCCGCCAGACTCGGCTTGCCAATGGTCCGCTCAGGCCCAGGAATCCGGCCGGCAGGGGTGGGCAGCCATCGGGCTCATCGCCCAGAGCTTTCCCGCGCATATCGAGCTTGTGGGCAAACTCGTGGATCACCAGGTTGTGCCCCCGCGCTTCTATCCCGCCCAACTGCCCGCTGCGGCGCAGGCTGCTGCTGCCACTCACCTCCGACCACACCAGCATGATGGGTCCGCCTGCCATAGCCTCGCCGAGCAGTGTCTCTTCGTAGCTGTGCACCACGCCAGCGGCGTCGGTCACCCTGCGGCGCGCCACCACCTCGTGCGGGTGTATGACGATACCGACAAAGTCGTCGTACCAGCGCAGTGCATCAGGACCCCAATGCAGCAGCGGCACGCAAGCCTGGGCGGCTACCAGCAAGGCCATGGGGTCGGTGATGGCCAGACCCTGGGTGCCGTGGAACTCCTTCCGGGCCAGAAAGCCGCCACAGAGCTCGCGCAGACGGGCCTGTTCGCTGGCTGTGTAACGCTGGAGGAAGGGCAGGGTCTGGAGCACGTCCAGCCACAAGGCGGCCGGAATCTCGGGTGGCTGGCCCGGCAGCCTTGGCTGCCAGGCGCGCAGCGCGCGGAGCGCCCGTTGCCACAGGCTGGGCCTGCCCGATCGGCTAGCGTTCATACCTCAACGCACCGGTCAGGCTGCACCCTGCAGCGGTATGCGTTGCCAGTGCGGGGCGCCGCAGTCCTGCTGTCGCAGACGCAGCACTTCGGCGCGTGGCGGATGGACAGACAGGTCCCAGTCGCTCAGTACCAGCCGTTGCCGGCCCTCGGGCAGCGGGTGACAAGCGGGTCGGTGGGTGTGGCCGTGCAGCAGCGTCGTGGTC
>JALOSG010000063.1 GCA_025458665.1 Serpentinimonas sp.
GAACTGGGTGGGCGGCAACTGCACCGTGAGCTGCATGCTCATGGGCGTGGGCGCGCTGTACAAGGCGGGGCTGGTGGAATGGATGTCCACGCAGACGTACCAGGCCGCCAGCGGTGGCGGCGCGCAGCACATGCGCGAACTCCTCACGCAGTACGGCACCCTGAACGCGGAAGTGAAAGCCCTGCTGGACGACCCCAAGAGCGCCATCCTGGAAATTGACCGCAAGGTGATTGCCAAGCAGCGCAGCCTGAGCGCGGCGGAAACCGCCCACTTTGGCGTACCGCTGGGCGGCAGCCTGATTCCGTGGATCGACAAGGACCTGGGCCTGGGCAAGACGCAGGAAGACGAAGGCTGGGGCACCTCCAAGGAAGAGTGGAAAGGCATGGCAGAGACCAACAAGATTCTGGGTCAGGGCCCCGGCTTCAGCGGTCCTGCGGTGCCGGTGGACGGGTTCTGCGTGCGCGTGGGCGCCATGCGTTGCCACAGCCAGGCGCTCACCTTCAAGCTGAAGAAGAACGTGCCGCTGGCCGATGTGGAGGCGATGATTGCCGCCGATAACCCCTGGGTGAAAGTGGTGCCCAACACACGCGAAGCCACCGTGCAGCACCTCACGCCCGTGGCGGTGACGGGCACCATGACCATTCCGGTGGGCCGTATCCGCAAAATGGCCATGGGCCCCGAGTACCTGGGTGCTTTCACCATTGGCGACCAGTTGCTGTGGGGGGCCGCGGAGCCACTGCGCCGCATGCTTCGGATTCTGCTGAGCGCTTGAGGTAGGCCTCTGCACGTTGCGGAGGCACAACACAGTGACAGGCGATGGACGGTAGTCACCTGCCGTTCAATACTAAAGCCCCTTCTTAGCTTGTCATGCTAAGGCCTTGATGTTAAGGTAAATTATTATCTTTTACCTACCGAGGTCATCGTGCAGCAACCCGCAGCCCCTGCCTTTGCGGAGCCCAAGGCGCCCAGCGCCCTGGGCGGCGAACGCAGCGACGCGCTTGCGCCGGAATATCTCGCGCCGCCCATGACACACAACAACCACAACCCATCTGCCACCTGGGGACTCAAGGCGGTGGCAGCCGCCGTCCTGTTGTCGGCGAGTTTCACGGCCCAGGACGCCTACGCGCTGTCCCTGGGGCGCGCGCTGGTGCAGTCGAACCTGGGCGAACCGTTGCGCGCCGAGATCGAGATACCCAGCATCACCGCACAGGAACTGAATTCGCTGCAGGTGCAGGTGGGCTCTCAGGAGGCATTTCGCGCCGCCAGCATGGGTTACAGCCCTCTGCTGACCAGTGTGGCACTGGCGGTGGAGCGCGCAGCGGACGGCCGTTACCGCATCGTGCTCACCAGCAACCGGGTGGTGGACGAACCTTTCCTCGACCTCGTGATCGAGGCCAACTGGGACAGTGGACGGCTGACTCGGACTTACACCATGCTGTTCGATCCGCCCAACCTGCGTGCGGCCACACCTGCCCCCTTGCTGCCCTCGGGTTCTTCGGTGGCAGTACCCGTACCGGCGCGCCCGGCACCACCGGCTCCAGCGGCGGTGAGACCCGCGCCCGCCCCCGCACCGTCCAGCGTGCCCAGCGCGGCCGCACCCGCAGCGCGGCCAGTCGCTCCGGCGGCTGCGCCCCGCCCAGCACCAGCGCAGGAAGCCGCCCGCAGCGTGAGCGTGCAGCGTGGTGACACAGCAGGTGCCATTGCACTGGCCAACCGCCCTGCGGGTGTTTCGCTGGACCAGATGCTGGTAGCCATGCTGCGCGGCAACCCGGATGCGTTCATCGACAACAACGTGAACCGGATGAAGGCTGGCGTGGTGCTGGACATGCCCGACGAGGCTGCAGCCAGCCAGGTCAGCGCCACCGAAGCCCGCCAGATCATTGCAGCACAGAGCCGTGACTTCAACGACTACCGCAGACGCCTGGCGGGCCTGGCACCGCTGCAGCAAACCCCGGAGGCGGGCAGGGCTGCCACAGGCACCGTACAGGCCGAAGTGGCCGATGCCCGCGAAGCGGCACCAACACCGGATCGCCTGACCTTGTCGCAGGGGGCCGTACAGTCCGGCGGGGAGGAGGCCCGCATTGCCGCGGAGCGCGCCCAGGCAGAGGCAGGCACGCGGGTTGCCGAGCTTTCGCGCAACCTTGAGGAATTGAACCGGCTTTCGCAAACGGCTCCTGCCGTACCTGCCGACAGCGCCGCACCCCCTGCCGCTGCAGGGCCTGCGGACGCCACGGCACCCGGGATTGCAGTGCCCGGAGCGGCCACTCCGGCAGACGCTGCTGCCGCACCCGCACCCTCCGCACCTTCCACGGAACCACCGCCGCCGCCCGCCGCGCCGCCGGTACCCCCTGTGCCGGCCGCGGCGCCTGCAGAGGACGCAACCGCTTTCATGCGCGACCTGATGGCCAACCCGCTGGCGCTGCCGGTGGGTGGCGGCGTACTGGCACTGCTGCTGGTGCTGGCCCTGGTGCGGGCGCGCCGCAACAGGTCTGCCGCCAGCCGCACGCAGGACGCCGACCAGAACGAACCCTATGCCGATGCATCGGAGGCCGGAGAGTCGGTAGACACCAGCCAGGACGCAGCGGGCCCGCCGTCGTCCATGATGTACAGCCCCAGCCAGCTTGATGCAGCCGGGGACGTGGACCCCGTGGCCGAAGCCGACGTCTACCTGGCCTACGGTCGGGACAAGCAGGCCGAGGAAATCCTGCAGGATGCGCTGCGCAACCAGCCCACGCGTCTGGCCGTGCACATGAAGTTGCTGGAGATCTATTCCAACCGGAAAGACCCCCGCGCCTATGCCGCCACCGCGGCCGAGGTCGTCAAGCTGACCAGCGCCGTGGGCGCGGACTGGGAACAGGCGCGCGAGTGGGGTATGGCTCTGGACCCCACCAACCCGCTGTACCAGCCCAACGACACCGTGGTCACCATGCCGCCGCTGGAAGAGCCTGCGTCTACCGGCGGTCTGCCCGAGATTCCCTTACCCGAGAGTGCCTCCTCTGGCCTCGACTTCGACCTGCCTGAGACCTCTCCCCCCGAAAGCACGGCCCCGAAAGCCAGCCAGGATGGCTACGATTTCGACCTGGACCTGACGCAAGGCGCCCCGCTTGCTGAAGAGGCCCAGGCGCCGAAGCCTGCCAGCGCGGGCGCTGTGGCTGCGTCGCCTGCGCCGGACACGCTGGCGGGCGGGCTGGATTTCGATATCGACTCCACGATGACGGAGGACCTGGCCCCCGAGCCCCAGACGGCGCCCCCTGCTGGCGCTGCGGCTCTTTCCCGGCCGGCCGCCGACATGGACTTCGATCTCGACCTGAGCGAGATCGCCGAACCGACACCCGACATCCCGGCCACACCGACGCCCCCAGCCGATGCCCCTGTGGCCAAGCCGCTGGACTTCGATGGCATTTCGCTCGATCTGGACACACCGCCGGACCTGAAGGACGCGGTCATCGAGGAAGCCGGCGAGTTGCCCTCCACCGACTTTGGCTCGTCGACCCAGGACTTCGGCAAGGCCGATGGCGGCATGGACAGCCTGGACGACCTCTCCGACCTCGAGGCCCCCGAGGGCAATGACGGCGCCAACCCGCTGGAAACCAAGCTGTCCCTGGCCGAAGAGTTCGATGCCATTGGCGACACCGAGGGCGCTCGTTCCCTGGCCGAAGAGGTACTGGCCGAGGCCACCGGCGATCTGGCAGCGCGGGCCCGCGCCTTCATCGCCCGTCTGGGCTGAAGCGGACCGGCGGTGAACAGAGCCCGGGCTCGAGCCTGCGTGTGAGGATCGCTCTCGGCATCAGCTACCTGGGAAGTGCCTACCAGGGCTGGCAAAGCCAGACCAGCGGCCGCACCGTGCAGGATGTGCTGGAGCAATCCCTGGCGCAGTTCAGCGACCTGCCCAGCGTGTCCACGCTGTGTGCCGGACGCACCGATGCCGGCGTGCACGGCCTGAACCAGGTGGTGCACTTCGACACCCCGCTGGACCGGCCCATGGCTTCGTGGGTACGCGGCACCAACAGCTTTTTGCCGCGCGATGTGGCGGTGCAGTGGGCACAAGCGGTGCCGGACACCTTCCACGCCCGCGCTGCCGCGCTGAGCCGGCGCTACGCCTACGTACTGCTGGAATCCCCCGTGCGGCCCAGCGTGGAAGCCGGCCGCGTGGGCTGGGTGTTCCGCCCCCTGGATGCCGCGGCCATGCAGGAAGCCGCGCAGCACCTGCTGGGCGAACACGATTTCACCTCCTTCCGCGCCTCGCAGTGCCAGGCGCTGTCGCCCGTCAAGCGGCTGCTGCGGCTGGACATTGCCCAGCGGGGCCCCTACTGGCGCTTTGATTTCGAGGCCAGCGCCTTCCTGCACCACATGATCCGCAACATCATGGCCTGCCTGGTCACCGTGGGCCAGGGGCGCCAGCCGCCGGGCTGGATGCAGCAAGTGCTGGCCGCCCGCAACCGCGATGCGGCCTCCCCCACGTTCTCGCCCGACGGGCTGTATTTCCTCGGCCCCACCTACGGTCCGGAGTGGGGCCTGCCCCCGGAGACGCCGGCTTTCGCCAGCTTGCCATAATCGGGGCTGTGAACCCCAGCACCCCTTCTCCAGACAGCGCCCACGCCACCGGCCAGCCGCCGCCGCGCCGCACCCGCATCAAGATCTGTGGCCTGACCCGCGAGGCCGATGTGCTGCACGCGGCCCAGGCTGGCGCCGATGCCGTGGGTTTCGTGCTGTTCCCCCCCAGCCCGCGCGCCGTCAGCGCCGAAAGAGCCGGCGAGCTGGCGCGCCTGCTACCCACTTTCGTGACGCCGGTGCTGCTGTTCGTGAACGCCAGCGCCGCCGAAGTGGCTGCGGGTTTGGCGGCCGTGCCGAACGCGCTGCTGCAGTTCCACGGGGACGAATCGGCCGAGGAATGCCAGCGCTACGGCCGCCCTTACCTGCGTGCGGCCCGCATTCCCACCGGAGATGGCGCGGCCCGCTTCGATCTCCTAAAATACGCGCAAGAACACGCGGCGGCCCAAGCCGTGTTGCTGGACGCCCACGTGCAAGGGTACGGTGGTGGCGGACAAACCTTCGACTGGACAGCCTTCCCGTGGTCACACCCAAAACTAAACGCCAGCGCTCGCCTCGTTTTGTCTGGTGGACTCACACCTGCAAATGTGACCGATGGCATTCGGCTGGTAAGGCCGTGGGCGGTTGACGTCAGTTCCGGGGTAGAGAGCGCCAAGGGCATCAAGAGCCCCGAACTGATCAACCGCTTCGTGGCCGCAGTGCGCCAGGGCGACGCCGGCTGAATTCCGGCCAGCCCGGCCGGCCCGGGGCATCAGGTCCCGATGCCCCGACCGCCCCCGCGGCGCCTCCCCGCTCCAGGTTCGTGCCACGCACGAACCCCCTCCATCCAGAGAGTCGAGAAAGTCACCATGTACGAATACCAGCAACCCGACGCCCGGGGCCACTTTGGCCCCTACGGCGGCAGCTTCATCAGCGAAACACTCACCCACGCCATCAACGAGCTGCGCCAGGCCTACGCCCGGTACCAGCACGACCCCGAGTTCCTGCGCGAATTCCGCTATGAGCTGGCGCACTTCGTGGGCCGGCCCTCGCCGGTGTACCACGCCGCGCGCATGAGCCAGGAAATGGGCGGCGCGCAGATTTTCTTCAAGCGCGAAGACCTGAACCACACCGGCGCGCACAAGATCAACAACGTCATCGGGCAGGCCATGCTGGCCAAGCGCATGGGCAAGCCGCGCATCATTGCCGAGACCGGCGCCGGCCAGCACGGTGTGGCTACTGCCACCATCTGCGCACGCTACGGGCTGGAGTGCATTGTGTACATGGGCGCCGAGGACGTGAAACGCCAGAGCCCCAACGTCTACCGCATGAAGCTGCTGGGCGCCACGGTGGTGCCGGTGGAAAGCGGCAGCAAGACCCTGAAAGATGCGCTGAACGAGGCCATGCGCGACTGGGTCACCAACGTGGAAAACACCTTCTACATCATTGGTACCGTGGCCGGTCCGCACCCCTACCCCATGATGGTGCGGGACTTCCAGAGCGTCATTGGCCAGGAGTGCCTGACGCAGATGCCCACCCTCATGAAAGACCTGCGCCTGCCCGGCCAGCAGCCCGATGCGGTGCTGGCCTGCGTGGGCGGTGGCAGCAATGCCATGGGCATTTTCCACCCCTACATTCCCTACGAGAACACCCGCCTGATTGGCGTGGAAGCCGCGGGTGAAGGGTTGGACAGCGGCAAGCATTCCGCCTCCCTGGAGCGCGGCACGCCCGGTGTGCTGCACGGCAACCGCACCTACATCCTGCAGGACGAAAACGGCCAGATCACCGAGACGCACAGCATCAGCGCGGGCCTGGACTACCCCGGCGTAGGCCCGGAACACGCGTGGCTCAAGGACATAGGGCGCGCCGAGTACGTGGGCGTGACCGACACCGAGGCACTGGAAGCCTTCCACCACATGTGCCGCACCGAAGGCATCATCCCGGCGCTGGAAACCAGCCACGCCATTGCCTATGGCATGCAGCTGGCCAAGACCATGCGCCCGGACCAGGCCATCCTCATCAACCTCTCGGGGCGCGGGGACAAGGACATAGGCACCGTGGCCGACCTCTCGAACGCCGACTTCTATTGCCGGCCCAGCTGCCGCGGCCAGTCCGTCAAGGGCGGCGTGGGCACCCCGGCCGAACAGCCCATCCACCTGATCCAGTCATGAGCCGCATTGCCTCCACCCTTTCCGCGCTGCAGGCCCAGGGCCGCAAGGCGCTGATTCCCTACGTCACGGCCGGCTACCCGTACGCCGATGTGACCCCCGAACTCATGCACGCCATGGTGGCGGCGGGGGCCAACATCATCGAGCTGGGCGTGCCCTTCTCCGACCCCATGGCCGATGGCCCGGTGATCCAGAAAGCCGGCGAAAAAGCGCTGGCTCTCGGCATAGGCACGCGCCAGGTGCTGGACATGGTGCGCACCTTCCGCCAGCAGGACCACACCACCCCGGTGGTGCTGATGGGCTACGCCAACCCGGTGGAGCGCTACGACCTGCTGCACGCCGATGCCGCCCAGCCCGGCGGTGCCTTTGTGCGCGATGCCGCAGCCGCCGGCGTGGACGGCGTGCTGGTGGTGGACTACCCGCCCGAAGAATGCGAGGAGTTTGCCGCCGAACTGAAACAGCACGGCCTGGACCTGATTTTCCTGCTGGCCCCCACCAGCACGGACGAACGCATGGCGCAGGTGGGCCGCATAGCCAGCGGCTATGTGTACTACGTGTCCCTGAAGGGCGTGACGGGTGCTGGCCACCTGGACACCGATGCGGTGGAGGCCATGCTGCCACGCATCCGCAAGCATGTGCAGACGCCGGTGGGCGTGGGCTTTGGCATTCGCGATGCAGCCACTGCCTGCGCCGTGGGCCGCACCGCCGATGCGGTGGTGATCGGCTCGCGCATCATCCAGTTGCTGGAGCATGCACCGCGCCACGAGGTGGCCGCCGTGGCCAGCGGCTTCCTGTCGGAAATCCGGCAGGCGCTGGACCGCGCCAGCGCATAATCTGCGCTTGAGTTTTGCACTGAACCAAGCCCCTGGCCACCCGCCAGGTGGCCCCAAGCAAGGAGCGTTGCGCCCATGTCCTGGCTAGAGAAACTTCTGCCCCCCAAGATTTCCCCCACCGACCCCAGCGAACGCCGCAGCGTGCCCGAAGGGCTGTGGATCAAGTGCCCCAGCTGCGAAGCGGTGCTCTACAAGACCGATCTGGAGAAGAACCAGAACGTCTGCCCGCACTGCGCCCACCACCACCGAATCGGCGCGCGCGCCCGCCTCGACGCCTTCCTCGATGCCGAGGGCCGCTATGACGTAGGCCAGGAAGTGCTGCCCGTAGACCCGCTGAAGTTCAAGGACAGCCGCAAGTACCCCGAACGCCTGAAGGAAGCGCTGGAAACCACCGGCGAAACCGATGCCCTGGTGGTCATGGGCGGCTCGGTCATGAGCATCGAGCTGGTGGTGGCCTGTTTCGAATTCGACTTCATGGGCGGCTCCATGGGCTCCGTGGTGGGCGAGCGTTTTGTGCGTGGCGTGGAAGCCGCCATAGAACAGAAGGTGCCTTTTGTGTGCTTCACCGCTACCGGTGGTGCGCGCATGCAGGAGGGCCTGCTCAGCCTCATGCAGATGGCCAAGACCAACGCCGCCCTCACCCGGCTGGCCAAGAAGGGCCTGCCCTACATCAGCGTACTGACCGACCCCACCATGGGCGGCGTGAGTGCGGGCTTTGCGTTTGTGGGCGATGTGGTGATTGCCGAGCCCAAGGCCCTGATTGGCTTTGCCGGGCCGCGCGTGATCGAGAACACCGTGCGCGTGAAGCTGCCGGAAGGCTTCCAGCGCGCCGAGTTCCTGCAAACCAAGGGCGCGGTGGATTTCATTTGCGACCGGCGCGAGCTGCGTGCCACCGTGGCCAATGTGCTGGCCATGCTGCAGCGCCAGAGCTCCGACGCCGTGGCGTGACCGATTTCAACGCCCTGCCCCTGTTCCCGCTGGGTACCGTGCTGTTCCCGGGGGGCAGCCTGCCGCTGCAGATTTTCGAGGTGCGCTACCTCGACATGGTGCAGCGCTGCCACCGCGAAGGCACGCCCTTTGGGGTGGTCTGCCTGACCCAGGGCAGCGAAGTCATGCAGCGCGACCGCGATAGTGGCGAAGGCTTCCGCCCGGAAAGCTTCCACACTGTGGGCACGCTGGCGCAGATTGTGGAGTTCGACCAGCCTCAGCCGGGCTTGCTGGTCATTGCCACGCAGGGCACCGGGCGCTTCCGCATCAAGAGCAGCCAGCGGCTGAAGTACGGCCTCTGGGTGGCCGAGGCAGAGCCGGTGCCCGCCGACCCGGCCGTGGCCATTCCCGAAGAACTGGCGGGCATTGCCCAGGCGCTGCACCAGTTGAACCAGCGCCTGCAGCAAGAACAGCCCGGCCTGATTGGCCCCTACCCCGACTACGCGCCCAGCGGCACCCCGTGGCAGGAGGCCGGCTGGGTGGCCAACCGCTGGGCGGAATTGCTGCCACTCCCGGTGGAAACCAAGCAGCAACTCCTGACGCTGGACAACCCCCTGCTTAGGCTCGAACTGGTCGGCGATGCCCTGGACCAGATGGGCATCGAGCACTGACCGGTCAGGGCAGCAAGCTCAGCGCGTGCATGTAGCGCGCGTCCACCATCAGGTCGTCCCAAGGCATGGCCGGCGCCTGCGGCAGCAGGCTGTGGCGGCGTTGCTCGCTGGCGGGGCTGGGCGTCCAGCGGCCCTTGATCTGTGCCTCGCTCAGGCCCTCAATCAAGTCATCGATAGGCTGGCCCAGACCTGCGGCGGCCTCGGACTGGTTGCACAGCAGCACCATGTCGCAGCCTGCCTCCAGCGCAGCCACAGCGGCTTCCGTGTAGCTCACCTCGCGCCCATCGATCTGGCGGGCACCCGCCATGCTCAGGTCGTCGCTGAATATGGCGCCCTGGAACTGCAGGCGGCGGCGCAGGATGTCTTCCAGCCACTTGCGCGAAAAGCCCGCGGGCCGTGCATCCACCTTGGGGTAGATCACGTGGGCGGGCATGACGCTGGTCAGGCTGCTGCTGAGCCAGCCGTAGGGCGCAGCGTCGTCCGCCAGAATGGTTTTGAGGCTGCGCTTGTCCACCGGAATGTCCACGTGCGAATCGGCCTTCACGAAGCCGTGCCCTGGGAAATGCTTGCCGCAGTTGGCCATGCCGCTTTGCAGCAGGCCCGTCATGAGGGCGTTGGCCAGCAGCGTGACCACGGCGGGGTCGCGGGCAAAGGCGCGGTCGCCAATGACGCCGCTGCCCCCGTGGTCCAGGTCCAGAACCGGGGTGAAACTCAGGTCTACGCCGCAGGCGCGCAGTTCGGCGCCGAGCACGAAGCCGGCGGCGGTGGCGGCGTCGCAGGCGTGCAGGGCGGCGCTGGCCTCGTGGGTGGAATGGCTGGCTGCCTGGCCGCGCTGGCGGGCTGCGAACCATTTTTCACCCAGCACGCGCATGGGCGGCAGGTGGGTGAAGCCATCGGTCTTGAAGCGCTGCACGCGGCCGCCCTCGTGGTCCACGGCAATGAGCAGGTCGGGGCGCACGCGCTTGATCTGCTGGCACAGCTGGGTGAGTTGCGCGCGGTTGTCCCAGTTGCGCGCGAACAGGATGATGCCGCCCACCAGCGGGTGCGAAAGGCGCTGGCGGTCGGTTTTGCTGAGGGTCGTACCCAGCACGTCGATGATGAGGGGGGCGTGTTGCATCAGGCTTGTTTCTCCACCACCACAAAGCTGGCGGCATAGTCGGTTTCATCGGTCAGGCTCACGTGGGCCTGCAGCCCACGTTCGGCAAACCACGTGTGCAGGCCCCGGTGCAGCACCAGCACCGGCTGCCCGGTGGGCAGGTGGCCCACCTCGCAATCGCGCCAGGTCATGGGCATGCGCATGCCCAGCCCTATGGCCTTGCTGAAGGCTTCTTTGGCCGAAAAACGGGTGGCCAGAAAGCGCACGCCGCGTTCCGGCCAGCGGGCGCTGCGCACCTTCCAGGTGGCGAATTCGGCGTCGCTCAGGATCTTGTGGGCAAAGCGGTCGCCGTGGCGGTCCAGGCTGGCGCGTATGCGGCGTACGTCGCAAATATCGGTGCCTATGCCGAAAATGCTGCCCATGAGCGACTCCGCCGGCCTCAGCGCGCTGCGGCCGCGATGCAAGCCAGATAGGCCTTCACCGTGGCCTCGTAGCCCAGTTCCAGCGCATCGGCCAGCAGGGCGTGGCCTATGGATACCTCGCTCACGCCGGGCACTTCCCGCAGAAACGGCGTGAGGTTGTCGCGGTTCAGGTCGTGGCCGGCGTTCACGGCCAGCCCGGCCGCCAGTGCGGCCTGCGCAGCGCTGCGGTAGCGCGCCAGTTGCGCCGGCCCATCGGGGTGGCCCCAGGCGGCGGCGTAGGGTTCGGTGTACAGCTCCACCCGCTCCGCGCCAGTGGCACGCGCCGCGGGCATGGCGGCGGGCTCGGGGTCCATGAACAGGCTCACGCGGGCGCCCAGCGCCTGGGACTGCGCCACCAGCGGCGCCAGCGTGGCGTGGTCGGCCGGGAAAGCCCAGCCGTGGTCGCTGGTGAACTGGCCTTCGCTGTCGGGCACGAAGGTGAGCTGGTGCAGCGGCAGGCCCAGCGCATGCAGCTCTTCGGCCAGCGGCATGAGGTTGTGCAGCGGGTTGCCTTCCACGTTGAACTCGCGGTCGGGCCAGTCCTGCATCAGTTCGGCCAGCTCGAACACGTCGTGCCGGCGTATGTGGCGCTCATCGGGCCGGGGGTGCACGGTGATGCCCTGTGCGCCGGCCTTGAGGCACAGCTCGGCGGCGCGTGTCACGCTGGGTATGCCCAGATGGCGGGTGTTGCGCACTAGCGCCACCTTGTTCACGTTGACCGACAGCGCGGTGCGGGGGTGTTGCGACATGGGAGAAAAGCGTTGGACGAGCCACTCAGGCCTGGGGGGCGGACTGGGGGGCGGGTTGGGGCGTGAGGCGCTGCACCTCCAGCATGAGCTGGCGGGTACGGAACACCTGCACCCCGCCATGGTAGTGCAACAGCGTGCGCAACTGGTTGCGCAGGGCGTTCCCCGGAACACCCTCCTGCACCAGTGCGCCGCACACGGCCAGCAGGGCCGTGAAGCTCTCGGGACTGTCCAGCGCCTGCTGCAGTGCTTGCCAGTCGTGTCCGGACAAGCCGGACCCCGCTGCGGTCCCAGACTGGGTGAGCAGCCCGGCTTCCGGAACGAGGCGGTAACTGCGCGCCGCATCGAGCGGGGTCAGGCTGCTGCCCTCCTCGCTCAGCAGGGGCAGAAAACCGGCATCGCGCAGCAGCAGCAGCTCGAAGGCGCGCAGGACTGCAGCCTGAGGCACAACATCTTGCGCCAGGGTGGCCACAGCCTGCGCGTAATGGTCAAACAGGTGCGGGTGCGGATCGTCGCGCGCCAGCAGTTTCAGGAGCAGTTCATTGAGGTAGTAGCCGGCCAGCAGGGCTTCGCCCGCTGGCATCACATGGCCACCCTCCCACTGGGCCGTTTTCAGGGTACGCACCTCGGCGTCGCCCCCCCAACCCAGGCGCAGGGGCTGCAGCGGCAGCAGCACCGGGCGGAACTGGGAGCTGGGCCGCTTCACGCCTTTGGCCATGAGCGCCAGGCGGCCGTGGTGGCGACTGAAAATTTCCAGGATCAGGCTGGCTTCGCTCCAGGGGTACTGGTGCAGCACAAAGGCAGGTTCGTCCTGGGTGCGGCTTTGCTTCGGGGTGGGCATGGCGGCGCGCCCAGCGCTCACCAGAAACACCTTGCCGCCCCACAGGCGTTCCAGTTCCATGCGGGCTTCGGTGCCTATGCGCTTGAGCTTCTCGCCCCCGTCCCCAATCACCATGCCCTTGTGGCCATCGCGCTCCACCACAATGGTGGCGGCAATGCGGCGCAGCTTGCCCTCTTCCTCGAATTTGTCGATGACCACGGTAGAGGTGTAGGGCAGCTCGTCGCCCGTCAGGCGGAACAGCTTCTCGCGCACCATCTCGGCCGCCATGAAGCGTTCGGTGCGGTCGGTCAGGTCATCGGCGTCGTACATCCACGGCTGGGCGGGCAGGTACTTTTCGCAAATGGCAAAGAAGCGCTGCACGTCCTTCGCGTTCTTGGCCGACATGGGCACGAACTCGGCGAACGGGTGGCGCTCCTGCATGCTGCGCAGCCAAGGCGCCAGCTCACCGCGCCGGTGCACCAGATCGAGCTTGTTGGCCAGCAGAATGACCGGCACATTCTGCGGCAGCAGGGACAGCACCTTGGCATCGGCGAGGTTGAAGTTGCCCGCCTCCACCACGAACACGATCACGTCCACATCGGACACCGCGCCCAGCACCGTCTTGTTCAGGGAACGGTTGAGGGCATTGCCGTGGCGGGTCTGGAAGCCCGGCGTGTCCACGAACACGAACTGGGTCTGGTCCAGGGTGCGCACGCCCGTGATGCGGTGGCGCGTGGTTTGGGCCTTGCGCGAGGTGATGCTGATTTTCTGCCCCACCAGCGCATTGAGCAGGGTGGACTTGCCCACGTTGGGTTTGCCCACGATGGCCACAAAGCCGCAGCGCTGTTCGGAGGGCGAAGACGGCACGGACTCGGCCTGTGCCGGGCTTTCGGGAGCGTCCGGGGTGGGTGGTGGGGTGGTCATTGGAGATTCATGTGAGCTTCGTGTGGGATTCACGGTTTCAGGGCTTCCGGGCCTTGAGCTGGTTCAGCATGGCTGCCGCGGCAGCCTGCTCGGCGGCACGCCGGGTGGGGCCGCTGCCCGAGGCGCTCAGTTGCCATTCGGCCACTTCGCACACCACATCGAAGGTCTGGCGGTGGGCTTCGCCGCGCGTGTGTGCCACCCGGTAGGCGGGCAATTGCATTTTGCGGCCCTGCAGCCATTCCTGCAAAGCGGTTTTGGGGTCTTTGCCCAGCGCATCCACGCCAGCCCCCAGCGGCACATCCTTGAAGAGACGTCTTACCAGAGAGGCAGCGGTATCGAAGCCTGCGTCGAGGAACACTGCGCCAATCAGGGCTTCCAGCGCATCGGCCAGGATGGACGGGCGCTGCGGTCCGCCAGATCGAACCTCTCCCTCCCCCAGCCGCAGCACGCGGGGCAGGCCCAGCCGCAGCGCATGCTCATAAAGGGAGTCCTGCTTCACCAGGTGGGAACGGATACGGGAAAGGTCGCCCTCGGGCAAGTCCAGCAATTTCTCGTAGAGCAGACCCGAGATGGCCAGACTCAGCACCGAATCGCCCAGAAACTCCAGGCGCTCGTTGTGGTCTGCAGAAAAGCTGCGGTGGGTCAGGGCCTGCTGCAGCAGGGCGGGGTTGGCAAACGCATGCCCCAGGCGCTCCTGCAGCGCCAGCAATTCAGCGTTCAAATGCTCAGAAGCTCCGGGGTGATGGGGCAGAAAAGTCAGCGGGGAATACAGTGGAAAAAGCCCAGGACCTGGTCACGCTCAGCGGGCCGGCGTCCGGCTGCTGCCGTTGTAGCGCATGAGCAGGTAGGCCGGGCCGAACAGAGGGATTTCACGCTCGTACTCGAACTCCACGATGACGCGGTCGTTTTCCTTGCCCACAATGAGATCCCGTCCTGAAATGGACTTGATGTTGTCGATGGCTGCAGCGCGGTCAAAGATCGCCCGGACTTCGGCGACGGTGTTGCCCTCTGCGGCCCGGGTAGCCGCCTTGGAAATGGACTGGTACTCCACCAGCGTAGGTACCACCTGGGCCGCGATCACCCCGATACAGGCAACCAGCACACCCACCACCACCAGACCGACAAAGGTGACCCCGCGTTGACGTTGTTTCATCCCAAGACTCCGTTTGTAGCGAATTTTGGGTATCTTAAACAAAGCTGAGGGGAAATTCGCTTATTCAAAGCCACCGATGCGCTTCAAGTTGCCAAAATTCATCCATACGAAGAATGCGCGGCCCACAATGTGGGATTCCGGCACAAATCCCCAGTAGCGGGAATCCAGCGAATTGTCCCGGTTGTCGCCCATGAGGTAATAGTGCCCTTCGGGTACCTTGCACACCACGCCCTCGGCGCTGTAGTTGCACTGGTCCTTGAACGGGAAGTCGATCGTGCCAGGAATGAAAGCCGGCCGGTCGGCATCGTTCAGGGTGTTGTAGGTCTTGCCACCCAGCGACTCCTGAAACTGAGCCGAATAGCGCATGCTGTCCGAATCGAAGAATTCGGGCATGGCGGTCTTGGGCACCAGTTCGCCGTTCACGCGCAATTCCTTGTTCAGGTAGGAGACCTCATCGCCCGGCAAGCCGACCACCCGCTTGATGTAGTCCAGGCTGGGCTGTGGCGGGTAGCGGAACACCATGACATCGCCGCGCTCGGGGTCGTTGTTGGGAATGATTTTGGTGTGGATGACCGGCAGGCGCACGCCGTAGTGGAATTTATTCACCAGGATGAGG
>JALOSG010000245.1 GCA_025458665.1 Serpentinimonas sp.
ACCGTGTCGGTGTACAAGGGCCTGTCTCGTGTGCGATGGCTCCATCCCGAAAACCTCCAATGCCTGTGATACAACAAGCATAGACGAACTACAACACCCAACCACCCCATGCGCAGACTGAACAACAAGGTGGCCCTCATTACCGGGGCCGCTCAAGGCATAGGCTTGGCCACCGCCCTCAAATTCGTGCGCGAAGGCGCTTGTGTTGTGCTGTGCGATGTGCGCCAGACCGCCGTGGATGCGGCCGTGACCGAGTGCCGTGCCGCCGCTGCCACCGAAGGCCTGCCCACCCAGGAAGCCGGGCGCGAACGCATCCTGGGCCTTTGCGTGGATGTCACCCAGAGAGAAGCGGTGGACGCCACCGTGGCGCGCACGCTGGACCACTTTGGCCGCATCGACGTGCTGGTGAACAACGCCGGCATTACCCAGGACGCACGCCTGCAGAAAATGACCCTGGAACAGTTCGACCGCGTGATCGACGTGAACCTGCGCGGCGTGTTCCATTGCGCCCAGGCCGTGGCCGATGTGATGGTGGCGCAGGGCTCGGGCGTGATCCTGAACGCGAGCAGTGTGGTGGGTATTTACGGCAACTTTGGCCAGACCAACTACGCAGCCACCAAGTTCGGCGTCATTGGTTTCACCAAGACCTGGAGCCGCGAACTCGGCCCCAAGGGCGTGCGCGTCAACGCCGTTGCGCCCGGTTTTGTGGCCACGCCCATCCTGAACACCATCCCGGCCAAGGTGCTGGAGGAGATGGAACACAAGGTGCCACTGCGCCGCCTGGGCCAGCCCGAGGAGATTGCCAACGTGTATGCCTTCCTGGCCAGCGACGAGGCCAGCTACATCAACGGGGCGGTGCTGGAAGTGTCGGGCGGCATGAGCGTGTGACGGCTACGGCCTGAGGGTGAGGCTGCTCCCCGCTCAGGCCTTGCTACCGCGGACCTTCAGGCGCTGGCGCAGTGCCTCGTACAGGCACACCGCGCTGGCTACCGATACGTTGAGGCTCTCCACGGCGCCCTGCATGGGAATGCGCACCAGCTGATCGCAGGTCTTGCGCGTGAGCTGCCGCATGCCCGGGCCCTCTGCGCCCAGCACCAGGGCCACCGGGCCGGTCAGGTCAACGTCAAAAATGGTGTCGGTGGCGTCGTCGCTGGTGCCGATCACCCAGATCTGCCGCTCCTTCAGTTCGTTGAGCGTGCGCGCCAGGTTGGTGACCATGAAATAAGGCACGGTTTCGGCCGCCCCACTGGCCACTTTGGCTACGGTGGCATTGATGCCAGCCGCATGGTCCTTGGGGGCCACCACGGCCTGGGCACCCGCACCATCGGCCACGCGCAGGCAGGCGCCGAGGTTGTGCGGGTCGGTCACACCATCGAGCACCAGCAAGAGCGGCGGGTGCGCGGCGTCGGGGCCTTCGGTGCTGGCCTGCTCCAGCTGCTCCAGCACATCGTCCAGCGAACGGGCCTGTTCCGTGGGTTGCACGCGGGCGGCCACGCCCTGGTGGCCATGGCTGCCGGCCAGCTTGGCCAGGCGCAGGCCGTCGGCCTCGATCAGCCGCACACCCGCTTCGCGGGCACGGTCGAGGAACTGGCGCATGCGGGCATCGCGCCGGGTGGGGTCTACATAGACCTCGATGATGGACTGCGGCGCCGTTTTCAGGCGCACGCCGACGGCGTGGAAGCCGAACAGAACTTTGGGAGAGGACATGGCGCGATTATCGCGCGCCGGCCTCACACAGCGGCTGCATCCAGTTCGGTGGCGCGGCCGGCTTCCATGGAGATACGCCGCTCGCAGCGGGCCGCAATGCTGCGGTCGTGCGTCACCAGCACGAGTGTGGTGCCCTGCTCGCGGTTGAGTTCGAACATCAACTCCATGACCTTGTCGCCGGTGGCAAAGTCCAGGCTGCCGGTGGGCTCATCGGCCAGCAGAACGGCAGGCTGCACCACGAAGGCACGGGCCAGTGCCACGCGCTGCTGCTCACCACCCGAGAGCACCTTGGGGTAGCGGTTCAGCCGCTCGCCCAGACCCACGCGCTGCAACATGTGGGTAGCGGCGGTGCGGGCGTCGCGGCGGCCCGCCAGCTCCAGTGGCAGCATCACGTTCTCCAGCGCCGTGAGGTTGCCCAGCAACTGAAAGCTCTGGAACACGAACCCCACCTTCTGCGCACGCAGCGCGGCGCGCTGGTCCTCGTCCATGGCGAACAAATCGACACCATCGAGGTGAACCGTTCCCCGCGTGGGCGTGTCCAACCCGGCCACAATAGACAGCAAGGTGCTCTTGCCCGAGCCGGAAGCGCCCACTATGGCCACCGTCTCGCCACGGTGCAGGGCGAAATCGATATCGCGCAGAATGTCCAGCGTACCGGTGGCGTCGGTGACCGACTTGAACACATGCTGCACCGAAATCATGACATCAGACATAGGAAGGCCGAACAGTTGAACAGACGACACTTTACCGCGGTGGCCGCCGCAGCCGCCCTCATGGGGTCTTGGAGCGGCAGCGCTGCCGCCAATACGCCGCAGCCGCCCGCCCTGCTCATTGTGGGCGACTCGCTCAGCGCCGAGTACGGCCTGCGCCGTGGTACCGGCTGGGTGGCGCTGCTGGAGCAGCGCCTGCAGGCCGAGAAACGCGCCTGGCGGGTGGTCAATGCCAGCATCAGCGGTGACACCACATCGGGCGGCCGCTCGCGCCTGCCCGCCCTGCTGCGCCAGCACCAGCCCAAGGTGGTGGTGATCGAGCTGGGCGGCAACGACGCCCTGCGCGGCCTGCCCCTGAACATGACGCAGGACAATCTGGCGCACATGGCGCGCATTTCCCGCGAAGCCGGCGCCCGCGTGCTGGTGCTGGGCATGCAGATGCCGCCCAACTACGGCGCGCGTTACGCAGAGCAATTCGCGCAACTGTTTGCCACCGTGGCCCAGCAAGAGAAGGCCGCTCTGGTACCTTTCTTTCTGGAGGGCGTGGCCAACGGCCCCGATCCCACCGCCCTGTTCCAGCCCGACCGCATCCACCCCTCGGAAGCCGCCCAACCGCGCATGCTGGACAATGTGTGGCCCGAACTGAGCAAGCTGCTGCGGCCCTGACGCGGCCCGGCACACCCGCCAGACGGCTTTCCACTCTCTTTTTTTTGGCGCCTGCGCCCTGCTCCATGCCCCTGCAAGCCATGCCCGCCAGCGAACTGCTGGCGCGGCTGAACACCTTCGATGCGATCATCGACGCGCGTACCGAGGACGAGTACGCCCTGGACCACCTGCCCGGCGCAGTGAACTGGCCCACCCTGAACAACCAGGAGCGCATAGACATAGGCACCATGTACAAGCAGGTCAACGCGTTCGAGGCCAAGAAGCGCGGTGCGGCGCGGTGGCAACCGCAGCGGATCGCTGGCCACCATACTGAGCGCCATCGGGTTTCAGGTGACGCTGGTGGAAGGCGGCTACAAGGCGTGGCGCGCCGCGCTGGTGGAGGATATCCCCGCCCTGGCCCAGCGCCTGACCTACCGGGTGGTCTGTGGCCCCACCGGCTCGGGCAAGACGCGGCTGCTGCAGGCCCTGCGGGCCGAGGGCGCACAGGTGCTGGACCTGGAAGATCTGGCGGCCCACCGCAGTTCCGTGCTGGGCCTCATCCCTGGTACGCCGCAGCCGAGCCAGAAGCGCTACGACACCCTGATCTGGCATGCGCTGAAGCAGTTTGACCCGGCCCGTGCGGTGTACGTGGAGAGCGAAAGCAAGAAAGTGGGCAATGTGCGTGTGCCCGATGCGCTGATTGCCGCCGTGCGCGCCAGCACCTGCCTAGACCTGCAACTGTCCGAAGAAGAGCGCGTGGCCCTCCTCATGGAGGACTACGATTTCTTCGTGCGGGACAAGGAGTTTTTCTGCCAGCGGCTGGAGGCACTGCGGGAATTGCGCGGTGCGGCCACCATAGACCGCTGGACTGCGCTGGTGCGCGCGGGTAACCCGAGCGAAGTGGTGCGTGAGCTGCTGACCCTGCACTACGACCCGGTGTATGCCGCCTCCATCCAGCGCAATTTCCTGCAGTACCCCAAGGCGCGCGCCTGCGTGTTGCCCAGCCGTTCGCCCGAAGCCTTGCGGGCACTGGCGCGGGAACTCGTGGCCGAGGAAGCCCAGGCGGTCTGAGCGGCCGGATTCAGGCCGGATTCAGGCTGGACTCAGGCTGGACTCAGGCGAGGTGGGCCATGGCCTGCAACAAGTCCGCCTTCAGGTCTTCCACCGCCTCCAGGCCCACCGCAAAGCGCAGCAGGCGGTTGGCGTAAGGCCAGGGCTGCTGACGCATGGAGGCAATGTCGTAGGGCACCACCAGGCTGACCGGCCCTGCCCAGCTGTAGCCCAGCTTGAAGAGCTTGAGCCGGTCGCACACCGCGTCTACCTGCTCGGCGGAAAACTGCGGCTGGAACACCACGCTGAACAGGCAGGCAGCGGCCGTGGCGGTGCGCTGCCAGTGCTCGTGGCCGGGCGAGCCGGGCAACGCGGGGTGGAACACCTGAGCCACGGCAGGCTGCTGCTGCATCCACTGGGCCAGTTCGCGGGTGGCGCGGTCCTGCGCGTGGTAGCGCAGCACCATGTTCGGAAGCCCGCGCAGCACCAGTTCAATATCGTTGGCACCCACGCCCAGGCCCAGCCGCATGTGGCAAAGCAGAAGCTGGCGGTGCAGGCTGGCGTCGCGCGTCACCACGGAGCCCATCAGCACATCCCCGCCGCCGCTGGGGTACTTGGTCATGGCCTGCATGGAGATATCCACACCCAGGCTGAAGGGCGCAAACGCCACGCCCGCGCCCCAGGTGTTGTCCAGCGCGGTGACAATACGGCGCGCCCCTTCGGCGCGTTGCTGGTTGGCCGCCTGCACCACCGCCACCAGCGCGGGAATGTCCGGGTATTCCAGCGTCACCGAGCCGGGCGCCTCCAGCCACACCAGGCGCGTGGCGGGCGTGATGCAGCGGGCCAGATCGGCCGGGTCCATGGCGTTGTAGTAGCGGGTGGCAATACCCCATTGGCGCAACTCGCCCTCGGCGAAGGCTTTGCCGGGCCCATAGGCGTTGTCGGGAATGAGCAGTTCGTCGCCGGTGGCCAGCAGCGCCATGTCCACCACCGTAATGGCCGAGAGGCCGCTGGGGGCCAGCAGACAGAACTGGCCGCCCTCCACCGTGGCCATGCGCTCCTCCAGCGTGAAGCTGGTGGGCGTGCCATGCAAGCCATAGGTGTAGGCCGACTTGTCCTTCCAGTCGCGCGAGCGCATCGCCGCCACCGTGGGGAAGTACACCGTGGAGCCCTTGTGCACCGGCACCGCCGGAGACTCGAACTCGGCCGGCGGCCGGTAGGCGTGGTGAACCAGCCGGGTCTCCAGCGCGGGCTGGATGTCCTGCTGCGGCCCGGCCATCAGATCTTCCACTTTTGCAGCAACTGCGCCGGGCGCATGCTGTCGTAACCCTCAAAAGGCTGGTGGATCCAGGGGTTGGTGGGCAGGAATTCCACCGAATAGTCGGGCGTGAACACCGACAGCGCCTTGGTCCAGATGACGGCGCTGCGCAGTTCGGTGATGGGCGGGTAGTTGGTGCGCAGCATCTCGATGACTGCGTTCAGCGTCTTGCCCGAATCGGCCAGATCGTCCACCAGCAGCACCTTCCCGGCAATCTCGCCTTTGGGGGTGGTGATGTAGCGCGCAATGTCCAGTTCGCCCTGCATCTTGCCGGCCTCGGCGCGGTAGGAGCTGGTGGACATGATGGCCAGCGGCTTGTCGAAAATGCGGCTCAGGATGTCACCGGGGCGCATACCGCCGCGTGCCAGGCACAGGATGGTGTCGAACTCCCAGCCCGACTGGTGCACCTTGATGGCGAGCTTCTCGATCAGGTTGTGGTACTCGTCGTAGGACACGTACAGGTGTTTGCCGTCTTCGGTCAGCATGGGGCGGTCTCCTTCGGGGGCTGTGTGTGGCTTAGGCGGAATACGGGTGGTGCAGCAGGATGGTGTGGTCGCGGTCCGGGCTGGTGGACACCACATGCACCGGCACGCCCGTGGTTTCCTCTATGCGCTTGAGGTAACGCTGGGCGTTGGGCGGCAGGTCTTCGTAGCGGGTGGCGCCCACGGAAGACTCGCTCCAGCCGGGCAGGGTCTCGTACACAGGCACGCAGCGCTCGATCTCGTCGGCGCCCATGGGCAGGATGTCGATGCGCTCGCCATCGAGGTCGTAGCCCACGCACAGCTTCAACTCGCTCAGGCCATCGAGCACATCGAGCTTGGTGATGCACAGCCCCGTGAGGCCGTTCACCTGGGCCGAGCGCTTCAGCAGCGCAGCGTCGAACCAGCCGCAGCGGCGCGAACGGCCGGTGGTGGTGCCTTTTTCCGCGCCCACGGTGGCCATGTGCCAGCCAGGGGTGCCTTCGGTTTGCCAGTCCAGCTCGGTGGGGAA
>JALOSG010000246.1 GCA_025458665.1 Serpentinimonas sp.
CGGCTCATGGAGCTGCTGTCCACCGAGTCCCCGGTGCGCAGCCCCGAACAACCGATCCCCCTGCCTGCACTGCCCGGTGGCAGCGCGCTGAGCTTCGAGGCGGTGCGTTTCCGCTACCCTTCCCGCCCGCTCACCCCGGCGCTGGACCAGCTGGATCTGCAGATCGAACCTGGCCAGACCGTGGCCCTGGTAGGCCCGAGCGGCGCGGGCAAGACCACCGTGTTCGCCCTCCTCATGCGCTTCTACGACACCGAGTCGGGGCGGATCCGGCTCAACGGTGCGCCCATCGACCAGCTGAGCCTGCACGCCCTGCGCGACCACATTGGTCTGGTGGCGCAGGAGCCGGTGATTTTCTCCAGCAGCGCGCTGGACAACATCCGCTACGGCCGGCCGAGCGCCAGCCGCGCCGAGGTGGAGGCGGCGGCGCGCGCCGCCTTTGCGCACGAGTTCATCGAGCAACTGCCGCAGGGCTACGACTCCTTGCTGGGTGAACGCGGGGTGCGCCTTTCCGGCGGGCAGCGCCAGCGCATTGCCATTGCACGCGCCATATTGAAGAACCCGCCGCTGTTGCTGCTGGACGAGGCCACCAGCGCGCTGGACGCCCACAGCGAACAGGTGGTGCAGGCCGCGCTGGACGCCGCCATGCGCGGCCGTACCACACTGGTGATTGCCCACCGGCTGGCCACCGTGCAAAAGGCCGACCGCATTGTGGTGCTGGACCACGGCCGCGTGGTGGAGCAAGGCACCCACGCCGAGCTGGTGGCCCTGGGCGGGCTGTACGCCAGCCTGGCCGCGCTGCAGTTCCAGGGCTGAGGCTGAGGCTATGGCTGTGGCGCCCCAGCCCGGGGGTGGCTGTTCAGTGGCTGTTCAGCTGCTGCTCCAGGCTGTGCAGCACCTCGTAGCACGGCAACACGCTGGCCACGCTGGCATTGGGTTCGCGCCCTTCCCGTATGGCGGCAAAGAACTCGCGGTCCTGTAGTTCGATGCCGTTCATGGACACGGCCACTTGGCTCACGTCAATCGGCTCTTCTTTGCCGGTGAACAGGTCGTCGTAACGGGCGATGTAGGTGCCGGTATCGCCGATGTAGCGGAAGAAGGTGCCCAGCGGCCCGTCGTTGTTGAAACTCAGGGAGAGCGTGCAGATGGCGCCGTTGGCCGCCTGCAGCTGAATGCTCATGTCCATGGCTATGCCCAGCGTGGGGTGGATGGGTCCCTGGATGGCGTTGGCCCGCACCACCGGGCTGCCGCACTGGTAGGCGAACAGATCGACCGTGTGCGCGGCGTGGTGCCACAGCAGGTGGTCGGTCCAGCTGCGCGGCTGGCCCAACGCGTTCATGTTGCTGCGGCGGAAGAAATAGGTCTGCACATCCATTTGCTGAATGTGGAACTGGCCCGCGCGGATTTTCTGGTTCACCCACTGATGGCTGGGGTTGAAGCGGCGCGTGTGGCCGCACATGGCCACCAGCCCGGTGCTGCGCTGCAGGTCCACCACGGCCTGGCCTTCGGCCAGCACATCGCACAGCGGAATTTCCACCTGCACGTGCTTGCCCGCCTTCAGGCAGGCCAGCGCCTGCGAGGCGTGCATTTGCGTGGGCGTGCACAGGATCACGGCGTCCACCTCGGGCAGGGCCAGGGTGTCGGCCAGGTCGGTGGTGACGTGGCCTATGCCGTACTTCTGCGCCACCTCGCGGGTTTTGTCCAGCTCGCGGCCGATGAGGGAAACCACCTCCACGCCGTCGATGTTCTTGATGCCGTCCAGGTGCTTGATGCCGAAGGCACCGGCACCCGCCAGCGCTGCCTTGATGGTCATGGGAGAGTCCTTTCTGTGTTTTTTGGGTGGGTCAGGCCGCGGAGGCGTCTTCCAGAATCAGGTGCCCCACCGCCGTGTTGGAAGCGGGCACATGGTAGAAGCGGTGCGCCACACGCGGCTGGCCGCCCTGCCCGTTGCAATCCGACATGGCGCCGCGCGCGATCAGCCACATCACCAGTTCTATGCCTTCGCTGCCCGCTTCGCGCACGTAGTCGATGTGGGGCTTCTGCGCCAGCGTGGCCGGGTCGGCAATGAGCTGGTCGAGGAAGGCGTTGTCGAATTCTTTGTTGATGAGGCCCGCACGCGGCCCCTGCAGCTGGTGGCTCATGCCGCCGGTGCCCCAGATGTGTACGTTGAGGTCCTGGTCGAAGCTATCGACCGCGCGGCGGATGGCCTGCCCCAGCTGGAAGCAGCGGCGCCCGCTGGGCACGGGGTACTGCACCACGTTCACCGCGAACGGAATGACCGGGCACGGCCAGTGAAAGTCCTCGGCGGGCGGCTGGCCACACATGAGCGACAAAGGCACGGTGAGGCCGTGGTCCACGTCCATGCGGTTGACGATGGTGAGGTCGAAATCGTCCTGGATGACGGACTGCGCAATGTGCGCGGCCAGTTCCGGGTGGCCTTGCACCACCGGCACGGGGCGCGGGCCCCAGCCTTCGTCGGCGGGCTGGAATTGCGCGGCGGTGCCTATGGCAAAGGTGGGGATGAAATCGAGGCTGAAGGCGGTGGCATGGTCGTTGTAGACCAGGAACACCACGTCGGGGCGGTGCTCCTTCATCCACTGCTTGGAAAACTCATAACCCTTGAAGACCGGCTGCCAGTAGGGCTCCTGGGTTTTGCCCAGATCGAGCGCGGCGCCTATGGCGGGCACGTGCGAGGTGAATACCGATGCGGTGATGCGTGCCATGGCTCAATGCCCTCCTGTGGAAGTGGACGGCGCGGGGCCGCCCTGGGGCTGGCGGTGGGCCTGCGCGTCGCCGTCTTCGCCCACGTAGCGGTTGCCCTGCACGGAGCGGCCGCCGCGCACCATCATGTCGCGGTACTGTTCTTCGGTCATGCCGGTCATGGAGCCGGCCATCTGCTGGAAGCTCTTGCCGTCGGTGGCGCCTATCTTGGCCAGAAAATAGATGTTGCCGCCCAGCGCAATGCAGCGGTTCAGGTCGCGGCTCAGCACAGCCTGCTTCTGGTCTTCGGTCATATCCCACTCGTCCAGGTAGGCGCGCTCATCGGCCTTGAAGCGGGCGCGGTTCTCGGCCTTCATGAGCGACATGCAGAACTGGTTGAGCCAGTAGCCACGGCGCGACTGTTCGGCATCGAAGATGGTGGTGCCGGGCACATCCAGGTACGGTTTGTTCAGGGCCATGGTTCAAGCCTCCTCGGGCCAGTACAGGCGCATGGGGTTGGCCACCAGCAGCTGGTGCTGCAGTTCGGGCGTGGCGGCAATGTGGGGAATGAAGTCCACCAGCAGGCCATCGTCGGGCATGTGGTTCTTCAGGTTGGGGTGCGGCCAGTCGGTGCCCCAGAGCACGCGGT
>JALOSG010000064.1 GCA_025458665.1 Serpentinimonas sp.
CATGAGCCCCTACGAGATCCTGCAGCCCGGCGGCAGCGTGGAATACAACAACGAGGAAGCGGGCGCCGAATGGCTGCAGCGCCTCACCCACGCATTCCCGAAATTCGCATGGATCAACCCCGAACCGCAAGGCATGTGGCAATACCGCCAGAGCATTGCCATTGTTCAGCAACTGATGGGGCAGCGCATGTTTCCGCTCACCCTGAAAGGGCTGGAAGAGGCGATGCGCAGCCTGACGCGGTGAGCATTGCCGCGGCGCTGCGCGCCGGGCTCGCGAGGGCCTGCGCGGCCCTGTGGCTGCTGGCTTGCTCGGGCATGGCGCTGGCCCAGCCCGCCAACAGCACGCCGGCGGCTTCCTCCGCTGTTGCATTCGAGCTGACCATACAGGCCCCGGATACCGTGCGCGCCCTGCTGGAGCGGCACCTGGAGCTGCAGCGCTTCCGGACCCTGCCCGACCTGAGCCGCGCCGAGCTGGAGCAGTTGCTGCAAGCGCTGCCCGCCAACGCACGCGAACTGCTGGGCACGCAGGGCTACTTCGCCCCCCGCATTCAGGTACAGACCGATGCGCCTGGCGCTGCTGCGGCAGCCACCCCCACCAACAGGCCCAGACGCATCGTGCTGGTGGTAGAGCCCGGCCCCCCTGCCCGCGTGGCCTCGGTTGACCTGCAGATTCAGGGCGCTGGCGCTACCGAGCCAGAAGCCGCAGCGCAGCGCGAGCGCTTCCAGAGCAGCTGGGCCTTACCCGCCGGGCAGCCTTTCAGCCAGTCGGCGTGGGACAGCGCCAAGAACCAGGCGCTGCGGCTCTGGACCGAGCGCCGCTACCCCACAGCCCAGGTGGCCGAAAGCCGGGCCACCATCGACCCGGAGCGCCAGGAAGCCCGCTTGTGGCTGGTGCTCGATACCGGCCCGGCAGTGCGCTTTGGCGAGATCACCGTGAACGGCGACGAGCGCTACCCGGCCGATGCGGTCCAGCGCCTGGTGCGGCTGGGCGGTCTGCGCCCTGGCGACGACTACGACCTGGGCGTGCTGCAGGCTGCCCAGCAGCGGGTGTCGGAGAGCGGCTACTACCGCAGCGTGTTTCTCCGCGTGGATGTGGACGCCGCCACTGCCCAGGCACAGGCTGGTACCGATGGCTCGGCACCTATGACCGCACCTATGACCGCACCACAGACGCCGGCGCCCGCCTGAGCCTGGAGCACACCCACCGGCAGCTGCCCGGGCTGGGCTGGCAGGCGCAAACGGCGCTGCAGCTGCAGCAGCGCAACAGCTCTGCCAGCACCGAATGGGCCTCTCCGCTGGACGACAAAGGCTGGCGCTGGATAGCGGGTGCGGGCGCCCAGCGCGACGACGACGACCCCCGCGTCATCACCAGCCAGCGCCTGCGCCTCGGGCAGTTGCAGGAAACCGGTTTGCTGGACCGCAGCTTTTTCCTGCAACTGGACCGCGCGCGGGAGTTCGATGGACAGGTGACGCTGCCCACCGAAGGCTCGGTCACGGCCAACTACGCCTGGACACGGCGCCGCTTCAACGACACCCTGTTCCCCGACCGGGGCTACGGACTGGCGGTGGAGCTCGGCGCAGGCTACACACTGTCGCAGGAGCGCGAACCCTTTGGCCGGGTGCGCGCGCGCTGGCAGAACTACCTGCCCTTGGCCGCGAACTCCGAACGGCCCAGCCGCCTGGCACTGCGGCTGGAAGGTGGCGCGGTGCTGGCCCGCGACAACACACCGGTACCCGCCACGCAGCGCTTCCTCACCGGCGGGGACAACGCCGTGCGCGGTTATGCCCTGCGCGATATTGGTGTACCTCAGGCCAGCGGTGGCGTGGCGCCCGGGCGCTACCTCGCGGTGGGCAGCGTCGAATGGCAGCGCCCCTTGTGGCGCAACGGCGAACGGACCGACTGGGAAAGCACGCTGTTCATCGATGCAGGTGCCGTGGCCGATGCCGTGCGTGACCTGAAGGCCCAGGTGGGTGTGGGTACGGGCCTGCGCTACAACAGCCCGGTGGGGCCGCTACAGGTGGATCTGGCCTACGGGCTGGAGCAACGCCGCTGGCGGCTGCACCTGAATGTGGGGTTTGCGTTCTGATGCAGCGCTGGAAGCAGTTACCCGTTGGGCGCGGCCTGGAGTGGCTGCTGGGCGCGCTGACCTGGCTGGCGGGGGCCACCGGCGCGCTGGCCGCTGCGGCACTGGTGGCGCTGGCCGCGTGGATGGCGTCTCCCCACTCCCTGGGCCAGAGCCTGAACTGGGCCGCCAAGTGGCTGGCCCGCGATGGCGACACCCCTCTGCAAGTGCAAGGGGCCGAGGGTAGCCTCCTGCAGGGCGGCACCGTGGAGCAACTCACCTGGACGCAGCACAACCTGACCCTGCAGGTGCAAGCACTGGAAGTGCGCTGGGGCGGCGGCCTGTGGTGGAACCTGCTGGCCAGCCGTAGCCTGACACTCGACCGCGTGGCCGCTCAGCAGTTGCAGATACAGACCCGCCCGGACCCCGATGCGCCACCCAGCCCCGCCGACACCGACACACCGCCCTGGGCCGGTCCGCTGACCCTGCCCTGGCTGAACCGGGTAGAGCTTCCGTTCGAAGTGACGGGGGACATAGAACTCACTCTGGCCGATTCCCGCCTGCCGCCGCTCCAAGCGTTGCGCGGTCGCTACCTGTACGGACCCGACGCCGGGGCCTCTTCGGTGTCCGCCAACAGCGAAGCAACCGCGCACCAGCTGGTGGTGGAGCATCTGACCTGGGCCGAGGGCCGCTACACCATCGACGCGGCCTTGCAGGCTGCTGCACCCCACACTGTGCGCGCCCGCTTGCAAGGCACGCTGGCACCCCGGTACGAAGACGCGGCCCTGAAGAACGCCCAGGGCCAACCCCTGCTGTTGCAGGCAGAAGCCACCCTGCGGGGCAGGCTGGGGAACCCAAACACCGCACTGCCGCCATCGGATACCACCCCTCCTTTCGTGGATTTGCAGGCCCGCGTGGAGACCGCAGGTGCCACGCAGCCAAACGGGCCCACCCTGAGCGCCGAGGCCCGCATGCACCCCTGGCGGGTGCAGCCGGTTCAGGCGCTGGTGGCCGAGTTGCGGCGCATCGACCTGTCCATGTTCTGGGCGGGTGCGCCGAGCACCCAGCTGGACGGCCGTGTGAATACCACGCCCGGCACCGAGCCAGAGGCCGGGTGGGGGCTGAGTGCCCAGCTGGACAATCGCCGAGCGGGGCCCTGGGACCAGGGCTTACTGCCAGTGGAGAGCCTGAACCTGCAACTGCGGCAGGACGCCTCTGGCTGGCAACTGCCGCAGCTCCGTGCGCGGCTGGCCGGGAGCAGCCTGCGCGCCACGGGCCGCGCCGAAGGCTTGCTGGAGCCGGGTGGACTGCGCAGCTGGTCGCTGGAAGCCGAGGCTTCGGGGCTGGTGCCCTCGGGCTTGCTCAGCACGCTGCAAGCGGTACCGCAAGACTTGCGGCTGACTGCGCGTTCGGGCGACGCCGTGAGCACGCCGGCAAGCGCTGCGCGAGCGGTTGCACTGGATGTGCGGCTGGCGCCCTCGGACAGGCCAGGTGGAGGGGCGGTTGGCGGTGCCCGGGGCGTGCCCCTGCCAGCCTTGAACCTGCGGGGGGAGTGGCTACCCGGCCAGCTGCGGCTGGCGGCAGCCAACTTGAGCTGGCAGGAGGCACAGCTGCAGGCGCAGGGCACCCTGAGCGGGCTGGATGGCTTGCCGGCTTTCTCCGGGCAAGCCACGCTCACAGCGCCAGGGCTTAGCGCCCAGCTAGAGGGTTCACTGGACGCCAACGGGCGTGCCCGCAGACCCGCCAGAGCAGACGAACCAGGAGCAGCGAGGACAGCGGGCGTGCAGCTGCGCGCGGAGGTCGCCAGTGCCAGCACCGCCCTGGCATGGCTGCGCCGCACCCTGGCGCGCCTGGAGGTAGCGCTGCAGCCGGTCTGGGACGCACCGCCCTGGCAAGCCGCACTGCCCGACAGCTGGGACAGCCTGGACGTACAAGGGCGCGCGCAACTCCGCGCATCGTGGAGCGACCTACCCCCCTGGGCAGCCTCGGCGGGGGCTTCAGGCAGCGCCTGGACGGCCACGCTGGAACTGGACGACGCCCGCTTAAAAACCACGCTCGACGCCACACCCTGGCAGGTGCCAGAAGCCCGCGCCCGGATCACGGAGTCGGAGGTGGCGCAACTCGATGTGTCGTGGGAGATGGATGGCGCACCGTGGCGCCTGCAACTGGCCGAGCCAGTGGCTTACCGGCTGGCCACGGCCACACCAGCGGTACCGGCCGCACCAACGGCAACAGCAGGGGCCAGCACCGGGGCCACAGCCTCCAGCGGCGCTGGCGGCACCAGCCTGAACAGTACCAGCCTGAACAGTACCGTCCCGGACAGTACCAGCCTGGTGCTGGATGCTGGCCAACTCCGGCTGGACCTTCCGGCTTCCGCCGGTGCAGGGCGCCGTGAACCGGCCCAGGGCCCTGTGACCCTGCACTGGGAACGTACCGCCTGGACCGGACAACGCCTGCAAAGCCGGGGCCGGTGGCAAGACCTGCCCCTGGCTGCGCTGGATGCCTGGCTGGGCCAGCGCGGCGCTTCCGGGCAAAGCCCGCTGGCGGCAGCGGGGCTGGACACCACGCTGGTGCTGCAAGGCGACTGGGCCATGGATATTCCCCTGAGCGCAAACGCAGCGGCGGGTACCGCCCCATCGGCCACCGTAGGTATCCGCCGCCAGAGCGGTGATTTCACCCTGCCGCCCGAGCTCGCCCGCTCCGCCGGCGGCGGTCAGCGCGTGCCCGCCGGCCTGACCGAAAGCACCCTGGCGCTGCGGCTGGAAGGCACACAGGTGCTGGCCCAGCTGCGCTGGGCCAGCGAGCGCCTGGGAGACGTCACGGCGCAAATGGGCACGACCCTGGCACTGCCCGAAGGCGAGCAAGGCTGGCGTTGGCCCGACAGTGCGCCCATCACAGCCACGGCACGCGCCACCTTGCCCGATCTGGCCATCTGGTCGGCGCTGGCCCCGCCGGGCTGGCGCGTGAATGGTCTGGTAGCTCTGGACGTACAGGCCACCGGCACGCGGGCGGCCCCGGACTGGCGCGGCAACATCGTGGCCGACAGGCTGGCGCTGCGCTCGGTGGTGGACGGCATCGACCTGCGCGATGGGCAGTTGCGCGCCCGCTTCAATGGCCGCCAGCTCGATATCACCACCCTGCGGCTGGTCGGCGCCGGCGGCGATGGGGTGCTGGAAGGCACGGGATCGGCGCTGTGGTCGGACAGTACCGGTTTGCTGCCCGACGTGGACCTGCAGTTGAAGGCCACGGGCCTGCGGGTGCTGTCGCGCGCGGACCGCCGGTTGGCCCTGTCGGGCGATACCCGCATGGCGCTGCGCGGCACCGACCTGCAAGTGGACAGTGCGCTGCGGGTAGACCAGGCCTTGTTCCTGCTGCCCGATGAGACCACGCCCAGCCTGGGCAGCGATGTGGTGGTGCTGGTGCCCGCGAGCGAACCAACTCAAGCGCG
Source organism: Serpentinimonas sp. (assembly GCA_025458665.1). GTDB lineage: Bacteria > Pseudomonadota > Gammaproteobacteria > Burkholderiales > Burkholderiaceae_C > JALOSG01. The sequence continues at coordinate 5,512 of JALOSG010000064.1, forward strand.
TGGCCGATTGCCGTCTGGAGAGACCCGCAGCGCCGGGAGCACCCAACCGCTTCGTCTCACGCTCAACGCCACGCTGGACCTGGGGCGCGAGTTCCTGCTGCGCGGCCAGGGCTTGAACACCGGCCTGCGGGGCCAGCTTCAAATCAACCAAAGCCCCAGCGCGGCCTTGCCCCGGGTGACGGGCGAAATCCGCACCAGCGACGGCACCTACCGTGCTTACGGTCAGGCGCTGCAGATCGAATCCGGTGTCCTTCGCTTCATCGGCCCGTACGACAACCCCACGCTCGATATCCTGGCCGTGCGCACCTTGCCCAACCAGCGCGCCGGCGTGCGCATTCTGGGCACGGCACAGGCGCCGCGCGTGCGCCTCTATGCCGATCCGGATGTGCCCGACAGCGAAAAGCTCGCGCTGCTGGTGCTGGGCCGCCCGCTCAGTGGTGCCGGGGCGGAAGCGGCCATCCTGCAGCAGGCCGCGCTGGCCTTGCTCAGCGGTCAGAACGATGACCGTTCGCTGGTGCAGGCGCTGGGTCTGGACGAGGTGTCTTTTCAGGGGGAATCGCAGGCGCAGGACGGCAGCACCACGGCGGCAGCCATCACGCTGGGCAAGCGCATTTCCAACCGGCTGTATCTGGCCTACAACCGCAGCCTCGCAGGCGCGGTGGGTACGGTGCAGGTGTTCTACGATGTGTCGCGCCGGGTGACGCTGCGGGCGCAGGCTGGCGATGACAACGCGCTGGACCTGATCTTCACCGTGAACTACGACTGAGGGAGCGGCGGCCGTTGCCGGCACGTCCGTTGGTGGCACCAGTAGGAATCGAACCTACATCTAAGTCTTAGGAGGACCTTGTTCTATCCATTGAACTATGGCGCCCGGGGTTGCGATGATACCTGCGCTGGCGCACCCGCACGGACTAGCGGCTGCGCAACGTGCGGCTGAGCATGATGACTGGCACCAGGCCCACCAGCACCAAGGTCAGGGCAGGCAAAGCGGCCTCGCCCAGGCGCTCGTCGCGCGCCAACTGGTAGGTCACCACGGCCAGCGTGTCGCTGTTGAAAGGGCGCAGCACCAGCGTGGCCGGCAACTCTTTCATCACATCCACGAACACCAGCAGCGCGGCAGCGGCGGTGGAGCGACGCAGCAGCGGCCAGTGCACCCGCACCGCCAGCCCCAGCCCGGTGGTGCCCAGCATGCGGGCCGAATCATCGAGGCTGCCCGGTATGCGCGCATACCCGCTCTGCACCGACTGCAGCGCCACCGCCGAGAAGCGCACCAGATACGCCCACACGATGCCCAGCACCGTGGCGGTGACCCAGAACCCCACCGAGCTTTGCGGGAAGGTGGCCTGCACCCAGCCCACCGGCAGCAACAGGCCCACCACAATCACGGCCCCCGGCACGGCGTAGCCCAGGCTGACCACCTGCACCACGCCGCGCGTGAGTGGCCCGGGTTCGCGCCGCACTGCAAAAGCCAGCAGCAGCGCCGCCACCGTGGCCAGCGCAGCGCTCAGGCCTGCCAGCCACAGGCTGTTGCGCGACCATTGCAGAAAGGAGCTCCATGGCAACTCTTCCCAGCCCCCCACCAGCGGGCGCAGCATGAACAGCACGGGCAGCACAAAACCAAACAGCACCGGCAACGCGCACACCGTCCACGCCAGTGCCGCGCGCCGGCCCTGCAGGCGCACCGGTTGTGCTTCGTTGCCCCCGGCACGCATGCCACGCAGGCTGGCAAAGCGCATGCGCTTCTGGGCACGGTGTTCCAGCCACAGCAGCAGGCCCACGGTGAGCAACAGCAGGGTGGCCAGTTGGGCGGCGGCGCTGCGGTTGTCCATGACCAGCCAGGTCTTGTAAATGCCCGCCGTGAACGTCTGGATGCCGAAGTAACTGGCCACACCAAAATCGGCCAGCGTTTCCATGAGCGCCAACGCCACGCCGGCGGCTACGGCGGGGCGGGCCAGCGGCAGCGCCACTTCGGTGATGCGGCGTGCCAAAGGAGCGCCCAGCAACCGCGCCGCTTCCATGAGTTGGGCAGCGCGCTCGCTCAGCGCGGTGCGGGCCAGCAGGTACACATACGGGTAGAGCGAGAAGGTGAACACCCACACCGCACCACCCACATTGCGCACCTCGGGGAATACCCGGCCAGACAGGCCAAATTGCTCGCGCAGGAACACCTGCAAGGGTCCGGAAAACTGCAGGAAATCGGTATAGGCATAGGCCACCACATAGGCGGGAATGGCCAGCGGCAGCAGCAGCGCCCATTCAAAGAAGCGCCGCCCGGCAAAGTCGAACAGCGTCACGGCACTGGCGGTGACCATGCCCACCAGCGCCACCGCCACGGCCACCGCCACGCACAACACCAGCGAGGTGGCGGTGTACTCCGGCAGCACGGTCTGCATCATCTGGCGCAGCACGTCCCAGGCCTCGGCGTCGAACTGGAACCACGCGCCCACCAGCGCCAGCACCGGCAGCGCCAGCGCCAAAGCAAAAAGCAGGAGCAGGCCCTGGGCGAGAAACCGCCCGAGCCGTGTGTTGTTTTGATTCATGTCAACGCAAATGAGAATGGTGATTATCTACAATGGTTGTCATGTTCCTGAACGTCTCGCAATTGACCATACGCTACCCGGGCGCTGCGCAGCCTGCGGTGGACGGCGTGTCGCTGGGACTGGCCGCCGGAGACATTGGCGTGCTCATCGGCCCTTCGGGCTGCGGCAAGACCACCCTGCTGCGCGCCGTCGCCGGCCTGGAGCGCGTGAGCGCGGGCAGCATTGCGCTGGCCCAGGACACCGTCAGCAGCGCCGAGGTGCACCTCCCTGCCGAGCAGCGGCGCATCGGCATGGTGTTCCAGGACTACGCGCTGTTTCCCCACCTCGATGTGGAGCGCAACATTGGCTTTGGTCTGCGCCATCTGGGCAGCCGGGAGCGTGCAGCCCGGGTGCGCGAGGTGCTGGAACTGGTGGGGCTGGGGGGCCTGCAGGCCCGCTACCCGCACGAACTCTCGGGCGGCCAGCAGCAGCGCGTGGCGCTGGCCCGCGCACTGGCGCCCAGCCCGCGCCTGTTGCTGCTCGATGAGCCTTTCTCCAACCTCGATGTGGACCTGCGCGAACGCCTGGCCCACGAGGTACGCGGCATTCTGAAAGCGGCCAACGCCACCGCCCTGTTCGTGACGCACGACCAGCTGGAAGCCTTTGCCATTGGCGATGTGATTGGTGTGATGCACCAGGGGCACCTGCACCAGTGGGCCAATGCCTACGAGCTCTACCACCGCCCGGCCACGCGCTTTGTGGCGGAATTCATCGGGCACGGCGTGTTTGCGCCGGCGCGCATACACCAGCACGGCGGTGAGGTGGTGGTGCACACGCCGCTCGGCGACCTGCAGGACGTGGAAGAGTGCCCGCTGCCCAGCGCCTACGAGGCCGGCCTGTGCGATGTGCTGCTGCGCGCCGACGACATCATCCACGACGACGAAGCGCCCGCCAAGGCGCAGATCGTGCGCAAATCTTTCCGGGGCTCGGAATTTCTGTACACCCTGCGCCTGCCCTCCGGCGACATGGTCATGACCCACGTGCCTTCCCACCACAACCACGCGGTGGGCGAGTGGATAGGCATACGCGCGGCAGTGGACCACGTGGTCACTTTCGAGCGCGGCGCGGGAGCTGGGGCTCCGCCTGCACCCGGCGTGCCCGTGGTACATGGAATCGGCAACGCACCGGTAGCCTGAAGTCATCCGGGCGGACGGAACCCGGGCCGACCGGACTGCGCACCAGGTTCGTGCAACCAGCGCTCCAGCGTGCACATGCACGGGGAAACACCCAGTAGCAACGCACCTTTTGTGTGCGGAAAATTCAGGGTTTGCCAGAGTGCCGGCCCCGAACACGACACTGGACAATGTGTATACAGTTGTGTGTTCAATTTTCGGCGCATGCCGCTGGCTGGCACCTTTTTTGCTGCAACACCCCTCAGTTCCACACCACGACCGTCATCAGGAGCTTCCATGCACAAGCGTCACTTCCTCAAGGCCACCGCCGCCATCACCCTGGCTGCGGCCTTTGGCAGCGCATCCGCCCAGACCCCCATCAAGTTCCAGCTCGACTGGCGCTTCGAAGGCCCCGCTGCTCTTTTCCTGCACCCTGCGGCCAAAGGTTATTTCAAGGAAGCCGGCCTTGACGTGACCATCGACAGCGGCAACGGCTCCGGTGGCACCGTCACCCGTGTGGCTTCGGGCACCTACGACATGGGCTTTGCCGACATGGCCGCCCTGATGGAATTCCACGCCAACAACCCGGACGCGCCCAACAAGCCCGTGGCCGTGATGATGGTGTACAACAATACGCCGGCGGCCGTGCTGGCGCTGAAGAAGTCGGGCATCCAGAAGGCAGCCGACCTCAACGGCAAGAAACTGGGCGCGCCGGTGTTCGATGCCGGCCGCAAGGCCTTCCCGATCTTCGAGAAAGCCAACAACGTCTCGGGCGTGCAGTGGACCTCCATGGATCCGCCGCTGCGTGAAACCATGCTGGTGCGCGGCGATATCGACGCCATCACCGGCTTCTCCTTCACCTCCCTGCTCAACCTGGAAGCACGCGGCGTGAAGGCCGAGGACGTGGTCATCATGCCCTACTCCGAGTACGGAGTGCGCCTGTACGGCAACGCCATCATCGCCAGCCCCAAGCTGATCGCCGAGAACCCCGCCGCCGTCAAGGCGTTTCTCACCGCCTTCGCCAAAGGCGCCAAGGAAGTCATGGCCAACCCGGCCGCTGGCATCGAGTCGGTGAAGGCGCGCGATGGCATCATCAACGTGGGCCTGGAAACCCGCCGCCTGCAACTCGCCATCGACTCCGTGGTGGCCAGTCCCGACGCCCGCCGCGAAGGCTTTGGCCGTGTGGACCCCGCCCGCCTGAGCCTGATGGCCAGCCAGGTGTCCGATGCGTTTGCCACCAAATCGCGCATCAACCCCACCGCCGTGTGGAACGGCAGCATGCTGCCCGATGCGGCTGCGCTCAACGTGCTGCCGCCCGCCCGCCGCTGAGCCGCCGCCCTGTCCATCCAGCCAGCCTCACCCCCGCGGTAGGCTGGCTTTTTCTTGAGAACCGCGATGCCCCAGACCGACCCCACCTCCGCATCCAGCCCCGCCAGCAGCGCTCCATTCGTAGACTTCGACCAGGTCTGGCTGGCCTACAACGACGAACTGCGCGAGAAGAACATCTTCGCTGTGGAGGACATCAACCTCAAGGTGCAGCGCGGAGAGTTCATCGCCATCGTCGGGCCCTCAGGCTGCGGCAAGTCCACCTTCATGAAACTCGCCACGGGCTTGCGCATGCCCAGCATGGGGCGTATCCGCATTGACGGTGAGGCGGTGACCGGTCCGCTGAAGATTTCCGGCATGGCGTTCCAGGCACCCTCGTTGCTGCCCTGGCGCACGACGCTGGACAACGTGCTGCTGCCCCTGGAGATCGTGGAGCCCTACCGCAGCCAGTTCAAAGACCGGCGCAAGGAGTTCGAGGAACGTGCCAACAAGCTGCTGGAAAGCGTGGGACTGGGCGGCATGGGCGGCAAGTTTCCATGGGAACTCTCGGGAGGCATGCAACAGCGCGCCAGCATCTGCCGCGCACTCATCCACGAGCCCAAGATGCTGCTGCTCGACGAACCGTTTGGCGCACTCGACGCCTTCACCCGCGAGGAGCTGTGGTGCACCCTGCGCGACCTGTGGGAAGCGCAGCGCTTCAACGTGATTCTGGTGACGCACGACCTGCGCGAGTCGGTGTTCCTGGCCGATACGGTGTATTGCATGAGCCGCAGTCCCGGCCGCTTCGTGGTGCAGCGCGAAATTCCCATTCCGCGCACCCGCGACCTGGAGGTGACCTACACCAAGGAGTTCACAGACATCGTGCACGAACTGCGCGGCCACATCGGCGCCATGCGCAAGGCCGGCACCGTCATCAACCAGTGAGCCGCCCAGAGCCCCGGTATCTGCCCCCTTTTGTGAGAGCCTTGCCATGAACCGCAAACAAATCGAACGCTGGTCCCCCCTGATCCTTCTGGTGGCCATTCTGGTGGTGTGGGAAACCATCACGCGCGGGTTCGGGGTATCCGAATTCATCTTCCCCAGTCCCTCGCGCATCTGGGAACAGACGCTGGAGCACAAGACCACCATCCTGGGCCACGCGTGGCGCACCTACTGGGTCACCATGGCGGGCTTTGGCATTGCCATCGTGGTGGGCGTGCTGCTGGGCTTCCTGATTGGCAGCTCACGGTTGGCCTATGCGGCGGTGTACCCGCTCATGACCGCCTTCAACGCGCTGCCCAAGGCGGCCTTCGTGCCCATTCTGGTGGTGTGGTTCGGCATTGGTGTGGGCCCCGCGGTGCTCACCGCCTTCCTCATCAGTTTTTTCCCCATCATGGTGAACATTGCCACGGGCCTGGCGACGCTGGAACCCGAGCTGGAGGATGTGCTGCGGGTGCTGGGCGCCAAGCGCTGGGATGTGCTCACCAAGGTGGGCCTGCCGCGCTCGCTGCCCTACTTCTTCGGCTCCCTGAAAGTGGCCATCACCCTGGCCTTCGTGGGCACCACCGTGTCGGAGATGACGGCTGCGAATGAGGGTATTGGCTACCTGCTGATCTCGGCCGGTTCGTCCATGCAGATGGGCCTGGCATTCTCCGGGCTGGTGGTGGTGGGCATCATGGCCATGCTGATGTATGAGCTGTTCAGCTATGTGGAAAGGCACACCACCGGCTGGGCGCACCGTGGTAGCCAGAACACCTGAAGCCACAACGGCACCGCATGACGCCCGCACAGATTGACAGCCACCTGCGCCATGCCAATACCGTGGCGCAGCGCGCCGCCAGCATGGGGCGCCACCCGTTTGGCGCCCTGCTGGTGGCCCCCGACCACGAAACCGTGCTGGCCGAGCAAGGCAACATCGACACCGTGAACCACGCGGAGTCCACACTGGCGCGGCATGCGGCCAGCAACTACCCCGGCAGCTATCTGCGCGATTGCACCCTGGTCACCACCTTCGAGCCCTGCGCCATGTGCGCAGGAACCATTTACTGGGCGGGCATTGGGCGGGTGGTGTATGGCGCGAGCGAGGAAGACTTGCTGGCCCTGACCGGGGCGCACGAAGAAAACCCCACCCTCTCCCTGCCCTGCCGCGAGGTGTTTGCGCGCGGCCAGCGGGCGGTGGAGGTGGTGGGGCCTGTGCCCCACCTGGTCGAAGCGATGATGGCGCCGCACCAGGGGTTCTGGTCAGCGCGCTAACGCTGCGCCTCAGCGGTGCACCTCGGCCTCCCCCGCCGAGGCCAGCAGCTCCATGAGCTTGCGCCGGATCAGGATGCCGGGCCGGTCGGAGTCCATGGAGTACTCCACGCCGCGGCGGCGCAGGTCCACCACCGCATCGGGATCGGTGGACTCCAGAATGTCCTTGTCCTCGCGGGTGATCTCTTCGTCAAAGTCGATCAGCATCTGTGCGGGGCAGTCGGCCTCGGTGTCGTTGCGGAACAGCCACTGGCACAGTTGCATGCGCCCATCGTCTATGGGTGTGAACGCATTGATGATCACGTGGCGCACGCCGCTGGGGTATTCAATGTCCAGGCGCCGCGCGAACGGCAGGAAGTACGCGTTCCTCATGTGGCGCTGGGTGATGGCGTCCTGCACGCCGCTGATGCGGTGGAATTTCTCGGGGTTGGCCGCGTCGATGGTGGTCTCGGCGTAGAAGCCGGTCTCGTTCTCGATCAGTTCGTACTTGCTGGGCTTGGGCGCTGCGGCCACGCCGAAGGTGGCGCGGTGCACAAAGCTGAAGTGGGAGTTG
>JALOSG010000065.1 GCA_025458665.1 Serpentinimonas sp.
GCGCTCAGGCCCGGCGCGCCAGCACCTCGAAGGCCGGCAGCGTCTTGCCTTCCAGCACCTCGAGGAAGGCACCACCGCCGGTAGAGATGTAGCCCACCTGCGGCTCGATGCCGTACTTGGCAATGGCGGCCAGCGTATCGCCACCGCCGGCAATGCTGAAGCCGGCGCTCTCGGCAATGGCGTGGGCCACGGTCTTGGTGCCTTGCTCGAAGGCATCGAACTCGAACACCCCCATGGGGCCGTTCCACACGATGGTGCCTGCGCGGCGCAACTGCTCGGCCAGGCGCTGTGCGGTCTCGGGGCCAATGTCCAGGATCAGGTCGTCCTCGGCCACATCGGCCGCGGCTTTCACCGTGGCGGGTGCGGTGGCGCTGAAGGTCTTCGCGGTGACCACGTCGGTGGGAATGGGCACCTGCGCGCCGCGCGCGGCCATGGCATCGATCACGGCCTTGGCCTCGCCCACCAGATCGGGCTCGGCCAGGCTCTTGCCGATGGGCAGCCCGGCGGCCAGCATGAAGGTGTTGGCAATGCCGCCGCCCACAATCAGCTGGTCCACGTTCCTGGCCAGGCTTTGCAGAATGGACAGCTTGGTGCTCACCTTGGAGCCCGCCACAATGGCCACCAGAGGGCGCTGCGGGTTGGCCAGCGCCTTGGAGATGGCGTCCATCTCTGCCGCCAGCAGCGGGCCTGCGCAGGCTACCGGCGCCGTTTCGGCTATGCCGTAGGTGGTGCCTTCGGCCCGGTGCGCGGTGCCGAAAGCGTCGTGCACGAACACATCGCACAGCGCGCCCAGCTGGCGGGCCAGTTCCGGGCTGTTCTTCTTCTCGCCCTTGTTCAGGCGGCAGTTCTCCAGCAACACCACCTCGCCGGGCGCTACCGCAAAGCCGCCCTGCACCCAGTTGGCCACCAGGCGCACCGGGCGGCCCAGCAGTTCGCTCAGGCGTGCGGCCACCGGCGCCAGCGAATCTTCGGGCTTGAATTCACCCTCGGTGGGGCGGCCCAGGTGGGAGGTGACCATCACCGCCGCCCCTGCGTCCAGCGCCATCTGAATGGCTGGGAGCGAGGCGCGGATGCGGGTGTCCTCGGTGATCCGGGCAGCACCGCCCGCAAAGTCCAGCGGCACGTTCAGGTCGGCGCGGATGAAGACGCGCTGGCCGCGCAACCGGCCAGAGGCCGCCAAATCGGAGAGTCGGAGGAATTTCATGGCTGAGATTGTAGGAAACCCGGCCAGGGCCGCGCGGCCGCGCACCGCCGGTTAGATAGTGTTTATCAATCGAATAGAGAAGACCGATTGCTAAGAAGAATGATAACCACTAGCATCCACCTAACCACCCCCCCCACGGTGCTGCGCCCTGACCGCAGCGTTTCCCAGGAGTACGAACATGGCCCACATCCGACGCATAGCCCAACACCACCGCCATACCCTGCTCAAGACCGCCAGCTACTACCTGATGCACATGGTGGTGGCCGCCGGCGTGGCGTATGCCGTGACCGGCAGCTTCTGGACGGCTCTGACTTTGAGCTTGCTGGAGCCCACAGTGCAAGCCGTGGCGTTCTTCTTCCACGAAAAGGCCTGGGCCCGGCGCGATCACCGGGCGGTACAGGCGCTGGCAGACTACGCCGCCGCCCGGGCAGGTTGAGCCATCTTCACCGCCCAGGTGCCGGCCGCTACCGCGTACAACCCCGTACGCGCGCGGGCCCGGCGCGGCGCTACATTGAGGGCGGGGCGGCGCACCCTTGGCCCACTGGGGTTTTCCCGGGTGGGGCCCTAAAATGGGTGCCTGCCGGCTTTTCATGCCCTGGAGACAAATTCCATGAACCAAAATCAAGAAAACAAACGTGCCGAACTTCGCGCTGCGGCGCTGGAGTACCACGAGTTCCCCACGCCCGGCAAGGTTGCCATTGCGCCCACCAAGCAGCTCACCAACCAGCGCGACCTGGCCCTGGCCTACTCCCCCGGTGTGGCCGCCCCCTGCGAAGAAATCGTGGCCGATCCGGCCAACGCCTTCAAGTACACCAGCCGGGGCAATCTGGTGGCTGTCATCACCAACGGCACCGCGGTGCTGGGCCTGGGCGACATTGGCCCGCTGGCAGCCAAGCCGGTCATGGAAGGCAAGGGCGTGCTGTTCAAGAAGTTCGCCGGCATCGATGTCTTTGACATCGAGATCAACGAAAAAGACCCCGACAAACTGGTCGAGATCATCGCCTCCATGGAGCCCACCTTTGGCGGTGTGAACCTGGAAGACATCAAGGCGCCCGACTGCTTCTATGTGGAGCGCAAACTGCGCGAGCGCATGAAGATTCCCGTGTTCCACGACGACCAGCACGGCACCGCCATCGTGGTGGGTGCGGCCATCCTGAACGGCCTGAAGGTGGTGGGCAAGGACCCGAAGAACATCAAGCTGGTCACCTCAGGCGCCGGTGCGGCTGCGCTGGCCTGCCTGGGTCTGCTCATGAAGCTGGGCATTCCGCGCGAAAACATCTGGGTGACCGATCTGGCGGGTGTGGTCTATGAGGGCCGCACCGAGCTCATGGACGAGGACAAGCGCCAGTTCATGCAGCCCACCAGCGCGCGCACCCTGGCCGAAGTCATTGAAGGCGCCGACGTGTTCCTGGGCCTGTCGGCGGGCGGTGTGTTGAAGCCCGCGATGGTGGCCAAGATGGCCAAGAACCCGCTCATTCTGGCGCTGGCCAACCCCACGCCCGAAATCTCGCCCGATGAAGTCAAGGCGGTGCGCGACGACGCCATCATGGCCACCGGCCGCACGGACTACCCCAACCAGGTCAACAACGTCCTGTGCTTCCCCTACATCTTCCGTGGCGCGCTCGACGCGGGCGCCTCCACCATCACCAACGAGATGGAGATTGCTGCGGTGCACGCGATTGCCGAGCTGGCCCAGGCCGAGCAGAGTGAGGTGGTGGCCGCGGCCTATGCCGGTGAGAAGCTGGCCTTTGGCCCCGAGTACCTCATCCCCAAGCCCTTCGACCCGCGCCTGATGATGAAGATCGCGCCGGCCGTGGCGCAGGCGGCCGCCGACAGCGGTGTGGCGCTGCGCCCCATCGAAGACATGGACGCCTACCGCGAGAAGCTGCAGAGCTTCGTGATTGCTTCGGGCACCATGATGAAGCCGGTGTACGCCGCTGCCAAGCGCGCTACCCACAAGCGCGTGGCCTACGCCGAAGGCGAGGAAGAGCGCGTGCTGCGCGCCTGCCAGATCGTGGTGGACGAAAACCTGGCGCGCCCCACGCTCATCGGCCGCCCGGCCATCATCGCGCAGCGCATCGAGAAGTTCGGCCTGCGCCTGAAGGAAGGGCTGGATTACGACGTGGTGAATGTGGAAGACGACCACCGCTACCGCGACTTCTGGCAGACCTACCACCGCATGATGGCGCGGCGCGGCGTGACCGAGCAGTTCGCCAAGATCGAGATGCGCCGCCGCCTCACCCTCATTGGCGCCATGCTGCTGAAGAAGAACGAGGTGGACGGCCTGATTTGCGGTACCTGGGGCAATACCTCTCTGCACCTGGAGTACGTGGACCAGGTGGTGGGTAAACGCGCCAACGCCCACTGCTATGCCGCCATGAATGCGCTCATGCTGCCCGGCCGGCAGGTGTTCCTGGTGGACACCCACGTGAACTACGACCCCACCGCCGAGCAGCTGGCCGAGATCACGGTCATGGCCGCGCGCAAGATGCTGCGCTTTGGCATCACGCCGAAGGTGGCGCTGCTGTCGCACTCCAACTTCGGCTCGTCCAATCAGCCTTCTGCCGTCAAAATGCGCGAAACGCTCGCCTTGTTGCAGCAAAACGCTCCGTGGCTGGAGGTGGACGGCGAAATGCACGGCGATGTGGCGCTGGACAGCGCCGCGCGCAGCCGCCTGATGCCCCACAGCACGCTGGTGGGTGACGCCAACTTGCTGGTGCTGCCCAACATCGACGCGGCCAACATCGCCTACAACCTGCTGAAAACCGCAGCAGGCGGGGGCATTGCCATCGGTCCCATGCTCCTTGGCGTGGCCCAGCCGGTACACATACTCACCGCCAGCGCCACCGTGCGTCGCGTTGTCAACATGACGGCGCTCACGGTGGGTGAGGCCAACGCCGAAGCCGACGCCTAAACTTACCTTTCGACACCTTCTGCCCAGCAGGGACACGGGCAAAATGGCTTGCATTTTTCACCCTGTTGGTGCACACTTACGGCCTTGAAGTTCAGGGTAAACCCGAATCGCACAAGGTCAGCTGATGTCAAGGTCTGCATCGTCACGGCGCTGCAGACCTTGGGTTTTAAGTGCACCCAAAAGCGTGGAGGGGGCCAGGTTTGAGCAGCAGGAAGCTGGCAACAGGAAGCAATTCGGGCATGTTTCGCGCACGTTCCTGGCCCAAGGCACTGACTTTGCTGGCCGTTGCCGCAGCCTCGCTGGCCGCGGCGTTCTTCCAGCCAGGTCATGAGGCCGCGGAAAAAGCAGGAACGCGCCAGGGAGTCAACCCAGCGCTGTCGTCGGGGGCCACAGAGGCCCGCGCCATCGACCCGGCCACGATCGCCGTAGCAGAGCTACCGCCACAAGGCCAGGATGTATTGCGTCTCATCTACCAAGGTGGGCCATTTCGCTACGACAAGGACGGTACGGTGTTCTTCAACCGCGAGCGGTTGTTGCCCGGTCACCCGAGAGGGTATTACCGGGAATACACCGTTCCCACGCCGGGGCTGTCACACCGGGGCGCGCGCCGCATTGTGTGCGGCGGCGAACAGCCGCAGCTGCCAGCAGCCTGTTACTACACCGCTGACCATTACGCCAGCTTCAGGCGCATTCTGCAGTGAGTGCAGAGGTGCCTGAAGCGGCCCGAATTCGGATCGACCGGTCAATTTTTGTCAACTTAGTTCTTGGAAAGTGAGACGGAGATGGACACGCCACTTCGTACTGTTCGCAACAACATCGTTCAATCGATCCGCGCCTACACGGTGAAGGAACTGGAAGCCGCCGCTGTGCAGCTGGGCCACCACTTTCTCTATGCCAACCTGGCCAGCGCCCAGAACAAGCAGGACGTGCTCGACCTGATTGGCCAGCAGTACACGCTGCCGTCCACCTATGGCAAGAATTTCGACGCGCTCTACGACAGCATGACCGATGTGGTCCACAAGTCGGGCCCCCAGACCGGTTTCATCGTGGTGCTGGAGCACATTCCCACGAGCCCCAAGTTCGACAAGGAAGCGCGCGAGCAGCTGCTGGACATCTTCCGCGATGTGGCCGACTTCTGGGCCGACCGCAAGGTGCCGTTCCGCTGCTTCTATTCGTTCTCGGTGGCGCGTGCACCCAAGGCGGCGGAACTGCAGGTGGCCACCGATGAGCCCATCCTGACCGACAAGCTGGTGGACGTGAGCCCGCAGGCGCTGCGCATGAGCAGTCCGTTCAACGCCGGTTACTGGCTGACGGCAGCCTGAAGCCCCTCAGGCCTGGGCCCGGGCCCAGGGCGAGGGTTCAGGCCTGCAGTTCCTGCGCCAGGGCCACGTACTCGGCCACGGGCACTTCCTCGGCGCGCCGCTGCAGGGGGAAATGGCCGCTGTAACGGCGTTCCTCCAGCCAGCGGCCCAGACTGTGCCGCAGCAGCTTGCGGCGCTGCGAAAACGCCACCTGCACCAGGGTCTCCAGCAGCGCGAAGTCCACGGGCGCGGGCTGCGCGTGGGGCACCATGCGCACCACGGCACTGTCCACGCGCGGCGGCGGATCGAAGCTCTCCGGTGGCACAAACAGCACATTCTCCATGGCGTAGCGCCACTGCAGCATGACGCTCAGGCGGCCATAGTCGGCGCAGCATGGCGCAGCCACCATCCGGTCTATCACTTCCTTCTGCAACATGAAGTGCTGGTCGGCAATCACATCGGCGGCGGCCAGCAGGTGGAACAGAATGGGCGTGGAGATGTTGTAGGGCAGGTTGCCCACCACGCGCAGCGGGGAGGTCGGCTGGCGCTCGGCCAGTGCCCGGAAATCGACCCTGAGCACGTCCGACTCGATCACGTCGAGCTGCGGGTGCGCGCGCAGGCGTGTGGCCAGATCGCGGTCGAGTTCGATGACGGTGAGCCGGCCGAGTCGCTCCACCAGTGGTTGCGTCAGCGCGGCCAGCCCGGGCCCGATCTCCACCATGTGCTGCCCGGGCGCAGGCGCAATCTCCCGAACAATCGCCTCGATGATGCCCTGGTCGGACAGGAAGTGCTGCCCGAAGCGCTTGCGGGCGCGGTGCGGGGCGCGTGGGGACGCGCTCACTGCGGTGGCTCGCGGTATTCCACGTAGGCGCGGCCGCGCACTTCCTCCGCCCATTGCAGGTAGTCGCGCTCGGCATTGCGCTGGCGCAGCACGTTGCGCGCCACATCGCGCTGCTCCCGGGCGCTCAGGGGCACTTCCCGGCGCTCCAGCACCTGGATGATGTGCACACCAAAGCGGGATACCAGCGGCTGGGAAATCCCCCCCGGCGGCAGCGCGTTCATGGCTTCCTCGAACTCGGGTACGAACATGCCCGGGCGCGCCCATCCGAGGTCACCACCGGCGGCAGCAGAACCGTCTGCGCTGTGCTGGCGCGCCAGTGCCTCGAACGTGGCGCTGCCAGCCAGCACCTGCTGCCGGTACCCGGCCAGACGGGCCAGCGCGCTGCGTTCTTCCTCCGGGCCGGAGGGGCGAAGCAAGATGTGGCGCGCCCGCGTTTCTGGCACCGTGGCACCGGGCGCCTGCGGGTTGCGCCGTTCCAGCACCTTGAGCACATGGAAGCCGGCACCGCTGCGGATAGGGCCTACCACCGTGCCCACCTCGGCGTTGCCCGCCGCTTCCACGAACAGCGAGGGGTAGCGGCTCAGTGGCCGCAAGCCCATGGCGCCACCGGCCTCGCGCTCGGGGCTCTCTGAAAACTCGCGGGCCAGTGCCGCAAAGTCCTCGCCAGCGCGCGCGCGGCGGGCCACCTCGGCGATGCGTGTCTGCAAGGGGCGCAACGCGGCCGCGTCTGCCGATTCCGGTACGGCCACCAGAATCTGTGCCAGCTGCATCTGCACCTCGCCCGCGGGCGCCGCATCGCGCTGGCTGAGCAGAAAGTCATCGATCTCGCGCTCCGACACCTGCGCACGGGCCAGGAAGCGGCCTTCGCGCAGGCGTTGCAGCACCACATCGCGCCGGAGGTCTTCCTGAAAGCGCGCCGGCTCGATGCCCAGACCGCGCAGCCGCTCGCGGAAGCCATCTACGCTCAGGCCGTTCTGGCGCGCGATGTTGGCCTCGGCGGCGGCGACCGTGGTCTCGTCGCTGCGTATTCCCAGCGTCTCGGCCTCCTGCATCTGTGCCCGCTCGTTGATCAGTTGCTCCAGCACCTGGCGTGCCAGCTCCTCACGGGGGGGCAGACTCCCATTGGCCGGCGCCTGAACACGGGCGACGCGTGCCTGCACATCGCTCAGGGTGATGGGCTCGGAGTTCACCACCGCCACAATCCGGTCGGCGGGCCGCGTGTTCACGCTCTGTGCGTGGGCTTGCGGCGGCGCGGCCACCGTGGCCAGCACAGCCGCGCCGAGGCCCAGCAGGGCAGCCGCCAGCATCTTGGCAGGGTGAGAGCGGGTGTGGGAAGACAGAACAGGCAATTTATTCATATCGCTCAAAGCGGCTGGGCGGGTCGTAAGCCTCCCGCAGGTACTGGTAGCGGGGAATGTTCTCGCGCAGCGTCTGCAGCGGGTTCACACCCAGCCGCGAGAAGCCCGAGAACTCCAACTGGAAGAGCAGGCGCGCGTTGGACTGGTTTCTTGTCTGTTGCAAACGCTCCAGAACGAACCGGCCGATCCAGCAACCGGCGTCGTACTCGAAGCCGGCCACAAAGTCCACCACGCGGTTCTCGGTGAAACTGTAGTTGATCCGGCCTACCGAATACCAGCGGCCTGGCCCCAGCCCCTGCCCGGGGCGCCCGGGTACATCGGTGGCCGCGTTGGTGTCGCCAAACAGGTCGCTCAGGGGCCATTGCCACCCTACATCGAGGAGTTCGCTCACATCGCGCTGCAGGTTCACGTCGCGCTGGACCCGGTAGGCCGCGTTGAGGACGCGGTAGTCGCCAGGGCTGTAGCGTGCGCCCAGCGTGGTCCGTACGGACTCTCCGGCGTCGGGGTTGAACTGCACCGTACCGTTGGTGGACCACGCCGGACTCCAGTTGATGCGCGCACCCACCAGCACGTCGCTGAAGGACTCCTGCACCGGTGGCGTGCCCGGCAACGTGACCCGCTGGTCCGAGAAGCGGTAGCGCTGCGCAATACCCGCATTCACCACCTCTGCGCCGGTCTGCGGGTCCAGCAGCCGTGACGTGACACCCACAGTGGCGGTGTTCACATCGGCAATGCGGTCCTGCCCGCCAAAGGGGTTGGCGCTGTAGATGGTGGCCAGGTTGAAGTCGAAGGCCGACGTGTCGTAGACCGGCAGGCTGCTCTGGTCGCGGAATGGGGTGTATGCGTAGAAGACCCGCGGCTCCAGCGTCTGGGTGAAGGCGCGGCCAAAGAACGAGGCCTCGCGCTCGAAGAACAGGTTGCCGTCCACGGTGAAGGTGGGCACTGCCACGTTGGTATCGCGGGCAAACGGGGCGGCGTTGGCGTCGAACTGGTAGCGCCTCAGGTGCAACTGGACCGCTGGCGTGAGCGACCAGGCGGGTGCCAGCCAGGTGTGGCTGGCGCGGGCCAGCAGGTAAGCGCGGGTGCCATCGAAGCTGTTGGGGGCTGCCGCCAGCCGGCGCTTGAACCGGGTGAGGTCGCCCTCCAGGCTCCAGGCCGTGCCGGGCAACACCCCTTCGGCCAGCCGGTTCTGGGGGGCGTAGCGCAGCGTGAGCGAAGGCACCCGGTCATAGGGCGGGGTGATGGGAGCGTCCACGTCCTGCAAGGTCTGCCAGGTGTAGGCGCCGGCCGCCAGACTCCAGTTGCCGCTGGCCCAGTTGAACGCGGCATCGCTGGGCAGCAGGCGTTCGGTCAGCGTGGTGCTGGAGCGGGGAAAGTCGCGCCAGTAGTTGTCGTCGCTTACCCGGTTGAGGTTGAGGTTCACCGATGAGCCACCGCGCCCGGCCACAGGCCCCAGCGCCTGGCTGTGCTGCAGCGAGGCCGCCCAGCGGTCGTCGCCATTGCGCAGCCGGTCCGAGGGCATGTAGGCCCCACGGAAGGTGCCCGCGTAGTTGCGCTCCAGATAGCGGAACTCGCCGCCCAAGTCTATGCCCCGCTTGCTCATGAGCGTGGGGTAGAGCGTGGCGTCCCGGTTGGGCGCCAGGTTCAGGTAGTAGGGCAGCGTGAGCTCCAGGCCGCTCTGGCTATCGAGGTTGATGGTGGGTGGCAGCACGCCGCTCTTGCGCCGGTCGGAGAGCGGAAAGCTCACGTAGGGCGAGGCCAGCAGCGGTACGCCCTTGAAGCGCAGCACGCCGTTGGTGGCGGTACCCGTCTCCTCCGCGTTGTCGAACTCGATGCGCGATGCGGTGACGGTCCAGTCGGGTTCCCAGTTGTCGCCAGCGCTAGCCGGGCGGGCGCAGGTGGTGTAGCTGGCACCGAACGCGACCGACAGGCTCTCGCCCCGGAATTCCATGCGCTCGGCTTCGCCCTGCCCGCCGTTGCGCAGCAACGAGAAGCGGGGGTTGGTGAAGTAGCCCTCGAAGGTGTCGAGCTTGAGTTGCAGCTCCGGGCCTTCAAACACGTCGCCAAGGCGGTTGATACGCACCTGCCCCGTGGCCGTGGCGGTGTCCGTGGCCTCCACATGCTCCATCCGGTCGGCGCGCACCACCATGTCGTGCCGGCGCAGTTCCGCGTTGCCTTCCAGCACCGTGTTCACCCCGGTTTGCCCGCTCAGCCTGTCCCCAAAGAAAAAGGTGGATGCCTGGTTCTTCACATCGCTGGGCAGGCGCTCCACCAACACTTCGCTCTGCTGCAGCCGCAGCGGCGCCCAGCCAGAGGTAGGGGCGCCAGCTTGCGCGATGGCAGACAGAGGCAGCGCCAGGTTGCCCACACCAGCCAGCCCCACCAGCCCCACCCATCCGGCCAGCCCGTAAAGCCTGGCCAGGCCGCGAGGCCGTGGCGCCTGCGCATCGCCCGGGAACGCGCCATGCCAGCCGCCCGCCACCGGACGAGGCCGGCAGTCTTCCAGGGCAGGGGCGCGTTCGGCCGCGGCGATAAACGGGTTCAAGTCAGGCACATTCGTAAAATAAAGAACCATTATCTACGAGGCCCCCGGCGCCCCGCAGGTCCTGGACCTGCCTGGACCGGCCCCGAACCGCCATGAATACGCCCCAACCGCCAGATTCCCAAACCGAAGCCCCAGCCGCACCTGTGGTGGTTGCGTGGGCGAGCGCGGCCCGCGAAGCCGCCTTCCTGGACTGGATCGGTGCGCTGGCCGGGGAACACCAGCTGGTGCTGGCCACCCTGCGTCCGGCCTCCGCCGATGCCAGCTTCCGGCGCTACCTTCGGCTGGACCGCGAGGGCGGCGCGGGCAGCGTCATCGTGATGGACGCGCCCCCGGAGCACGAGAACTGCCGGCCCTTTGTGGAGGTGTCCCGCCTCATGCAGAAAGCGGGCCTGCGGGTGCCGCACATCCTCGACTGGCATGAACAGCGGGGCTTCATGCTGCTGGAAGATGTGGGCGACCAGACCCTGCTGGAAGTGCTGAGCCCCGAGCGGCCCGCTGACGCGCTCCCTTATTACCGCGATGCCACCAGCAGCCTGCTGGCCTGGCAGGGCGCCAGCCGTCCGGGCGTGCTCCCCCCCTACGACGAAGCGCTCCTTACCCGCGAACTCGAGCTGTTCCCCGAGTGGTACCTGGGCCGCCACAAGGGGCTGGAGATCGACGCCAAGACCCGCGAGATGCTGTCGGCTACCTTCCGCACGCTGGTGCAGCGCAACCTGGCCGCGCCGCAGGTGTTCGTGCACCGCGACTTCATGCCGCGCAATCTCATGCTGCCGCGCGGCCCCTACCCTGTGGCCCGCCAGACTGGCGCTCCGCAGACGCACCTGGCCGTGCTCGATTTCCAGGACGCGGTGTACGGCCCCATCACCTACGACATGGCCAGCCTCATGCGCGACGCCTTCCTCACCTGGGAGGAAGACTTTGTGCTCGACGTGACCATCCGCTACTGGGAGCAGGCACGCCGCCTGGGCCTGATGGACTTCGAGGGCTGGAGCGAGGACTTTGGCGCCTTCTACCGCGCGGTGGAATGGATGGGCCTGCAGCGCCACCTGAAGGTGGCCGGCATCTTTGCGCGCCTCACGCTGCGCGACGGCAAGCCCAAGTACCTGGCCGATGCGCCGCGCTTCATCCATTACATCCGCCACACGGCTGTGCGCTACCGCGAATTCAAGCCGCTGCTGCGCCTGATCGACGAGGTGGAAGGCCTGCAGGCGGCTTCGGGCTTTGCCTACGGGCGGGTGTGAAGCAGGCCGCCCGCTGTGCCACGCATCTACCACCCGGAGGCCCTGCAGAGCGGCCAGACACTGGAACTGTCGCCTGAAGCGGCGCGCCATGTGCAGGTGTTGCGCCTGCAGCCCGGCGATGGCCTGACGCTGTTTGGTGACCCCGTGCTGGCCGGCGAGTGGACCGCCACGGTGCTGCGCATGGGCCGCCAGACCGTGGAGGTGCAGGCGTTGCGGCACGAGGCGGTGGACCGTGAGCCGGCACGCCCGGTGCACCTGGTGGTGGGCATGCCTGCCAACGACCGCATGGACTGGCTGGTGGAAAAGGCCACCGAACTGGGCGTGGCCAGCATCCAGCCGCTTATGACCGAGCGCAGCGTGCTGCGCCTGCAAGGCGAGCGTGCGGAGAAAAAACGCCTGCACTGGCAGGCGGTGGCGGTGAGCGCCTGCGAGCAATGTGGCGGCAACCGTGTGCCCGTGGTGCATCCGGTCCGTCCGCTGGATGGCTGGTTGCGCGAGGACGAACGGGAAGAGGTTCGGCAGGGTGCCCGTGCTACGCTTTCCCTGGCCGTTGGGAGCCTGCCGCTGGCGGGCTGGGCCACCCGCCTTGCACCCACGCAGCCGGTCTGGTTGCTGCATGGGCCAGAGGGCGGCCTGGCCCCAGCGGAAGAAGAACGCCTCTTGTCCCGGGGCTGGTCCCCGGTGGGCCTGGGGTCCCGGGTTCTGCGTGCCGAGACCGCTGCCGTGGCGGCCATGGCTATTTTGGGACACGCCCATGCCGCTTGAT
>JALOSG010000066.1 GCA_025458665.1 Serpentinimonas sp.
CGACGGCAACTACCAAGAGTACGAGGCCGACAAGAAGAAGCGACTGGGCGAAGAGGGCGCCAAGCCGCGCCGCATGCGTTTCAAGGCGCTGAAGTGAGCCAAGAGGACGCAGTGGGGAGCGCTGCGGGTAGCGCAGAGACTCCCGCAGAGGTGGAAGCGCAGGTCAGGCGCTGGCTGGAGCGTGGCGTCATCGGGCTCAACCTGTGCCCGTACGCCAAGGCGCCCTACGTGCGCCAGCAGGTGCGCATGGTGGTGAGCCAGGCGCGCCACCTCGATGGCTTTCTGGACGACTTGGATGCCGAGTTGCTGCGCCTGCGCGACACGCCGCCCGAGGAACTGGAGACCACGCTGCTGGTACACCCCACCCTGTTCCCCGATTTCTTTGTTTTCAACGACTTTCTGAACGTGGTGGACGAAGTGCTGCAGGAGCACGAACTGGAAGGCGAAATCCAGGTGGCGCCCTTCCACCCCGACTTCGTGTTCGACGGCGAGCCGCCCGAAGACATGAGCCACTACACCAACCGTGCGCCCTATGCGGTGTTGCATTTGCTGCGCGAGGCCAGCGTGGAGCGCGCCACCCAGACCGGGGACAGTGCCGAAGCCATCGTCGCGCGCAATCTGGCTACGTTGCGCCAGCTCGGGCTGGACGGCTGGAGCCGGCTTATGAAGTCCTGATTCCGAGCCATCCTCCCAGGCTGGCGGCGCCCGCCGACCACGCGTTTTTTACAACTCCTTGCACCGCCGTTGGTCCAACGTGGTGCACCTTTCCCCCGATCTGATGCAAAATGATGGGTGTGACAGAACTATCTACTTCCGATCTCGGTAACGCCAGTTACTTCACTACCCTAGAAGTAGCGAAATTCCTCGGCATGGCGGTCCGGTCCATCCAGCTCATGGTGGACCGTGGAGACCTGCAAGCCTGGAAGACGCCCGGCGGGCATCGCCGCATCACCCGAGAGTCGCTGGAACGCTGGCTGCAATCCCACCAGGGCAACACAGACACGCCTCTGGGTTCGCGCAACACCGTGGCACGCAGCCTGTCTCAGCGGCGTGCGCAGCGGGGGGCGGCCCGGCCCAGGGTGCTCCTCATTGAAGATTCCACTTACTCGCAAACCATGGTGGAAGCGCTCATGGCGCAACGTTTCCCCGGGGTGGAGTTTCATGTTGCCAGCGACGGCATCAGTGGCCTGGTGCTGTTCGGGCATTTGCAGCCCGATCTTCTGATTGTGGACATTCTGCTGCCCGGCATCGATGGCGCGACGCTGATCACCGGGCTGCGCCGGCACGAACTGTTCGGTACCTGCAAGCTGGTGGTGTTGACGTCTCTCGAGGGCGCAGACCTCCAGAAACATGCCTACGCGCTCAAGGGCGTGGACGTGGTGTCCAAGGGGCAAATGATGACCGATCTGCCGCCACTCATTGAGCAGGCGCTGGGCAGCGCTGCCAGTGTCCCAGACCTGATTGCAGCCCAGGTAGCCTGAAACGGCCGGGACCGGGTCAGCCGGGCAGGCTCAGGCTGCCCGGGAACAGCCACAGCAGCCCAGCCGTCATGGTGACATAGCGCAGGAACTTGCCCAGGGCCATGTAGGCCACACACGGCCAGAACGGGAACTTGAGCCAGCCGGCCACCGCGCACAGCGGGTCGCCCACCACGGGTAACCACGAGAGCACGCAGGCTTTGGGGCCAAAGCGTTCCAGCCAGTTCAGTGCGCGCACGTGCGTGGCTGAGCCGCGCCATTTGTCCACCGCCTGGTGAGCGCCCAGCCCCATGGCCCACGAAACCGCCCCACCCAGCGTGTTCCCCGCGGTGGCCACCAGCACCCCGGGCCAGAACAGCTCCGGGTTCAGTTTGATGAGACCGAACAGCACAGGCTCCGATCCCATGGGCAACAGCGTGGCCGAAATGAAGGCCACCACGAAGACGGTGCTGAGCCCGAACTCCGGCAAACTGAAGGTCTTGAGCAAAGACCAGATCCACGCTTCCATGCGACGCGAGTATAGACAGCGCCCGCCCACGCACGGGTTGGCCGGGGCGAATGGCCCGCGTGACGCGGCGATGGGCAGGCGCTACAATCTGCCCAGTTTTTGAGCAACGCGCCGACGCCACCGTCGGCCGTTTTTTTTCCTCCGGCGGCGCCTGCTCCACCGGAGTCCAAGCCCACCACCGCCGCGCTCCATGTCCCTCAACCTAGGTCCCCACACGCTGCCCAACCGGCTGTTCGTGGCACCCATGGCAGGCGTCACGGACCGGCCGTTCCGCAACCTCTGCAAGCGCCTGGGCGCGGGCTACGCGGTGAGCGAAATGGTGACTTCCCGGCCCGAATTGCGGGACAGCCTGAAAACCTCCCGGCGCGCCAACCACGACGGTGAGCGCGGCCCCATTGCCGTACAGATTGCTGGCACCGACGCCGAGATGATGGCCGATGCGGCCCGCTACAACATCGATCGCGGGGCCCAGATCATCGACATCAACATGGGCTGCCCGGCCAAGAAGGTGTGCAACAAGTGGGCAGGCTCCGCGCTCATGCAGGACGAGGCGCTGGCGCTCTCCATTGTGGAGGCGGTGGTGTCTGCCGCCGAGCCCCATGGTGTGCCGGTGACCCTGAAAATGCGCACCGGCTGGTGTGCCAGCCACAAGAATGCGCCGCAGCTGGCGCGCGCTGCCGAAGCCGCCGGCATACGCATGCTCACCGTGCACGGGCGCACCCGCGAGCAGGGCTACAAGGGCCAGGCCGAACACGATACCGTGGCCGCCATCAAGGCGGTGCTGCGCATTCCCGTGGTGGCCAACGGCGACATCGACAGCCCCGAAGCCGCCCGCGATGTGCTGGCGCGCACGGGGTGTGACGCGGTCATGATAGGGCGTGCTGCGCAGGGCCGCCCCTGGCTGTTCCGCGAAGTGGCCCACTTCCTGGACACCGGCACGCACCTGGCGCCGCCCAGCGCCACCGAATTGCGCGCCCTCATGCTGGAACACCTGCACGAGCACTACGCGCTGTACGGCGAATTCACCGGCGTGCGCACGGCGCGCAAGCACCTGGGCTGGTATGCCAGGTCCTTGCCTGGCCACCCGGCGGCTGTGGCGCTGCTGCGCGAACACATCAACCGGGCAGAGCGCTGCGAAGACCAATTGCGCGTGGTGGAAGATTTTTTTGAAGCCTGCGAGGAGCAGGCGTGGAAACAGGCGGCATGAGCAATACACAACTACAAGACTGCGTGCGCGACAACGTGGAAGCCTACTTCCGCGACCTCAATGGCACCGAACCTTCCGACATGCATGGCATGCTGGTGCGCGCCGTTGAAAAGCCGCTGCTGGAAGCTGTGATGGCACAGGCCCAGCACAACCAGTCCCGGGCTGCGCAGTGGCTAGGGCTGAACCGCAACACCCTGCGCAAGAAACTCATTGAACACGGTCTGGCCGATTGATCCGGCCTACCCCAGGCCCGGCCAGGGCTCCGTGGCGAACCTGCCCGGGTCCACTCACTTTTCCATCATCTTCCAATCCTACCCAGGTCCCCTGCCATGAAAGCTCTGCTCTCGGTTTCCGACAAGACCGGCGTCCTCGATTTCGCCCGCGCCCTGCACACCCTGGGCGTGCAGCTCATTTCCACCGGGGGCACTGCCAAGTTGTTGGCCGAAGCAGGTCTTCCGGTGACCGAGGTGGCCGAAGTCACCGGCTTTCCGGAAATGCTCGATGGCCGCGTGAAAACGCTGCACCCCATGGTGCACGGCGGCCTGCTGGCGCGGCGCGATCTGCCCGAGCACATGGCTGCGCTGCAGCAGCATGGCATAGCCCCCATCGATCTGCTGGTGGTGAACCTCTACCCCTTCGAGGCCACGGTGGCCCGCGCGGGCTGTACGCTGGCCGACGCCATAGAGAACATCGACATTGGTGGCCCGGCCATGGTGCGCTCTGCGGCCAAGAACTGGAAAGACGTGGCAGTGCTGACCGACGCGTCCCAGTACGCGGGTGTGCTGGCAGAACTTCAGGCCGCTGGCGGCGTATCGGAAGCCACGCGCTTTGCACTGGCCGTGGCGGCGTTCAACCGCATCAGCAATTACGACGCCGCCATCAGCGACTACCTGTCTTCCGTGGACACCAGTGCCGGCGTGCCGGCCGGTGACGCTGCCCCGGCACGGCTGGCCTTCCCTGGCCAGAGCAACGGCCGCTTTGTGAAGCTGCAAGACCTGCGCTACGGCGAGAACCCGCACCAGCAGGCTGCCTTCTACCGCGACCTGCACCCGGCACCGGGCTCCCTGGTCACGGCAGAGCAGCTGCAGGGCAAGGAGCTGAGCTACAACAACATCGCCGATGCCGATGCCGCGTGGGAATGCGTCAAGAGCTTTGAGGCGCCGGCCTGCGTCATCGTGAAGCACGCCAACCCCTGCGGTGTGGCCGTGGGCCAGGACCCGCTGGAGGCCTACAGCAAAGCCTTCCAGACCGACCCGACCAGCGCCTTCGGCGGCATCATTGCCTTCAACCGCACGCTCGACGGCGTGGCTGCGCAGCAGGTGGTCAAGCAGTTCGTGGAAGTGCTCATGGCACCCGACTTCACGCCCGAGGCGCTGGCCGTGTTCAAGGCCAAGGCCAATGTGCGGATTCTGAAGATTGCACTGCCCGCATCGGGCGGCCAGACCGACTGGGCGCAAGGCCGCAACGCGGTGGATGTGAAGCGCGTGGGTTCCGGCATGTTGCTGCAAAGCGCCGACAACCACGAGATGACGCTGGCCGACCTGAAGGTGGTCACCGTGAAGCAACCCAGCCCGGAAGAACTGCAGGACCTGCTGTTTGCCTGGAAGGTGGCCAAGTACGTGAAGAGCAACGCCATTGTGTTCTGCAAGGGCGGCATGACCGTGGGCGTGGGCGCCGGGCAGATGAGCCGCCTGGACTCGGCGCGCATTGCCAGCATCAAGGCGGGGCACGCCGGGCTGAGCCTGCAAGGCACGGCGGTGGCCAGCGATGCCTTCTTCCCCTTCCGCGACGGCCTCGATGTGGTGGTGGACGCAGGCGCCACCTGCGTCATTCAGCCCGGCGGCTCCATGCGCGACCAGGAAGTGATCGACGCGGCCAATGAGCGCGGCGTGGCCATGGTGACCACGGGCGTGCGCCACTTCCGCCACTGAAGCCCGGGGGGTTTACTCCCCGAGCTTGAGGAAATCGCTGCCCTTGCCCAGCTCCAGCAGCCCCGAGTTGGCGTAAATGCCCAGCTTGTCGCGCGTGTCCACGATGTCGAGGTTGCGCATGGTGAGCTGGCCAATCCGGTCGCGCGGGGAGAACATGGAAGCGCCCTTCTCCATGGTCAGGCGCTCCGGGTGGTAGGTGAGGTTGGGGCTCTCGGTGTTCAGGATGGAGTAGTCGTTGCCGCGGCGCAGTTCCACCGTCACCTCGCCGGTGATGGCGCGCGCCACCCAGCGCTGTGCGGTCTCGCGCAGCATGATGGCTTGCGGGTCGAACCAGCGGCCCTGGTAGAGCAGGCGGCCCAGCTTCAGGCCGTTCATGCGGTATTGCTCGATGGTGTCCTCGTTGTGGATGCCGGTGACCAAACGCTCGTAGGCCAGGAACAGGAGCGCCAGGCCGGGGGCCTCGTAAATGCCGCGGCTCTTGGCCTCGATGATGCGGTTCTCGATCTGGTCGCTCATGCCCAGGCCGTGGCGCCCGCCAATGCGGTTGGCCTCCAGAATCAGTTCCACCAGGTCCGGGTATTCGCGGCCATTCAGGGCCACGGGGCGGCCTTCCTCGAAGCGCACGGTGACTTCCTCGCGCTTCACTTCCACTTCGTCTTTCCAGAACGCCACGCCCATGATGGGGTTGACGATGCGGATGCCGCTGTTCAAGAACTCCAGGTCCTTGGCCTCGTGCGTGGCGCCCAGCATTTTGGAGTCGGTGGAGTAGGCCTTCTCGGTCGACATCTTGTAGTCGAAGCCGGCGGCCACCATGAACTCCGACATCTCCTTGCGGCCACCGAGTTCATCGATGAACTGCTGGTCCAGCCAGGGCTTGTAGATGCGCAGGGACGGGTTGGTCAGCAGGCCGTAGCGGTAGAAGCGCTCGATGTCGTTGCCCTTGTAGGTGCTGCCATCGCCCCAGATGTGGACATCGTCTTCCTTCATGGCAGCCACCAGCATGGTGCCGGTGACCGCGCGCCCGATGGGCGTGGTGTTGAAGTAGGTGATCCCGGCGGTGCTGATGTGGAAGGCGCCGCTCTGCAGCGCGGCAATGCCCTCGGCCGCGAGTTGCGGGCGGCACTCGATCAGCCGGGCCTTCTGCGCGCCGTAGGCCATGGCCTTGCGCGGAATCTCGTCGTAGTCGGGCTCGTCGGGCTGGCCCAGGTTGGCCGTGTAGGCATAGGGCAGGGCGCCTTTTTGCCGCATCCAGAGCAGGGCTGCACTGGTGTCGAGGCCGCCCGAGAACGCGATACCGACTTTTTCGCCCGTGGGCAGTTGCTGCAGGATGGTGGACATGGCTTTAACCGTAGTGGCAGATGTAGTGGAAGGCTTCGGCAACGCGGATGTCGAAGCTCGATTGCGCGGGGACCTTGAACGCATCGCCGGGGGCTACGCTGACCCATTGGTCCGTGCCGGCCAGTTTGTACTCGCAGCCGCCGGCCACGCATTCCATGATCTCGGAAGCGTCGGTACCGAAGGTGAGGGTGGCGGGCAGCACCACACCCACCGATTTGCGGGTGCCGTCGGGGTAGGTGAGGCTGTGGCTCACACACTTGCCATCGAAATACACGTTGGCCTGGGTCTGGACGGACACGCCGTCGATTTTCTGGGTGGTCATGGGGTGAAGCGCTGCGAACAGGCCGCCACCGGCACGCGGCAGCGGGAAAGTCGGGATCGGGTGGGGTTGAAAAAACAAGGTGCCCAGGGCTGGGCGCAACCCCTTATTTTAGGGGAAGCAGGCGGGCCCACTGCGCCGCATCGAAGCCCACGGTGGTGGTGCCGTCCGGCCATTCCACCACGGGGCGCTTGATGGCGCTGGTGTGGGCCAGCATCAGGCTGCAGGCGCCCGATTCGGTGGCAGCCTGGGCCTGGGTGGCGGCGTCCAGCCCGCGCCAGGTGGTGCCGCGCCGGTTCACCAGCGCCTCATGGCCGAGCTGGGCACACCACGCCCGCAGCGTGCCCTCGCTCAGCCCCTGCTTCTTGAAGTCGTGAAACTGGTGGCTCACGCCGTGTTCGGTGAGCCAGGCGCGCGCTTTCTTCACCGTGTCGCAGTTCGGAATTCCGTAAACCTTGGTCATGCGGGCATTGTGCCGCAAGGCGAAAATACGCCCCATGTCTGAACTCTCTTCCCACCCTGCCTCCACGCCCGGGTTCCCGGCCGACCTTCCAGCAGACCTTCCGGGCTGGCTGGCCTACGTGGAGCAGTTGCACCCCAAGACCATAGAGCTGGGGCTGGACCGTGTGCGCACCGTGGCCCAGAGGTTGGAGGGCGGCAGCGGGCTGAAGCCGGCTTGCCCCATCGTCACGGTGGCGGGTACCAACGGCAAAGGGTCGACTTGCGCCCTACTGGAATCCATTTACCAGCAAGCTGGCTGGCGCGTCGCGCTCTACACCTCGCCGCACCTGGTGCGGTTCGAGGAGCGGGCGCGTTTTCGGGGCGTACCGCTGGAAGCCGAGTTGCTGGTGCCCGCCTTCGCCGAGGTGGAGCGGGCGCGACGGACCAGTCCGGAGGTTGCGCTCACCTATTTCGAGTTCACCACCCTGGCCATCGTGATGGCGTTGGCCCGCCAGCAGCCCGATGTGCTGGTGCTGGAGGTAGGCATGGGCGGGCGGCTGGATGCCGTCAACGTGTTCGATGCCGATTGCGCCGTCATCACCAGCGTGGACCTGGACCACCAGGAGTTTCTGGGCCCCGACCGCGAGACCATAGGCTACGAGAAGGCGGGCGTCATGCGCACCGGCCGCCCGGTGGTGGTGAGCGACCCGCTGCCGCCCCAGAGCGTGCTGGACCGCGCACGGGAAATCGACGCCGACCTGTGGCGCCTGGGTCATGATTTCCACTTTGCCGGTGACCAGCAGCAATGGGGCTGGACCGGGCGCAGCCGCCGTTTCAGCGGGCTGGCTTACCCGGCTTTGCGCGGCGCCAACCAGCTGGTGAACGCGGCCGGCGTGCTGGCGGTGCTGGAGGCCCTGCACCCCCGGCTGCCGGTGACGGCGCAGGCGGTGCGCACTGGCATGGCCATGGTGGAGCTGCCAGGGCGCTTCCAGATCGTGCCCGGCCAGCCGGCTCTGGTACTGGACGTGGCCCACAACCCCCATGCGGTGGCGGCCCTCACAGAAAACCTCGACGCCATGGGCTTCTACCCCGTGACCCACGCGGTGTTTGGTGCCATGGCCGACAAGGACCTGGCTGCCATGTTCCAGCGCGTAGGGCCACTGGTGGACCGCTGGTATTTCTGCGACTTGCCCACGGCGCGCGCGGCCACCGCAGCGCAGCTGACCGAGCGCTGGCAGGCGGTAAACCAGCGCCCCGACGCTACCGCGCAGTGCTTCGCGGGCCCCATGGCTGCGCTCGACGCCGCCGTAGCGGCCGCAGACCCGGCTGATAGAATCGTGGCCTTCGGTTCCTTCTACACCGTGGGGGGCATCCTGGAGCACGGCACTCCCCGGCTTTCGGCCAAACATTTGCGGCCTGAAGGCGGTTGACGGCAGCGCCGCTAACCCCTGGAAGACCCCGCAGTTCACGACCCCCACCGACCAGAAACACGGCGCATGTTCAATCTCCGTCCCCGTGGGCAGGGCCCCTCCGGCCCAGCGCAGCCACCCACCATCGAGACGGTACGCCGGCGCGCCCGGCACCGCCTGATTGGTGCCACCGTGCTGGTGGTGGCCGGCATCGTGGGCTTCTCCCTGCTGTTCGATGCACAGCCCCGGCCCGTGCAGGTCGATGTGGCCATAGAGATTCCCTCGCGCACGGAGGCAGCACCGCTGCCTCTGCCTGCGGTGGCCGACAGCAGCGCCTCCCCCTCTGCCTCTGCCGACGAGGCGCGTGTGCCGGCGCCTGCCGACAACGCTGAACCCGGTTCACCCGTGGCCGTGGCCCAGGCCACACCCCAGGCGCTCGCTTCTGCCCCTGTGCCCGCACCAACACCAGCATCCGCACCGGCACCGGCACCGTCGCCCATCGCCTCCAAATCGCCCGTTGCGCCTGTCACGCCCTCGGTTCCGGCTGCGCCGGCCCCGACCCCTGCGCCAGCCGCGCCGCCGGCCCCAGCCACCCCGGCTGCCCCGGCAGCAGCCGCTTCCCCTGTGTCTCCCGCCGCCCCGGCCGCCACCACCGGCGCCCGCCTCGTGGTGCAGGTGGGTGCCTACGCCGATACCCGCCGTGCCCAGGAAGTGCGCAACCGGCTGGAGCGCGCGGGCCTGCGTACCTATGCCCAGGTGGCGCAAACCGCCGACGGTCCGCGCACCCGAGTGCGGATCGGCCCCTTCGATTCCCGGGCCGAGGCCGAGCGCGCGGCCGAACGCGTGAAGGCGCTCGATCTGCCTGCGGTCATCCTCACCCTGTAATGGCGCCAGTAGACATCTTCCTGCTGGTGGTGTTGCTGGTTTCGGTGGCCATTGGCCTGTGGCGCGGGCTGGTGTTCGAGGTGCTGTCGGTGGCTGGCTGGATTGCGGCCTTCTTTCTGGCGCAGTGGTTTGCCGATGACGCAGCCGCAATGCTGCCACTGGGTGACACCGCCGAGCCCTTGCGTTACGCGGCGGGTTTTGTGGTGGTGTTCGTGGCCGTAGCCTTCGGCGCCGGGCTGTTGGCGTGGCTGGTGAAAAAACTCATCGAAGGCGTGGGCCTGCGCCCGGTTGACCGGACCCTGGGCGGCGCCTTTGGCTTGCTGCGTGGCGTGGTCATTTTGCTGGCGGTGGCCGTGTTCGTGCACATGACGCCGCTGAAGGAAGAGCCTGCGTGGCAGGCTTCCGTGGGCGCAGAATGGCTGCTGGCCGGACTTCACACGATCAAGAGCGCCATGCCAGCCCAGCTGGCGCAGTATTTCCCTTAAGGACCTAGCCATGTGCGGAATTGTGGGCGTCGTCAGCCAGACGCCGGTGAACCAGTTGATTTACGACGCGCTGCTGCTGTTGCAGCACCGTGGCCAGGATGCGGCGGGCATCGTCACACAGCTCGACCGCAAGTTTGCCATGCACAAGGCCAAGGGCATGGTGCGCGATGTGTTCCGCACCCGCAACATGCGCGCACTCCCGGGGAACTGCGGCCTCGGTCAGGTGCGCTACCCCACGGCGGGCAATGCCTACAGCGAGGAAGAGGCCCAGCCCTTCTACGTGAACGCGCCGTTTGGCCTGGTCATGGCGCACAACGGCAACCTCACCAACGTGCAGGCCCTGAAACAGGATCTGTTCCAGCTCGACCACCGCCACATCAACACCGAGAGCGACTCCGAGGTGCTGCTCAACGTGTTGGCCCACGAGCTGGAAAAGGCCACGCGCGGCGTACCGCTACAACCGTCCGATGTGTTTGCCGCCGTGCGCGCTGTGCACCGCCGTATCCGTGGTTCCTACGCGGTGGTGGCCCTGATTGCGGGCCATGGTTTGCTGGCCTTCCGCGACCCTTACGGCATACGGCCGCTGTGCATAGGCCGCAGCCCGGCGGGCGCCAAAGAGAGCAGCGTCATGGTGGCCAGCGAGTCGGTGGCCCTGGAGGGCACCGGCCATGTGCTGGAGCGTGACATTGCGCCCGGTGAAGCCGTATTCGTGAACCTGGACGGTGAAATCTTCCACGAGCAGTGCGCCGAGAACCCGCAGCTCTTCCCCTGCATTTTCGAGTTCGTGTACCTGGCCCGCCCCGACTCCCAGCTCGACGGAATTTCGGTCTACCAGGCCCGCCTGAACATGGGCGAGACGCTGGCCAAGCGCGTGGTCTCCACCGTGCCGCCGAACGAGATCGACGTGGTCATTCCCATCCCGGAATCGAGCCGCCCCAGCGCCACCCAGCTGGCCCACCTGCTGGGCAAGCCCTACCGCGAAGGCTTCGTGAAGAACCGCTATGTGGGCCGCACCTTCATCATGCCGGGGCAGTCGGTGCGCAAGAAGTCGGTGCGCCAGAAGCTCAACGTCATTGCCAGCGAATTCAAGGGCCGCAACGTGCTGCTGGTGGACGACTCCATCGTGCGCGGCACCACCAGCCGCGAGATTGTGCAGATGGCACGCGACGCAGGGGCCAACAAGGTGTACCTGGCCAGCGCTGCGCCGCCGGTGCGCCATCCCAATGTGTACGGCATCGACATGCCCACCAAGACCGAGTTGGTGGCACACAACCGCACGGTGGAAGAGATCCGCCAGATCATTGGTTGCGATGCGCTCATTTACCAGGACGTGGACGGTATGAAGCGCGCAGTGGGCAGTCTGAGCACGCAGCTCACAGGCTTCGAGGCCTCGTGCTTCGATGGCGTTTACGTGACTGGGGACATCACCTCGGACGACGTAGCGCGCATCAACGGCGAGCGCGTGGGCGGCGCCGAGGAAGACCAGACCGACACCTCCCGCCTGACGCTGCCCAACCCCAGCGGTGCCCAGCAGGAAGCCTGACCATGAGTGACCAACCCGAACAGACACGCCGGGGTATACGCGCCCCGCTGGACCCCGCCACCCTGCACCGCGACACGCTGGCCGTGCGCATGGCGGTGGACAAGAGCCAGTACGGCGAGAACTCCGAATCGCTCTACCTCACCTCCAGCTTCACGCAGCCCGACAGCGAAACCGCTGCGCGCCGCTTTGCCGGCGAGGAAGACGGCTACATCTACTCGCGCTTCACCAACCCCACGGTGGCCAGCATGGAAAAGCGGCTGGCCGCCATGGAGGGCACCGAGGCTTGCATCGGCACGTCCAGCGGCATGTCGGCGGTGTTGCTGCTGTGCATGGGCCTGCTGCGCGCCGGCGACCATGTGGTGTGCTCGCAGTCGGTGTTTGGCTCCACGGTGAAGCTCATCGGCACCGAGATGGCCAAATTCGGGGTGGAGAGCACCTTCGTGTCGCAAACCGATGTGGCCGAATGGCGTGCCGCGTTGCGCCCCAACACGCGCCTGCTGTTTGCCGAAACCCCCACCAACCCCCTGACCGATGTGTGCGACATCCG
>JALOSG010000247.1 GCA_025458665.1 Serpentinimonas sp.
GACTGAAAAACACTGATCTGTTCGTTCTGCGAGAACTTGTACACCCGCTCCAGCAGGGAGCGGTTCCCGGTTCTTGCAAGGGCATGGGTCAACCGCGGCACGTAGTTCACACCGATCGCCTGGGCCATCTTGAGGTCCGACACATCGGTGACGACGTATTCAACCTGCCGCCCATCTACCCACGCCTTGCTCAGCCGCAATACGGTCTCGGTCTTGCCCGCATCAAACACCGGGCCCGCGCAGGCGGATAGCAGGAGGCAAAGAACCACAATGCAGAATCGGGACATGGCTGTGTTCTCCTCGGAGGGGTACTGGCCCAGCCCCCGTTGAATCGCGCGCAGACGCCAAAAATGGCCAAAACTGGCCAAAACTTGCTATAGCGCTCCTCGATCAGTCAGCGAGGAAGCGGCTTTCTTACAGCGCAGGGCTCTGCCCCTTCCCGGAACTGGCGCCTCTTCAAACCCGGAACAGTGCACAGAGTTTGTGGCCGTCCGGGTCGCGCACGTAGGCCAGGTGCATGGATCCCATCTTGCCGGAGCGCAGGCCGGGGGGATCTTCGATGGAGGTGCCGCCATGGGCCACGGCCACGTCGTGGAACTGCAGCACCTGCTCGGGCGAACTGCACTTGAAGCCTATGGTGCCGCCGTTGCCCGCAGTGGCTGGCTGGCCGTCCAGGGGCTCGGTCAGGCAGAAGGTAGAGCCGTCGTGGCGGTAGAACAGGCGGGTCTTGCCGGTGGGGCCTATGTTGCGCATGGGTTCGCCTGCGCCCAGCACGCCCAGAACGGCGTCGTAGAAACGTTTGGAACGCTCAATGTCGTTGCTGCCCAGCATGATGTGGTTGATCACGGTTGTCTCCTGAGTGGGTGGTAAAGAAACGGCAATATGGGGCGGCGGGCCAGGGTCAGCGGCAGGGTGGGGTGGCAGCCTGGCCATCGCCTTGGGCAGAAAAGCGGCCTGTCGCGGTAAATCCTGAGGCCAGAACGCGGACCGCAGCGCCCTGAATTTCCGACCCGGCGATGGTGATGCCGCGCTGGCCCAGGGTGTCGTCCACATCGACCGTGAACGCGATGCGTGTGCCGGGGGCAAGGCGCTTGACCGAGAGTTCCACCTGTCTGTCGCCGTCATTCACTGGGGTGTGGGAGGTCAGCGCATCGGCGCCCTCCACCAGCTCGAACGGCTGGAATACATCGACGCCGGCTCCCGTGGCGGTGGTGTCGAATATCAAACCGGCAGCCGAAGGGGCAAGGTCGATCACCAGGCGCACATCGCTCAGCGTGCAGGCGCCCCGGTGGGTGATCTCGAAGCGGTCCTTGGGGGCGCCTTCTATGAAGCGCACATCGATGGATGCCCAGGCAGGCGCCGCCAGCATGGCCAACAAAAGCGCCAGGCCGGGCAAGGCCGAGCGGAATCTGGCGGGTGGGGCAAGGAGGCGTGTGTCCATAACCCATTATGGGCTGGGTGTGCCGGCCCGGCATGTCTGGGGTTTCCGGTTTAATGGCGGCTGGCGCCCCACACATTCCGCAGCCCCGCACACCA
Source organism: Serpentinimonas sp. (assembly GCA_025458665.1). Classification (GTDB taxonomy): domain Bacteria; phylum Pseudomonadota; class Gammaproteobacteria; order Burkholderiales; family Burkholderiaceae_C; genus JALOSG01. The sequence goes on from JALOSG010000247.1 coordinate 1,537, forward strand.
TGTACCTGCCCGACCATTTTGTTGAAAACCGCCCGGAGGAACTGCACCGTATCGTCCGGGCCTACCCACTGGGCATGCTGGTGACGCTCACCGAGGGGGCGCTGGATGCCGATCACATCCCCTTCCGCCTGGACACCGAAGCGAACGATCAAGCCCCCCTGGGTACTCTGAGCGCCCACGTGGCGCGGGCCAACTCCGTGTGGCAGCGCTGCCCCACAGGCACCAAGGTGATGGTGGTGTTCCGTGGCGAGCAAGCCTACATTTCCCCCAACTGGTATCCCAGCAAGCACGAAACCCACCGCCTGGTGCCCACGTGGAACTACGAGGTGGTGCACGCCCACGGTGTGGTCACGGTGCACGACCAGGAGCGTTTCGTGCGCCGCAACGTGTCCCTGCTTACCCGCACCCACGAAGCCAGCGAGCCCCGGCCCTGGAAGATGGGCGATTCCCCGCCCGAATACATCGACACCATGCTCTCCAACATCGTGGGGCTGGAGATCACCATCACCTCGCTGGTGGGCAAGGTGAAGATGAGCCAGAACCGCGAGCGGCGGGACCGTGCGGGTGCGGCAGAGGTGCTGGAGCAGCGCGGGCATACCGCCATGGCCCAGGCCATGAAGAAAACGCTGTAAGCCGACGGCTGGCGGGCCGAGCTGGCTCCGCTGTCATCGTAGTTTGCAGAAAAATGTTTATAGTGCGAAAACTGCTGATTCCTACTTGGGGCTCCACCATGAAAACCATCGGAAACATCTCTGTTGGGGGCAAGCTTTGGCTGGCTATCGGGCTCATTGTGGTGGCGTTGGCCACGGTCATCGCCATCACTGCCATCAACTCGGCGCGGCTCACGGCAGAGTCGGAGCAGGTGCTACAGACCATGACAGAGAAGGTGCAGCTGGCCACGCGCTGGGCCGGGCTGACCGAGACCAACGTGACGCGTGTGCAGGCGCAAGTCATCAGCAACAGCCCGGCCATTGATGCCTTGTACAAAGACCTGATTCCAGCGGGTGTGGCAGCCATTACCGAGGTGCAGAAGCGGCTGGAAGCCATGCCCCTGTCTGCTCAGGAGCGCGCCCTCATGGACCGGATTGGCCAGCAACGCCAGAGCGTTCTGGCATCTCTCGGCCGCGCGCGGGAGCTGACCCAGGCCGGTGATGTGGCGGGCGCGCAGGAGGAAATCCGCCAGCGCTTCAACACCCTGGTACCCCCTTACGTGGCCAGCCTCAACGAGTTTGCTGCCTTGCAGGGCCAGGAACTCGGCGCGGCGCAAAGTGGGTTTGCAGAGCGCCGCGCGCGCAACGTGGCGGTGGCGGCCAGCATGGTGGGTGTGCTGGTGGTGCTGATTGTGGTGGGCGCTTATTTCCTCATCCGCAGTATCCGTTCGCCGCTGCAGCAGGCGGTGGGCTTTGCCGAGCGCATTGCCACCGGGGACCTGACCGCCACGTTGAAGGTGGACCGCAGCGACGAGTTCGGCGCCATGATGCTGGCACTCAATGCCATGCGCGAGCAACTGGTGCATGTGGTGGCCGATGTGCGCAGGGGAACCGATGGCATTACCGTGGCAGCACGCGAAATTGCCGATGGCAACAACGACCTGAGCGCGCGCACGGAGCAGTCGGCTTCCAACCTGGAGGAAACAGCCGCCAGCATGGAAGAGATGTCGGGCGCCATACGGCAGTCGGCCGACTCGGCCCGCACGGCCAACCAGCTGGCCACCACCGCCGGA
>JALOSG010000248.1 GCA_025458665.1 Serpentinimonas sp.
GGCGGCAGCCCCATGGACCTGGGGCCTGCGGCCTCCTTCTTCAAGCCACCCATCTTCTGATCTTCCTGGCCTCAGTGCGTCCGTTGCCCAGCTATCTGACGGCAAGGACGCGATGTCGAGTGTTTTCCGGAGATCGGTATGTTTCCTTTCTTTCCTGCAGCGCGGGCCAAGAGTCCTGTGGCCCTCGCGCTGCCTGCGCTTCCTGCGCTTCCTGCGCTTCCTGCGCTGCTGGTGCTGCTGGTGCTGGCGCTGTCTGCCGCGAGCGGCTCTGCCATGACCCAGAGCGCCCCTGCACCTGCAGGTGCTGCTGCGCCTTCAGAGGTCCAACCCCCCGACTGGCGCGGAGCCAACGACGGCGTAGGAGCCTTCAAGCGCGGGCACATCGATATTCTTCGCTGGGAACAGGAGCAACAGCGCCTCGCCGGCACGCCGCGCGGTGCACAGGGCGCCTCCGCGGAACCCTTCACACTCGCCCAGGCACGAGAGCAAGCCCTGCTCAACCGTCCCGACCTGATAGGCCGGGTGAGCCTGAGCCAACTGGAGCGCAGCGCCTTGCGCCTGCGCACGCTGGAGGCGCTGCTGGAGGTGGAGCAAGCCTGGCTGCAGGCGGTGGCGGCCCAGCAGCGCGTCCGCTCCATGGCACTGGCCATAGACGCCGCAGAATCGGGCGCCGAACTGGCCCGGCGCATGGCTGTGGTGGGCAACTACAGCGCAGCCAACCGCATGACCGAGGAGCTCACGCTGTGGGACGTGCGCCAGCAGAAGCTGCTGGCCGAACAGGAAGCGCAACAAGCCGCCGAGACGCTGTGGCGCCTGGTGGCCAACGGCTCATTCAGCCTTTCACCTGAAAGCCTGGCAGCCCGGCTCCCGCAAGAGCTAAGCCCGGTCGACACCACACTGCCTCTGCCCGCCAGCGCCCCTCCGGAGGCCTGGGAGAACTGGGCACTGAGCCGCCACCCAGAATGGCCGCTGCTCAGGCTGCACGCCGAGCAGCGCGAGCAGGGACTGTCTGCCGAGGAAAGAGTTGCCATGCAAGCCACCCATATGGCTGCAGTGCGCGCCGCCCTGGGAGCCGGCGGAGCAGAGACGGCAGGCACCGCCCAGACCACCAAGGAACCGCAGTGGCCCCTGCTGCTAGACCCGCGCCAGACTCGCTGGCCCCACCGCTGGGAAGAGGCCCTGCAAGCCCGTGCCGACGCCGACGCGCTGGAGCGACGCATCCGTTCCGACGTGCGCCTGGCCCTGGGCGCCTGGCAGGCCGCCGAACAACTGCACCGCCAGAACCGCGACGAGGTACAGCGCCTGCAGACCGCGCTGCAGGACGACGCCCTGCTGCAATACAACGGCATGCTCAAAAGCACCTGGGACTTGCTGGCCCGCGCCCGCAGCCGTGTGCAAAGCGAGATGGCCACACAGCAAAGCCAGCGCGATGCTGCCCTGGCCGCCGCCCAGCTTCGCGCCGTGCTGGCAGGCCTGCCCTTCGCCGGCGCTTCGCTGGGCACCCCGGGTGCCGCTGGCGCAGCCGCCGCCCCGGCCCACTGACAAGGACACCACACCATGGAACGCAGACAATTTTTCCAACGCGCCCTGGCCGGTGCCGCCACCACCCTGGCCGCAGCCGGCGTGAGCCGCAGCGCCCTGGCCGCCCTGCCAGAGCCCGTCATCCAGACCAGCCCTGCCACCGCCGGCCCCTGGACGCCCCCCGGCGTGACCGGCGCTGGCAGGCCCTACAACCCGGTGGTCACTCTCAACGGCTGGACCCTGCCCTTCCGCATGAACAACGGCGTGAAGGAATTCCACCTGATTGCCGAACCCGTCATCCGCGAGATGGCGCCGGGCTTCAACGTGAACATGTGGGGCTACAACGGCCAGAGCCCTGGCCCCACCATCGAGGTGGTGGAGGGCGACAAGGTGCGCCTGTTCGTCACCAACCGCCTGCCCGAAGCCACCACCATCCACTGGCACGGACAGCGCCTGCCCAACGGCATGGACGGCGTGAGTGGCGTGAACCAGCCGCCCATTCCGGTGGGCAAAACCTATGTGTACGAGTTCACCGCCAAACGCCCCGGCACCTTCATGTACCACCCCCATGCCGATGAAATGACGCAAATGGCCATGGGCATGATGGGCTTCTGGGTCACGCACCCACGGCAGAAGCACCCGCACATCAACGAAGTGGACCGCGACTACTGCTTCCTGCTCAGCGCCTACGACGTGGAGCCGGGCGCCCGCACACCCAACATCAACACCATGCTGGACTTCAACATCTGGTCCTTCAACAGCCGGGTGTACCCGGGCCTGGACCCGCTGGTGGCGCGCCTGAACGACAGGGTGCGGGTGCGCGTGGGCAACCTCACCATGACCAACCACCCCATCCACATCCACGGCATCGAGTTCGAGGTGACGGGCACCGATGGCGGACCGGTGCCACCCACTGCGCGCTGGCCGGAAGTGACCACCGACATTGCGGTGGGCCAGATGCGCCAGCTGGAGTTCATTGCCGACGAGCCCGGCGACTGGGCCATGCACTGCCACAAGAGCCACCACACCATGGGCGCCATGGGCCACGATGTGCCCACCATGATCGGGGTGGACCACCGCGGCCTGGTGCAGCAGATACAGCGCGTGGTGCCCGACTACATGGTCATGGGCGAACGCGGCATGTACGACATGAAGGAAATGCAGATGGAACTGCCCGAAAACACCTACCCCATGATGGCCGGCCAGGGCCAGTTCGGGCCGGTGGGCATGGGCGGCATGTTCACGCTGCTCAAGGTGCGCGACAACCAGCCCGCCGGGGACTATTCCGACCCTGGCGACTACAAGCACCCCGCCGGCACGGTGGCCTTCGAGTACCAGGGCCCCACGCCGGAGGCAGTGCGCCCATCTGTGCCAGCCGCCGCCACGGCCGCTCCCAATGCCGCCCTGCCCTCGGTGCGCAAGCCCCAGGGCCATAACCACTGAACGGGGCCGATATGAACACCCATTTCAGAGCCTGCTCATCGCGGTCCACGCTCCCGGCTGTACGAAGTGCCACAGCCGCAGTGGCCACGCTGAGCCTGAGCACCTTGCTCCTGACGGCACTGCCACAGGCCCACGCCCACGGCCCGCAAGGTCATGGCCCCCAAGCTCATGGCACCCAAGGGAGCGCACCCGTGGTGAAAGAACAGAAGCCCTGGGGCATAGCCGGCGACGCGAAGAACGCCCGCCGGACCATTGAAGTGAAGATGACGGACGACATGCGCTTCACCCCGGA
>JALOSG010000249.1 GCA_025458665.1 Serpentinimonas sp.
GGCGTCCAGATGAGCGGCGCCCACCAGTAGCTGGAGCGCAACTGCATGAAACGGTCGAAGGCGGCGTCGTACAGCCAGGTGAAGATCACCACCGCCAGGCCAGCCAGCACGGCAAAGCCAATGACCACCACGCGGTCGAGCCAGTGCCGCCCCTCCACCACTTCGTGACGCAAGTTCTCCAGGAAATCGGGCTGATCCGGCCGGGCCATGGCTCCTAGTGTAAGCAAGCGGTGTGCCGGTAGTCGCCGCAACGGCGGCGCGCGCGGTCAGATGCTGCACAATTGTTGTTTATTCCCCCGTACATCTACAGAACACCCCCCACAGAGGAAAACCCGCCATGGCATCCGTCAACAAAGTCATTCTGGTCGGCAACTGCGGCCGCGACCCGGAAATCCGCTACCTGCCCTCGGGCCAGGCTGTGGCCAACGTCAGCGTGGCCACCTCCAGCCGCCGCAAAGACCGCACCAGCGGCGAAATGGTGGAAGACACCCAGTGGCACCGCGTCACCTTCTACGACCGGCTGGCCGAAATTGCCGGCGAGTTCGTGAAGAAAGGCCGCCCGATTTACGTGGAGGGCCGCCTGAAATACGGCACCTACACCGACAAAGCCACCGGTGTGGAGAAAAGCACCGTCGACATCATTGCCACGGAACTGCAGTTGCTGGGTGGCCGCGATGGCATGGGTGGCCCCTCCGGCGGCGGCGAAGAAGGCGGCAGCTACGCGCCGCGCAGCGCTGCGGCGGCACGGCCTGCGGGTGGTGGCGGTGGTGGTGCTCCCGCCGCCCGCCCGGCGGCGCCGCGCGCGCCCGCCGCGCCGGCAGCCAGCGGGTTCGATGACATGGACGACGACATTCCGTTCTGAGGCTATGGTTTCAAGAGGATAGGCGCGGGAGGCAGAAGCTGCACGGCGCGCCCCCAGCCTCTAGAATGAAAGGCACCATCACCCCAGGGGAGCCCCGCCGCCATGGCCTACACGGAGTCGCGCGAGAAAAGTGCCGAGTGCCTGCGCACCGCGCTGGGCTTCATGCGCGAGCACGACGCGGCGTTCAACCCCATCACCTACACGGTGTGGTACGAGTATTCGGCGGGCGTGAACGCGCGGCTCAACGAAGCGCTGGATCTGCTGAAGGAATCCGACCCTCGGCTGGGCGATGCCTCCATACAGAAGCTGTACCGCGAGCACATTGCCACGGTGGACGAAGCCACCATGGAGCGCATCAGCCAGGACTTTGCGCGGGTGATGAGCGGCGTGGCGCAAACGGCCAGCGCCACCGGGGAACGGGCAGGCGCACTGGGTTCGCGGCTCGATGAATTGTCCCTGGCACTGCGCGAGAGCGATGTGGACGAGTTGCAGTCGCAGTTGCAGGAAGCCCTGCGCCACACCCGCACCATGCGCGCCTCCACCGCCGAACTGCAGGCACAGGTGACCCAGAGCCAGAGCGAGATCGAACGGTTGAAGGAAGACCTGGACCGGGCCCGCGAAGCCGCCTTCGTGGACAGCCTGACGCTGGTGCTGAACCGCAACGGCATGGACCACCATTTGGCCGAGCTGGTGAAAACACCGCCCGAACTGGGCCATGCGCACTGCCTCATCTTGCTGGATGTGGACCACTTCAAGGTGATCAACGAACAGCATGGCCACCTCATGGGCGACCGCGTGCTGGCTACCGTGGGCAAGGTGCTGCGCGCCAGCGTGGACGCTCCGGAACAGAAAGCGGCACGCAGCGGCGGAGAGGAGTTTGCCATTCTGCTGCCGCACAGCTCCCTGCAGGAAGCGCTGGAGCTGGCCGAGCGGGTGCGCACCCGCACCAAGAGCATGAAGCTGCGCAACCGGCACACGAACGAAGTCATCCTGACGGTGACGGTGTCGGCTGGCGTCACGGCGCTGCAGCGCGGGGAAAGCCCGGAGGACTGGCTCATGCGCACCACCTGGGCGCTGCACCGCGCCAAGGAAGCCGGCCGCGACAGGGTGGAAGTGGACAGCGGCAAAGCCGCCGCCTAGGCCGCTTCGGGGCTCGGTGAAGGCCAGCCGGGCTTTCAGGCCTTCAGCAGCGCAGGCCTCTGGCGGCTGCGCGCTTTCTGTCTGCCCGTTGCAGTAGCGGTCCCGGTACGGCTGCAGAAAACCTCCCACGCCTGCACCGCCGTGGCACTGGCAATGACGCCACCGCCCAGGCACACATCGCCCTGGTACAGCACCGCGCTCTGGCCGGGCGTGGCGGCCCATTGGGCTTGCTCGAAGTGCAGGGCAAAGCCTGCTGCCACGCCCTGGGCTGGGCTCAAGGTGCAGGCGGCATCGGCCTGGCGGTAGCGGGTCTTGGCGGCATAAGCGCCCGGTGCGGGTGCCTCGCCCGACACCCAGCTGGCATCCAGCGCACTCAGGTCTGGCGACAACAATCCCGCATGCTCGTGGCCCTGCACCACCCACAGCGTGTTGCTGGCCATGTCCTTGTGCGCCACAAACCACGGCGCGTGTTCGCCGCCGCCGCGCGCCGCGCCCTGCCCCTTCACGCCGCCTATGCCCAGCCCCTGGCGCTGGCCCAGCGTGTAGAAGCTCAGGCCCACATGCTGGCCCACCACGCGGCCCGTGTCGTCCTTGATGGGGCCCGGGTCCTTGTGCAGGTACTGGTTCAGGAAGTCGCGGAACGGCCGCTCGCCAATGAAGCAGATGCCGGTGGAATCTTTCTTGCGCGCATTCGGCAGGCCAATCTCGGCAGCAATGCGGCGCACCTCGGTCTTGGGCAACTCACCCACCGGGAACAGCGTGCGCGCCAGCTGCTGCTGGTTCAGGCGGTGCAGGAAATAGCTCTGGTCTTTCAGCGGGTCCAGGCCCTTGAGCAGTTCGTGGCGGCCGGTGGTTTCGTTCAGGCGCACGCGGGCATAGTGGCCGGTGGCTATGCGCTCGGCACCCAGGCGCAGGGCGTGGTCCAGGAAAGCCTTGAACTTGATTTCCGCGTTGCACAGGATGTCCGGGTTGGGGGTGCGCCCGGCGGCGTATTCGCGCAGGAATTCGGCGAACACGCGGTCTTTGTATTCCGCGGCAAAGTTCACGTGCTCGATGTCGATGCCGATGACATCGGCCACGCTGGCGGCGTCCAGCCAGTCCTGGCGCGACGAGCAGTACTCGCTGTCGTCGTCGTCTTCCCAGTTCTTCATGAAGATGCCGATGACCTCGTAGCCCTGCTGCTTCAGGAGCCACGCGCTCACGGCGGAATCCACCCCGCCGGAGAGGCCCACCACCACGCGGGTT
>JALOSG010000250.1 GCA_025458665.1 Serpentinimonas sp.
TTACATCGATCCCTGGCGGCCGGTCGAGCGCGCCGTCATCACCCACGGTCATTCAGACCATGCCCGGTGGGGGCACCGCCACTACCTGGCCCACACCCTGAGCGAAGGCGTGTTGCGCCAGCGGCTGGGTGCCGACATTGCGCTGCACACGCTGGCCTACGGCGAGGCCATTGAACACCACGGCGTGCGGCTGTCGCTGCACCCGGCAGGGCATGTGCTGGGCTCGGCGCAAGTGCGGCTCGAACATGGGGGGCGGGTGTGGGTGGCGTCGGGCGACTACAAGACCGAGCCCGATGGCACTTGCACGCCGTTTGAGCCGGTGCGCTGCGACACCTTCATTACCGAAAGCACGTTTGGCTTGCCGGTGTACCGCTGGCCCGCGCAGCCGGTGCTGTTTGCGCAGATCAACGACTGGTGGCAACGCAACGCGGCGCAGGGCCGCCCCTCGGTGCTGCTGTGCTATGCCTTTGGCAAGGCGCAGCGGGTGCTGCATGGGGTAGATGCCGCGATTGGCCCGCTGGTGGTGCATGGCGCGGTCGAGCCGCTGAATGCGGTGTACCGGGCGGCAGGGGTGGCATTGCCCGCCACGCTGCGGGCTACCGAGGTGGCCAAGGCCGACCTGTCGCGGGCCTTGGTGGTGGCCCCGCCGTCGGCCCTGGGCACCCCGTGGATGAAGCGCTTTGGCCCCGACGCCATGGTGGCGTTTGCCAGCGGCTGGATGCAGGTGCGCGGCAACCGCCGACGCCGTGGCGTGGACCAGGGGTTTGTGATGTCGGACCATGCCGACTGGCCCGGGTTGATGCGCGCCATTGGCGCCACCGGGGCCGAGCATGTGCGCGTGACCCATGGCAGCGTGCCCGTGCTGGTGCGCTGGCTGTGCGAGCAGGGCCTGGATGCACAGGCCTTCCAGACCGAATACGGGGGCGACGATGCTGCCGACCGTGCCGACCGTGCCGACCCGGTGGCACCCCCCTTGGCCGAGGAGCCTGCCGCGTGAAGCGCTTTGCCGAGCTGTACCGCGAGCTGGATGCCGGCACCGCTACCCGCGACAAGCAGGCGGCTTTGCAGCGCTATTTCAACGACGCGCAGGCCGATGACGCAGCCTGGGCGGTGTACTTTTTGGCCGGTGGCAAGCCACGCCAGCTGGTGCCCACCCGCGCCCTGCGCCAACTGGCCCAGCAGGTGGCCGGATTGCCCGACTGGCTGTTTGAAGAAAGTTACCAGACAGTGGGCGACCTGGCCGAAACCGTGTCGCTGCTGCTGCCGCCTGCCGAGCAGCCTGTGGAGCGGGGTTTGGCCGAGTGGATGGCGCACCATCTGCTCCCCCTGCGCCGTTTGCCACCCGAGCAGCAGGCCAGTGTCTTGCGCCAGCATGGGGCCGAGCTGCCCGACGATCAGCGTTTTGTGTACTTCAAGCTCATTACCGGGGGCTTCAGGGTGGGGGTGTCCAAGCTGCAGGTGACGCAGGCGTTGGCCGCCGTGGCCGGGCTCGATGCCAAGCGCATGGCCCAGCGGCTGATGGGTTACACCGCCGTGGGTCATCAGCCAACGGGAGCTGATTTTCAGACCCTCATCGCCCCAGAAAACACCCACGAACAACAGGTGCAACGGGGCCAGCCGTATCCGTTTTTTCTGGCGCACCCGCTGGCCGAGCCAGCGGCGCGACTGCACGAGCTGCTGGGCCCGCCCGACCACTGGCTGGTCGAGTGGAAGTGGGACGGCATCCGTGCCCAGCTGGTGCGCCGCGCGGGCCAGACGTGGGTCTGGTCGCGTGGCGAAGAACTGGTGACCGAGCGCTTTCCTGAACTGGTGACGCTGGGCGATGCCTTGCCTGATGGCACCGTGATCGACGGAGAAATCGTGGTGTGGCGCGAGGGCCACCCGCAGCCGTTTGCCGAGCTGCAAAAGCGCATCACCCGCAAGACGCTGGGGCCCAAGCTGTTGCGCGAGCTGCCGGTGCGCCTGCTGGCCTACGACCTGCTGGAGCAGGCGGGCCACGACTTGCGCGACCAGCCCTTGCACCAGCGCAGAGCCCTTCTCGATGCGTGCGTGGCTGCGCAAAACCACCCGGTGCTGCAGGCCAGCCCCCTGGTGGTGGGCGCCACCTGGGACGAGCTGGCGGCACAGCGTGAGCAGGCCCGCGAGCGCGGCACCGAAGGCTTCATGCTCAAGCACCGCGACAGCCGCTATGGCGTGGGCCGCACCAAGGCCGACGGCACCTGGTGGAAATGGAAAATCGACCCCATGAGCGTGGACGCCGTGCTCATCTACGCCCAGCGTGGCCATGGGCGCCGCGCCAGCGTGTACAGCGACTACACCTTTGCCGTATGGAGCGCCCCCCCGGGCACCGAAGGGCGCCAGCTCGTGCCCTTTGCCAAGGCGTATTCGGGCCTGACCGATGCCGAAATGGCCCAGGTGGACGCCATCATCCGCGCCACCACGGTAGAGAGCTTTGGCCCGGTGCGCAGCGTGCGACCCACGCTGGTGTTCGAGCTGGGGTTTGAAGGCATTGCCCGCAGCCCCCGCCACAAAAGCGGCATGGCGGTGCGGTTTCCGCGCATGTTGCGCTGGCGGCACGACAAGCCCATTGACGACGCCGATACGTTGCAGACCCTGGCCGCGCTGCTGCCCGGGCAGATCCCATGACCGCGCACCCTTCTGCTGCCGACTGGATGGCCGCCCGCGGCTGGACGCCGTTTGACTTCCAGCGCGAGGTATGGGAGGCGATGGCCCGTGGCGCCAGCGGCTTGCTGCACGCCACCACCGGCGCGGGCAAAACCTACGCCGTGTGGCTGGGGCTGCTGCAAGCCCTGCGCTGCACCGCCGACCGTTCAACCGCCCCGCCGCTCACGGTGCTCTGGATCACGCCCATGCGGGCATTGGCTGCCGACACGTTGCGTGCCTTGCAAGCCCCCTTGCCCGATATGGCCCCGCACTGGAGCGCAGGGGTGCGCAGCGGCGACACCCCAACCGGCGAGCGCGCCGCCCAGAACCGCCGGCTGCCGACCGTGCTGGTGACCACGCCCGAAAGCCTGAGCCTGTTGCTGGCGCGGGCAGATGCCCCGCAGGCCCTGGGCCGTGTGCAGGCCGTGGTGGTAGACGAATGGCACGAACTGCTGGGCAACAAGCGCGGTGTGCAGGTGCAGCTGGCACTGGCCCGGTTGCGCCGCTGGCAACCCCGCCTGTGTGTGTGGGGCATGTCGGCCACATTGGGCAATGTGCCCGACGCGCTGCAGGCTTTGCTGG
>JALOSG010000251.1 GCA_025458665.1 Serpentinimonas sp.
ATCGAGCTGTTCAGCGAGGTCGATGGCCACTTCCCCAACCACCACCCCGACCCGTCCAAGCCCGAGAACCTGCAGGACCTCATGGCCGAACTGGTGAAGAGTGGCGCCGACCTGGGCCTGGCCTTCGATGGCGACGGCGACCGCCTCGGCATCGTCACGCCCAGCGGCCAGAACATCTACCCCGACCGGCAGATGCTGCTGTTCTCGCAGGACGTGCTCAGCCGCGTGCCGGGCGGCACCATCGTGTTCGACGTGAAGTGCAGCCAGCGCCTGGCCCCCGCCATCCGCGAAGCCGGTGGCCAGCCGCTCATGTTCAAGACCGGGCACTCGCTCATCAAGGCCAAGATGAAGGAAGTGGACTCCCCGCTGGGCGGTGAAATGAGCGGCCACATCTTCTTCAAGGAGCGCTGGTTCGGCTTCGACGACGGCACCTACGCGGGCGCGCGCCTGCTGGAAATCCTGAGCCGCCACCCCGACGCCGCGGCGGTACTGGAAGCCCTGCCCACCAGCTTTTCCACGCCCGAACTCAACGTGTCCTGCGCCGAAGGCGAGCCGCACCAGCTGGTGGCGCAGATCCAGCAGCTGGCGCGTTTCGATGCGCCCGCCGAGGTTTCCACCATCGACGGCCTGCGCGTGGACTGGCCCGATGGTTTTGGTCTCATCCGCGCCTCCAACACCACACCGGTGCTGGTGCTGCGCTTCGAAGGCCAGACCGAGGAAGCGCTGGAGCGCGTGCGCCAGGCCATGATGCAGCTGCTGCTGCAGGTGAAGCCCGATGCCCACGTGGGCGCGGCAGCGCACTGAGTCCGGTTCACCGCCCCCTATCCGTCTTCCGCAGCCTTCTCAGCCCCACCCGACGCACCATGCAAACCGTCAACGTTCTCTGCATCAAATGGGGCACCAAGTACGGCCCCGACTACGTCAACCGGCTGCACTCCATGGTCTCGCGCCATTTGAAGCGGCCGTTCCGGTTTGTCTGCCTCACCGACGACAAGCAGGGCATCGACCCCGGCATCGAGGCGCACGACATTCCGCTGGTGGGCTTCCAGGATTTCGACGAGCGCAAGCCCTGGACCTTTGGCCACGGCTGGCTCAAGCTCACCAGTTTCCATGCGCCGCTCTATGACCTGAGCGGCCCCACGCTGTTCATCGATCTCGATGTGGTGATTGTGGGCAGCCTCGACGAGTTCTTCGACGAGCCGGGTGAGTTCATCGTCATTCGCGAATGGGACAAGACCGATGGCACCGGCAACACATCGGTGTACCGCTTCGAGATTGGCGCCCACACCGACGCGCTGCGCCACCTGGCCGACAACCCGCAGAAGGCCATGGCCACCGTGCGCAACGAGCAGGAATACATCACCGGCTTCGTGGCCCGCCAGGGCAAGCTGCGTTACTGGCCCGACGCGTGGTGCCGCAGCTTCAAGCGGCATTGCGTGCAGCGCGGCATCAGGTCGTGGTTCGTGCCGCCGCAAATTCCTGAAGGCGCCAAGATCATTGCCTTCCACGGCAAGCCCAACCCGCCCGATGCGATAGCCGGTATCAGCGGCAAGTGGTACCGGCGCGTGCTGCCCACCGCCTGGGTGGCCGAGCACTGGCGCTGACGCGCATGGGCCTGTGGCTGTACGCCGTCCTGGCCCACGGCTGGCGCCTGCTGGCCTGGGTGGGCCTGTGGTGGCGGGGCCGCCGGGTGCCCGCGTACCGCCAGCGCTGGCGCGAGCGCGCTGGCCGCGTGGCCTACCCGGAGGCATTCCGCGGCAGTGTGGTGGTGCACGCCGCTTCCATGGGCGAAGTCACGGGCGCGCTGCCGCTGGTAGAGCGCTGGCTGGCCGCTGAGCCGGCCTTGCGCATCACCTTCACCTGCAGTTCACCCACTGCGTCCGAGTTGATCGAACGCCGCCTGGCGGCGTTCTTGCCGGGTGCCCAGGCCGCGCAGGCGGCCCGCGTGCACCACGTCTACCTGCCCTTCGATACGCCCGGCGCGGTGCGGCGTTTCCTGCAGGGCGTGCAGCCCCGCCTGCTGGTGCTCATGGAAACCGAACTCTGGCCACAACTGCTGGCGCAGGCAGAACGCCTGGCTGTGCCCGTGGTGGTGGCCAACGGCCGGCTGTCGGCGCGCTCTGCACGCAACTACCGGCGCTGGCAGTTCCTCACGCGCGGCATCGTCCGTGCGGTCGATGGCTGGTGGGTGCAGGACGAGGACACGCGCGCGCAATTGCTCACGCTGGGTGTGGCGCCCGCGCGCATCTGGGTCACCGGTAGCCTCAAGGTGGATACGCCCGTGCCGCCGCATACCGAAGTGCTGGCTGCGCGTTTGCGCGAGGTGCTGCGCACGCAGGCAGACGCCGCCAGTACACCGGGGCAGGGCGGGGCTGGTCCGCGCGCGGTTTGTGTGGCCGCCAGCACGCACGAAGGCGAGGAGGCCGCTCTGCTGGCCGCGTGGCGGCAGGTACAGGCCACCGAAGGGCCCGCCGCTCAGGCCTTGCTGGTGCTGGCGCCCCGCCACCCGCAGCGCTTTGATGCCGTGGCGCAGTTGCTGGAGCAGGGCGGCTGGCGCTATGTGCGGCAAACCCGCATCCTGGGGGAAGCGCCAGCGGGGGACCTTGGCGCTACCGCCGGTGCTACCGCCTCCGCCTCCGTGGTTCCAGAAGTCTGGCTCCTCGACACCATGGGCGACCTTTCCGCCTGGTTCTCGCTGGCCAATGCGGTCTTCATGGGCGGCTCGCTCATACCGCGCGGGGGGCACAACCCGCTGGAGGCTGTGCGTTTTGGCGTGCCCGTGGTCAGTGGCCCGCATGTGTTCAATTTCGAAGTGATTTTCCGCACCCTGGCGCACGAAGGCGTGGCCCAGTTGCTCCCCGCCGAAGTGGTGCAGGTACCGCCAGCTGGCAGCGAGCCATCACCGGGGCTTGCTGCTGCCCTTGCGCAAAGCTGGCTGCGCCTGTTGTCCGCTCCTGCCCTGCAAGCCGAATGGCGACCTCGTGCCCTGCAGGTGTATGCCTCGCTCGGTGGCGCGTGCGAGCGGACCTTGCCGGGCCTGCAGGCGCTGCTGGCGCGTCGCCCGCCCTCGCTGCCGGTTCAATCTGGCGGGTTTGGTGGCAAAGAGTCCACGCTCCTGAACCCCGATTTTTTCAACATCCCCGGCCCATGGTTCAACGCCCGCCACTGGCAGGAGCAGCAGGCCGTGGAAGGCCAGGCCAGCGGCCGCGCCACGGTGTGGATGGTCAAGCAGGACACGCCGGGCCGCAACGCATGGTGCTGCGCCATTACCAGCGTGGCGGAGCCATGGGCCGCCTGCTGGGCGACCGCTTCCTGTGGCAGCCTGCCTTGCAAAGCCGCGCACTGGCCGAATTCCGGCTATTGCAGCGCATGCGCTCCTGGGGACTGCCCGTGCCGGTGCCCTGCGCCGCGCGGCAGCGGCGCAGCGGCCTGTGGTACCGCGCGGACATACTGGTGGAGCGCCTGCCCGG
>JALOSG010000067.1 GCA_025458665.1 Serpentinimonas sp.
GCTGCAGGTGCAGTCGCTGGCGGAGCGTGAGCGTTTTGCCGACCACAACCGCGAAACCTTCGATGCGGTGCTGGATACCTGCGAGCGGATTGCGCGCGAGAAGTACGCGCCGTTCAACCGCACGGTGGACACCCAGGAACCGCATTTCGACGGCGAAAAGGTCATCCTGCCGGCCTGCACCCAGGCCGCGTGGGATGCCTACGCCGAATCGGGCATGCTGAGCGCGGCGCAGGACTATGACATTGGCGGCATGCAGTTGCCCTACACCGTGGAGGCGGCAGGCAATGCCTTCTTTGGCATGGCCAGCGTGAGCATAGGCTCGGGCATGCTGTCGGTGGGCAACGCCAACCTGCTCATGGCCTACGGCACCGAGGCGCAGCGCAACGTGTTCGCCCTGAACGAGTTTTCGGGCCGCTTCTCGGGCACCATGTGCCTGAGCGAGCCGCAGGCAGGCTCATCGCTCAGCGATGTGGCCACCCGCGCCACCCCGGACGGCGACGACCACGCCACCGACCCACTGGGACCGCGCTTCCGCCTGCGCGGCAACAAGATGTGGATATCCGCCGGAGAGCACGAACTCACCGAGAACATCATCCACCTGGTGCTGGCCAAGATTCCTGGCCCCGACGGCAAGCTGCCAGCGGGCGTGCGCGGCATTTCGCTGTTCATCGTGCCCAAAAAAATGGTGGGCACCGACGGGCAACTCACCGGCGAGCGCAACGACGTGGCCCTGGCCGGCCTGAACCACAAGTGCGGCTGGCGCGGCACCACCAACACGCTGCTGAACTTTGGCGAAGGCAAGTACCCGGTGCGCCCGGGTGCGGGCAGCCCCACCGGCGCTGGAGCCGTAGGCTATCTGGTGGGCGAGCCCGGCCAAGGCCTGAAGTACATGTTCCACATGATGAACGAGGCCCGCATTGGCGTGGGCATGGCCGCCACCATGCTGGGCATGGCGGGCTACCACGCCAGCCTCGATTACGCGCGCAACCGCCCGCAAGGCCGGCCCATGGGCGCTGGCGGCAAGGACGCCACGCAGCCGCAAATCCCCATCATTGGTCACGCGGACGTGAAGCGCATGCTGCTGGCCCAGAAGTCGTACTGTGAAGGTGCCCTGGCGCTGGAGTTGTACTGCGCCCGGCTAGTGGACGAACAGCACACCGCTGCCGGCACCCAGGCCGACGACGCCCGCCTGCTGCTGGAGGTGCTCACGCCCATTGCCAAGAGCTGGCCCAGCGAGTGGTGCCTGGAGGCCAACAGCCTGGCCATACAGATACACGGCGGCTACGGCTACACCCGCGATTTCCCCGTAGAGCAGTATTGGCGCGACA
Source organism: Serpentinimonas sp. (assembly GCA_025458665.1). GTDB lineage: Bacteria > Pseudomonadota > Gammaproteobacteria > Burkholderiales > Burkholderiaceae_C > JALOSG01. Next base: position 1,329 of record JALOSG010000067.1, read on the forward strand.
ACCGCCTGAACATGATCCACGAGGGCACGCACGGCATACAGGCCACCGACCTGCTGGCCCGCAAGGTGCTCATGGAAGAGGGCAAAGGCCTCCAGCTGCTGGCAGGCCGTATGCTGGCCACGGCGCGCCGTGCGCGCTCGGTGGAGCCATCTGCATGCCCGGCTGCCACCGAACTGCACGCGCAGGCCACCGCGCTGGAACACGCCCTGCAGCAGGTGGGCGATGCCACCCGCGCGGCCTGGGCCACTGGCAACCCGCAGGACGCGCTGGCCAATGCCGTGCCCTACATGCAGGCCTTTGGCCACACGGTGCTGGCGTGGATCTGGCTCGATGTGTCGCTGGCCGTGGTTGCCGCCGATCCGCCATCCAGCCAGCCCACCGCACAGGGCCGCCTGGCCGCTGCACGGTACTTTTTCCGCTACGAACTGCCCAAGATCGGCGCGTGGCTGCAGGTGGTATCCACGCGCGACGACACCTGCGCTGCCTTGCCCGCAGACGCTTTCTGAACGCCGCCACTCCCTGGCGGCAAGAACCCCCATTTTCAGGAGACCCCCATGGCCAGAACCATCCAGCAACTCTTTGACCTCACCGGCAAGACCGCACTCGTGACCGGTGGCTCGCGCGGCCTGGGCCTGCAGATGGCCCACGCGCTAGGCGAAGCCGGTGCACGCATCATGGTCACCTCCCGCAAGGCCGCCGATCTGGAAGAGGCCGTGCAGGAACTGCAAGCCGCCGGTATTGATGCGCGCTGGATTGCCGCCGACTGCGCCAAGGAGGCCGACATCCACCGCCTGGGCGCCGAAACGCTGCAACGCATGGGCCCGGTGGATATTCTGGTGAACAACGCGGGTGCCGCCTGGGGCGCACCGGCCGAGGACCACCCGCTGGACGCCTGGGACAAGGTCATGAACCTCAACGTGCGTGGCTACTTCATCCTGAGCCAGTACATCGCCAAGCACAGCATGATCGAGCGGCGCAGCGGCAAGATCATCAACATCGCGTCCATCGCGGGCCTGGGCGGCAACCCGCCCGACATGCAGACGCTGGCCTACAACACCTCCAAGGGCGCAGTCATCAACTTCACGCGCGCGCTGGCTTGTGAATGGGGCAAGTACGGCATCAATGTGAACGCCATTTGCCCTGGCTTCTTCCCCAGCCGCATGACCAAAGGCACGCTGGAAGCCATGGGCGAGGAGCGCCTGAAAGAGCACGCACCGCTGCTGCGTCTGGGCGACGACGAAGATCTCAAGGGCCTGACCCTGCTCTACGCCAGCGACGCCGGCAAGCACATCACCGGCCAGTGGCTGGCGGTGGACGGCGGCGTCAGCACCCGCACCGGCGGCTGAACGCGGAGGCCCCGGTTTTGGAATTCAGCGTACGCATACCCTTCGTCGAGCACCTGGGTTTCACCCTCGACCGCATGGCCGATGGCGAGGCCCAGATCAGCTACCACCCCGCGCCCGAGCACCTCAACTCTTTCGATGTGACGCACGGCGGGGCCAGCATGACCCTGCTCGACGTGGTGATGGCGCACGCCGCGCGCAGTGTGCAGACGGACACGGGCTGCGTCACCATCGAAATGAAAACCAGCTTCATGCAGGCGGCACGCGGCCCTCTGGTGGCCACGGGCAAGCTGCTGCACCGCACGGCCACCATGGCCTTCACCGAAGGCCGCATCACGGATGCGCAGGGCAAGCTGTGCGCCCACGCCAGTGGCACCTTCAAGTACGTGAAGCGCCTGCCCACCGGGCCGCGCTCCGCCCAGGAACTCAACGCGCCACCGTCCTTGAACGGCGGCATTTCTACCGACTAGTCAACCCCTGAACAGGACCACACCATGCCCAGCAACCAGCAAATTCTTCTGGACAACCGCCCCCAGGGCGAAGCCAGCACCAGCAACTTCAAGCTGGTGGCCACCGAAACCCCCGCACTCCAGGACAACCAGGTGCTGGTGAAGCACCATTACCTGAGCCTGGACCCCTATATGCGCGGCCGCATGAACGACGGCAAGAGCTACGCACAGCCGCAGCCGCTGGGCGAGGTCATGATAGGCGGCACGGTGGGCGAGGTGGTGGAGAGCAAACACCCGCGCTATGCCGTGGGCGACGCCGTGGTAGGCATGGGCGGCTGGCAGCAGTACAGCGTGGTCGATGCCTCGGTGCCTGGCGCGCTGCGCAAGGTAGACACCAGCAAGGTGCCCCTGAGCCACTACCTGGGCGCCGTGGGCATGCCCGGCGTGACGGCCTGGTACGGCCTGGTGAAGATCATTGCCCCCAAGCCCGGCGAAACCGTGGTGGTGAGCGCCGCCAGCGGTGCCGTGGGCAGTGCCGTGGGTGCCCTGGCCAAGGCGCGCGGTTGCCGCGTGGTGGGCATTGCCGGTGGCCCGGACAAGTGCGCCTACGTGAAGAACGAACTGGGCTTCGACGACTGCGTGGACTACCGCGAGCACAAGGACTACACGTCCTTGGCCAAGGCTTTGAAGGTGGCCTGCCCGAATGGCATCGATGGTTACTTCGAGAACGTGGGCGGCATGGTGCTCGATGCCGTGCTGCTGCGCACCAACGCCTTTGCCCGCATTGCGGTGTGCGGCATGATTGCCGGCTACGACGGCCAGCCGCTGCCGCTGGCCAACCCGGCCCTCATTCTGGTGAACCGCCTGAAGGTGGAAGGTTTCATCGTGAGCGAGCACATGGAAGTGTGGCCCGAAGCACTGACCGAACTCGGCGAGCTGGTGGGCAGCGGCAAGTTCCGTCCGCGGGAAACCGTGGCCGAAGGCATTGCCGCGGCGCCCGAAGCGTTCCTGGGCCTGCTCAAGGGCAAGAACTTCGGCAAGCAGCTCGTCAAGCTGGTGTGAGCATGGGGGCGGAGCAGGGCGGTTTGAACCTGGACTGGCGCTGCCTGCCTTTTGGCGCTCTGGCGCCGCTGGACCTGTACCGGCTGCTGCAACTGCGTACCGCCGTGTTCGTGGTGGAACAGCACTGCGTGTTCCAGGACATGGACAACGCCGACCCGGACTGCCTGCACCTGCTGGCCGACTCGAAAGATGCCCTCATGGCCTACGCGCGGCTGGTGCCTGCCGGCCTCAAGTACCCCGAAGCCAGCATAGGCCGTGTGATCACGGCGCAGGCGGCGCGCGGCACCGGGCTCGGCCACACGCTCATGCAGCGTGCCCTGGCCGAACTGTTTGCTGCCTGGGGCGCGCAGCCGGTGCGCATAGGCGCCCAGGCCCACCTGCAGGCCTTCTACGGCGCCCACGGCTTCATGCCCTCGGGCCCCGTGTACCTGGAAGACGGCATCGACCACATAGAAATGCTGCGGCCCGCTGCCGCACTTTGACACCAAGACCACCTACCCACAAGGACACCCCATGATTCAGGATTTCCAAGGCAAGACGGCCGTGCTCACCGGCGCAGGTTCGGGTTTCGGGCTGGAATGCGCCCGCATTGGTGCCCGTCTGGGCATGAACCTGGTGCTGGTGGATGTGCAGGCCGATGCGCTGGAAGCGGCGCGCCAGGAAATGGAAGCCGCGGGCGTTCAGGTCATGGCCAGCCGCACCGATGTATCGGACGCAGCCGCCATGGACGCGCTGGGCGCAGCGGTGCAGGCGCGTTTTGGCGCCCCCCACTTCGTGTTCAACAACGCCGGTGTGGCCGCAGGCGGCCTGCTGTGGGAAAACACCGTGGCCGACTGGGAATGGGTGCTGGGCGTGAACCTCTGGGGCGTGGTGCACGGGGTGCGCGTGTTCACCCCCATGATGCTGGCCGCCGCAAAGGCCGACCCGTCCTGGCGCGGCCATGTGGTGAATACCGCCAGCATGGCGGGCCTGCTCACGCCGCCCAACATGGGCGTGTACAACGTGAGCAAACACGCGGTGGTGGCCCTGACCGAAACGCTCTACCAGGACCTGTCGCTGGTGTCCGACCAGGTGGGCGCCAGCGTGCTGTGCCCGTACTTTGTGCCCACGGGCATCAGCCAGAGCCACCGGAACCGCCCCGGGGAACTGGCCGGTGGCGCGCCCACGCAGAGCCAGCGCATTGGGCAGGCCATGTCGGAGAAGGCCGTGGGTAGCGGTAAAGTAACGGCTGCGGAAGTGGCGCAACTCGTGTTCAACGCCATCTCTGCCAACCAGTTCTACATCTTCAGCCACCCCAAGGCCCTGGGGGCCGTTCAGGCCCGCATGGAAGCCATGGTCACGCAAGGCAATCCGCCCGATCCGTTCGGCGACCGCCCCGAGGTCGGTCAGAAACTGCGGGAGGCTTTGCGCGGCTGAACCACATCAGCACCACGCATGCCCAACATCACCGCGCAGATTGCGCAGGAACTCGGCGCCCGGGCCGAACAGGTCCAGGCCGCCATCGAATTGCTCGACGGGGGCGCCACCGTCCCCTTCATCGCCCGTTACCGGAAGGAAGCCACAGGCGGGCTGGACGATATCCAGCTGCGCGCCCTGGAGCAGCGCCTGGCCTACCTGCGTGAGCTCGAAGACCGGCGCGACGCCGTCTTGCGCAGCATTGCCGAACAGGGCAAGCTGACGCCGGAACTGCAGGCCGCTATTGCCACGGCGGCTACCAAGCAGGAACTGGAGGACCTGTACCTGCCCTACAAGCCCAAGCGCCGCACCAAAGGACAGATAGCCCGCGAGAACGGCATAGAACCGCTGGCCGACCTGCTGTTTACCGACCCCACCCGCGACCCCGCCCAGGAAGCCCTGGCGTTTGTGAAGGCCGAGAAGGCCGAAGACGGCAGCGACTTCACCACCGTGCCCGCCGTACTCGACGGCGTGCGCGACATTCTGAGCGAGCGCTGGGCCGAAGACGCCCGGCTGGTGCAGGGGTTGCGCGAATGGCTCTGGGCCGAGGGCGTGCTGTGCAGCAAGAAGGTGGAAGGCAAGGACGGGGAACACCCCGACCACGCCAAGTTCCGCGACTACTTCGACTACCAGGAACCGCTGTCCCGCGTGCCGTCGCACCGGGCACTGGCGGTGTTCCGCGGTCGGTCCATCGACCTGCTCGATGTGCGTCTGCTGCAGCCCGGCGAGGAACCCGATGCCAAAGCCGCGCCCCGGGGGGTGCCCACACAGGCCGAAGGCCGCATTGCCTTGCAGCTGGGCTGGAGCCACCAGGGCCGGCCGGCCGACGATTTGCTGCGCAAATGCGTGGCCTGGACCTGGCGCGTCAAGCTCAGCCTGTCTACCGAACGCGACCTGTTTGCCCGCCTGCGCGAGGACGCCGAGCGCGTGGCCATTGAGGTGTTTGCCAACAACCTGCGCGACCTGCTGCTGGCCGCCCCGGCCGGCCCACGCACGGTCATGGGGCTGGACCCCGGCATACGCACCGGCGTGAAGGTGGCGGTGGTGGACGCCACCGGCAAGCTGGTGGACACCGCCACGGTGTACCCTTTCGAACCCCGCCGCGACGTGGAAGGCGCGCTGGCCAGCCTGCAGCGCTTGTGCGTGCAGCATGGCGTGGAGCTCATTGCCATAGGCAATGGCACCGCCAGCCGCGAGACCGACCGGCTGGCCGCCGAGCTGCTGCAGCGCCTGGGTTCTCTGAAAGAGCGAACCCCCGAGGTGAAGCTGCCGCAAAAAGTGGTGGTCAGCGAATCGGGCGCCTCGGTGTACAGCGCCAGCGAATTTGCCAGCCAGGAAATGCCCGATGTGGACGTGAGCCTGCGTGGCGCAGCCAGCATTGCGCGCCGCCTGCAGGACCCGCTGGCCGAACTGGTGAAGATAGACCCCAAAAGCATAGGCGTGGGCCAGTACCAGCACGACGTGAACCAGAGCGAGCTGGCCCGCACGCTGGACGCGGTGGTGGAAGATTGCGTGAACGCGGTGGGCGTGGACCTGAACACCGCCAGTGCGCCGCTGCTGGCTGCGTTGGCGCGACACGCATGGCGCTTTCCAGAGCCGCGCCGACCTGCTCAAGGTCACTGGCCTGGGCGAAAAGACCTTCGAGCAGAGCGCCGGCTTCCTGCGCATACGCGGCGGTACCCAGCCGCTGGACATGACCGGCGTGCACCCTGAAACCTACACCGTGGTGGAGCGAATCCTCCAGCGCGCAGGCAAGCCCGTGCAGGAACTCATGGGCCGCACCGACCTCATCAAAACGCTCAAGCCCGAATGGTTTGCCGATGAGAAATTCGGCATCGTCACGGTGAACGACATCTTGCAGGAACTGGAGAAGCCCGGGCGCGACCCGCGCCCCGATTTCCGTGTGGCCCGCTTCAACGAAGGGGTGGAAGACATCCGCGACCTGCAGCCCGGCATGCTGCTGGAGGGTACCGTGAGCAACGTGGCGCAGTTCGGCGCGTTCGTCGACCTGGGCGTGCACCAGGACGGGCTGGTGCACGTGAGCCAGCTGAGCCACCGCTTCGTGAACGATGCGCGCGAAGTGGTGAAAACCGGAGACATTGTGAAAGTGCGTGTGCTGGAGGTGGACCCGCAACGCAAGCGCATCAGCCTGAGCCTGAAGCTCGATGCGGCGCCACCGGGCAAGAAAGACCGCGCTGGGGAGTTGCGTTTCGAACCCGCACGCCAGAAATCAGCAACGTCTGATCCTTCCCACACATCGGCCATGGCCAGCGCCTTTGCCAGGCTGCAGTCCCGCCGCTAGGGCAGGGCGCCCCTATACTGACGAGGTAGCACTCTGGCGCACAACCACCCATGCAGCTCGAAGAACTGATTGCCCAAGCCAAGGCCTTGCCCAGCATACCCAAAGTGGTGTCAGAGGTGCTGTCGGAACTCGACAAAGACGAGCCTGACTCGCGCCGCATCAGCGAACTCGTAGCCACCGACCCAGGCCTCACCGCCCGCATGCTCAAGCTGGCCAATTCGGCCTTCTTTGGTCTGACCCGCGAGATTGGCAGCGTGCAGGAGGCTGTGAGCATCCTGGGCTTCAACCATGTGCGCACCCTGGTCACAGCCGTGGCCATGAGCAGCAGCTTCAAGACCGTGCCGGGCGTGAACCTGGAGCAGTTCTGGCGCTACAGCCTGAATGCCGCAAAGATCTGCCGGACGTTGGGAAAAAGCCTGCGCCTGAACGACGGGCAGGCTTTCACCGCCGGATTGGTGCATGCGGTGGGGGACCTGGTCATGCACATAGGTATGCCCGAAGCTATGGCCAAAGTCGACTGGAATGTGGCGCCGCTGGACCTCAAACGGCACGAGGCCGAAATGGCCACGCTGGGCTATACCTATGCCGATGTGGGCGCTGCGTTTGCGGTGAAGTGGGAGTTTCCCGACGCCATCGTGAAAGCCTTGAAGCACCAGCTGGTGCCCTTCGAGGGTGATACCTACGAACCCATGGCGGGCGTGGTGCACATGGCTTCGTGGCGCGCGCGCGCCCAGGAGGTAGACATGGACCGCGACGGTCTGGCCGCCACCTTCCCGGACGTGGTGGCCGTGCTGCTGGGCCTGGACCTGGAGATGGTGCTGGACAAAGACCCCAGCGAGTGGACCTCCGCCGGCGAGCTTTCGGCGTTTCTGGGCTGAGGACGTACGTGCAGTTCCGCCAATTGCTCCAGCAAGCCCACGCGCTGCCTTCCGTTCCCCAGGTGGCTGCGCGGCTCATCGAGTCGTTCGAGTCCGACCGTATCGACATCGGCACCATCGCTCAGGAAATCGACAAGGACCCGGTGCTGGCAGGCCGCATTCTCCAGCAGGCCAATTCCTCTTTCTTCCGCACGCTGCGCCCTGTGGCCACCGTGCGCGATGCCACCGCTGTGCTGGGGCTCAACAAGGTGCGCAGCCTCGTTCTGGCCGCGGTGGTGCAAGACAGCTTCAAGGGCTTGCGCAACTTCGACCAGAACGCCTTCTGGCATTACAGCATGGCGGCGGCGGCACTTTCGCGTTTCATCGCCGAGCCGCTCAAGCTGGACGGCGATATTGCTTTCACCACCGGGTTGCTGCACGCCGTGGGTGAACTGGTGATGCAGGTGGGTATGCCCGGTGACATGCACACCTTCAACCACCTGGTACCGCTGCTCGACGTCACGCGTGGCGCGCGGCAGCAAGAAGCCTTCGGCTACAGCTACGCCGACGTGGGGGCGGAACTGGTGGCGCACTGGCGCCTGCCTTCGGCCATGGTCACCTGCATACGCCAGCATGTGCTGCCGCTGGACCACGAGGACAGCCTCCCGCTGGCGGCAGTGCTGCACTTGGCTGCATGGCGTGCCCGGGTGTTCGTGGCCGGCAACCAGCGAGAAGTGCTGATTTACAGCTACCCCGACAGCGTCGGCCTGCTGCTCGACCTCGACCCCGACTGGCTGGTGAGTCCCGACCTGCCGGTGCTCGGCGGCCTGCTTCCGTCTGCCGGGTGAAGGCGCTTCAGATATACGCCGGGCCCGGCGCGATGGCGCACCTGGCCGAGTGCGGCCTGCAGCCAGCCGATGTGAGCGTCATTCCCGCGGCGGCCGGTGGCCCCAAAGGCTTGATTCTGGGCCCACTGGACCGCTTCATCTTTGGCCAGTGGTTGCCGCAGAGCCGCCAGCCTGTGCACCTGGTGGGCGCCTCCATTGGCGCGTGGCGCATGGCCACGGCCTGCCTGCCCGATGCCATTCCCGCGTTCCAGCGGTTGGAGCACGACTACATCCACCAAAATTACCCTGCGCCGCCCGGCCGTAAGCGTCCCCTGCCCGAGCAGATCAGCGAGAACTTTGGCCGCAGCCTGCAGCAGTTCTACGGGGGGAAGGTGGATGCATTGCTGGCCCATCCCCGCTACCGGCTGCACATCGTCACGTCGCGGGGGCGGCACCTGCTGCGAACCGAGCACGGCTGGCGCACACCCCTGGGCTACGCCGGCGCGTTCCTCACCAACGCCGTGCGTCGCAAGGCCATGGGGGCGTGGCTGGAGCGGGTGGTGTTTTCGGCGGGTGGTGCCGAGCAAGGCCTGCCGCCTCCACTGCCTTTCTCCACGCACGACTACCGCACCCGGCAGGTGGGTCTGTCCGCGCACAACTTCATGGACGCGCTGCAGGCCAGCTGCTCCATTCCCTTTGTGTTGCGCGCCGTGCCCCACATCCACGGTGCGCCGCGCGGCGCCTACTGGGATGGCGGCATCACCGACTACCACCTGCATCTGGACTACCGCACCCAGCCAGGTCTGGTGCTCTACCCCCATTTTCAGCAGGCTGTCGTGCCGGGCTGGCTGGACAAGCCGCTCAAGTGGCGCCACAGCGCCAGCGCCTTTCTGGACCGCACGGTGGTATTGGCGCCGCGCCCCGAGTGGGTGGCTACCTTGCCCCACGGCAAGCTGCCCACCCGGCAGGACTTCGAGCACTACCATGCCGATGTACCGGCCCGTATCCGGGTATGGAACACCGCGGTGGCGGCTGCCTGCCAGCTGGCCGATGAGCTGGCCGAATGGCTGCAACGGCCCGACATGGCCAAGGTACGGCCACTCTGAGCTGGGGTGTGTGGGCTGGCGTGGGTGAGCGTGTGCAGGACCGCCGGCCGCGCCGACGGATAATGTTGTCATGAGTGCCTTCCCGCCGCCGGCCGACGCCTTCCGCGTTGCGGCCCTGTACCAGTTTGTCGATCTGCCGGACTTTGCCGGGCTGAAAACACCCCTGCAGGCGGTGTGCGAGGCGCAGGGCGTCAAAGGCACCTTGCTGCTGGCCCGCGAGGGCATCAACGGCACCATCGCGGGCCGTGTGGCGGGCATAGATGCGGTCCTCACCCACCTGAAGGCCGATCCCCGCTTCGCGCCACTGCAGTACAAGATGTCGTGGTCACCGCGCATGCCGTTCCTGCGCCTGAAGGTCCGCCTGAAGAAAGAAATTGTCACGCTGCGGGTACCCGGGCTGGACCCCAGCCGGCACGCGGGTACCTACGTCAAGCCGCGCGACTGGAACGCCCTCATCAGCCAGCCCGATGTGGTGGTGGTGGACACCCGCAACGACTACGAGGTGGCCATCGGTACTTTCCGGGGCGCGCTGAACCCGAATATCAAGACGTTTACCGAACTTCCCGCCTGGGTGGACGCCACGCCCGAGGTGCAGGCGGGCCGCCAGGGCAAGAAAGTGGCCATGTTCTGCACGGGTGGCATACGCTGCGAGAAGTCCACGGCGCTGCTGCGCATGCAGGGCTTCGAAGAGGTGTACCACCTCGAAGGCGGCATCTTGAAGTACCTGGAAGAGGTGCCTGCCCAGGAAAGTCTGTGGCAAGGCGAGTGCTTTGTGTTCGACGAGCGCGTCAGTGTGGGGCATGGGCTGGCGCCTGGACCGCACACGCTGTGCCGCTCCTGCCGCTGGCCGTTGAGCGAGGCGGACATGGCGTCCCCCCATTTCGTGCTTGGTGTGAGTTGTGCCCACTGCCACGACAAACGTACGCCTGAAGAGAAGGCCCAGCTGGCGGAACGCCAGCGGCAGGTGGAACTGGCGGAGCAACACGGCCGCCGTCACCTGGGAAGTGGCTAGGGACTCCCCGGGGCGGAACCGGTAGGCTCAGGGCCTGTCGGTCTGCAAGGGGGCCATTTCCGTATCCCCGAACAGCGATTGGCGGAACTGCGGTGTCTTGGGGTCGTCGTCGGTCATGGCCCACAGGTAGAGCATGGTGGAGGCCATGGGCTTGGCAAAGTAGTAGCCCTGCAACTCATCGCAGCCCAGCTGCCGCAGGATCAGGTACTGGGCTTCGGTCTCCACCCCCTCAGCCACCACCTTGAGCCCGAGCGCCTGGCCGAGCTTGACCACCGCATCCACCACCGCCCGGGCATCGCTGCTGGTTTCCAGGTCGAGCACAAAGCTGCGGTCGATCTTCAGCTCCTCGGTGGGCAGCTGGCGCAGGTAGGCCAGACTGGAGTACCCCGATCCGAAATCGTCGATGGAAATGTGCACGCCAATGGCAGCCAGGCGGTCGAACAACTGCTTGGTGACTTCGGTGTTCTCCATGGCCATGGATTCCGTGATCTCGCAGGTGAGCAGCTGCGGGTTCACGCCATGCGTCTGCAGCGCTTGCTCCACCCGCTCGTGCAGGTTGGGTTGGCGCAGCTGCTGCACCGACAGATTCACCGCCACACGCATGCGCAAACCACCGTCGCGCCATTGCCGGATCTGCTTGCACGCTTCGTCGATGGCCCAGTCCCCGATCGCATTGATGAGCCCGAACTTCTCGGCCACCGGCACAAACAGCGCCGGGCTCACCAGCCCCCGTACGGGGTGGTTCCAGCGCAGCAAAGCTTCGGCACCCGTGATCTGGCCGCTGGGGGCATGCACTTTGGGCTGGTAGAACAGTTCCAGTTCGCCCCGGTCCAGTGCAATCCGCAAATCCCGCAACAGTTCCATCTGATCCCGGGCGTCCTGCACCATGCTGGGCTGGAAAAAGCAGTAGGTGGCGCCGCCGGCGGCTTTGGCGGCCCGAGCAGCCGCATCGGCATGACCTATGAGCACGCTGGGTGCGCCGTCGGTGGGGAACATGGCCACACCCACCGAAGCGGTCAGTACCGCCTCGCGGCCATCGATCACGACCTTGGCTCCCAGCTGCTCGATCAGGGCTCTGGCCACCCTGGCCACGCTTTCCTGACTCACATTGTGGTCCATGAGCAGCAGAAACTCGTCACCTCCCCAGCGTGCCAGCGGGAAGGGCTGCCCCAGGCTGCGCCGCATGCGCTGGGACATTTCTACCAGAACCTGATCACCAAAGCTGAAGCCATAGCTCTGGTTGATGGGCTTGAATCCATCGAGGTCGATGAAGAGTACAGCAAAGGCCTTCTGGGTGACTTGTGCCTTGTCGCCCGTGTCTTGCAACTGGGCTTCAAAGGAGGTGCGGTTGAGCAGCCCGGTCAGTGGGTCGGTGGTGGCCTGTTCCTGCAGGCGGCCCTGTGCCTGCAGGAGGCTGGTGCTCATGCGGGAATCGATGAAGGAGGACACCAGCACCAGCCACATGAGCAGACCGACGCCAATGGTAGCCAGCAGCAGCACCGACTGTATGGGAAGCACCCCTGCATAAGCCGCTTCGGTCTGCTCGGCAAGCCCTGCCGCAGATAGCCAGGCGTGGTGAACCCACGACAGGGTGCCTGCCATGAGCAGTACCGCCAGCGGTGTGCGAACCCACAGGGCGGGGTACTTCTCGCGGCCGAGTTTGATGACGAACAGCGCCAGGGACAGGCCACTGACCGACCCGCCAATCGCGGTCAGGACGGCACGAAAATCCCACACCAGGCCGGGCCGGAAACCGGGGGCCAACAGCCCCAGGGAGAACGTTGCCACCAGGGCGCCAGTGAGGGTGGCGGCCGCCAGAAACAGGGTGGATATGGAGGCGTTGCGGCCAAAACCAAGCAACCAGCCCGGATAGGCCAGAGCCACACCCAGGGCCCAGGCAATGAACAGCAACAGGGGCTGGTAGCCCAGGGGCCAGGACAGACCCTGCCCGTACAGTCCGACCACACCGATGGACCAGGTGGCGGAGCCGGTCACAACGGCAGCCACCAGGATCCAGGAGGTCAGTTGCCTGCCCGGGGCACGTTCCGAGCGCCGCACGCAATCCAGACTGACAAACGCAGAAATGAGCGCCATGGCCACCATGAAGCCCTGTGTCATGGCAGATGACATCACCACGGGCGGCCTGCTCCCACCTCAGGCTGCCGTTCTCCTGTTGCTGGCATATGCAATGCTTCCCTAGCGGCCACTCCGGCCTTTTGGTTATCTGTCGAGCTATCCACGCATCATAGGCCAGAGTTTTTCATTTGAGTTACTTCAGGCTGCCGCCACTGGTCCGCTGGACCGGTATCCGGGCGGTCCGACGTGGCGTTGTCGCCACACCCCCACAAGCTGTGCAGAAACTTCCGGCCGCACTCGCCCAAAGCGGCAGGAACCCTTTACATGGCCGCTTCCAGCATGGCGCGGTAGTCCTCGGGCGTGGCCAGGCGCGGGTTGGTCTTGTGGCAATGGTCGGCCAGAGCGCCTTCTATGACGCGGGGAAACAGGTCGGGCGTTACGCCCATGGCGGCCAGCCCGGATGGCAAGCCCAGGCGCTGGTTCATGGCCTTGATGGCCGGGCCAATGTCCTGCGCGCTCTGCAGGCCCATGGCGTGGGCCATGCGGGCCAGGCGGTTTTCGGCCTGCATGGAGGGCGCTTCGGCGTTGAAGGCAATGACGGCGGGCAGGAACACCGCGTTCAGGGTGCCGTGGTGCAGGCGCGGGTTCACGCCACCCAGGCTGTGGCTGAGGGAGTGCACGCAGCCCAGCCCTTTCTGGAAGGCCATGGCGCCCTGCATGCTCGCGCTCATCATCTGCAGGCGGGCGTTCTCGTCGCTGCCGTGGTGGGTGGCGGTTTCTATGTGCGCCCAGCCGCGCGCCAGCCCATCCAGGGCAATGCCATCGGCCGGCGGGTTGAACGCGGGGGCCATGAAGGTTTCCATGCAATGGGCAATGGCGTCCATGCCGGTGGCGGCGGTGAGCAGGGGGGGCAGGCCCAGGGTGAGGCGTGGGTCGAGCAGGGCGGCCTTGGGCACCAGGTGCCAGCTGTGGAAGCCCAGCTTGCGGCCATCGTCCACGATGAGGATGGCGCCGCGCGCCACCTCGCTGCCCGTACCGGCGGTGGTGGGCACCGCAATCAGCGGGGGCACGCGGTCGGTGATTTTGGGTGAGCCGCCTTCGATGGTGGCGTAGGTTTTCAGCGGGCCGGGGTGGGCCACCGCAATGGCCACGCCCTTGGCGCAGTCGATGCTGCTGCCACCGCCCAGCGCAATCAGGCCGTCGCAGTGCTCGCGCTGGTACACCTCGGCGGCAGCGCGCACTGCGGCTTCGGTGGGGTTGGACGGCGTCTCGGCAAACACGGCATGCGGAATCAGGCCCAGGGCTTCTTCGCAGCGCTGCACCAGGCCAGCAGCTTTCACACCGGCATCGGTCACGATGAGCGGGCGCGCGATGCCGTTGCGCTGGCATTCGGAGGCCAGATGGCTGAGTGCGCCGGGTTCTATCTGTACCTGGGTGATGTAGAGGATCTGGGGCACGTTGTCTCCTGTGGGTTTTTGCTGCTGCAGCGTGAAGCGTGAATGCTACGGATGGATGTTAAGGGAGTAGGCGTCGGGCATACGTCGCGGAGGCGGCGCAACCGGCACCGGCGAGAATACTGTCCATGAGCACGAACAGCGCCCATCCGCACATTTCCCCGCACTCCCACCCTGCACAACTGCTCACGCCCGCCATGCGCGGCGTGATTGAGCGCATGCACCGCGCTGCGCGGCCGCCCATGCACAGCATGACTCCGCAACAGGCGCGGGACTTCTACGAGGCCGGGTCGGGCATTCTGGACTTGCCGCCGCACCGCATGGCGCGCGTGGAGGCGCTGCACATTCCCACCCGGGACGGCGCCACACTGCCTGCCCAGTTGGTGGTGCCGCACGGCGACCCGCCGACAGCCCAGGGTTGGCCGGTGCTGCTGTACTACCACGGCGGCGGCTTCACCATAGGCAGCGTGGCCACCCATGCCTCCTTGTGCCGCCACCTGGCGCACCTGGCCCATGCGGCGGTGGTGTCTGTGGACTACAGGCTGGCCCCTGAACACAAGTTCCCCACCGCCGTGCACGACGCCTGGGACAGCCTGCAATGGTTGCATGTGCAAGCGGCCAGTCTGGGGCTGGATGCCACCCGCATGGCGGTGGGCGGGGACAGCGCCGGTGGCACGCTGTCCATCGTCACGGCGTTGCAGGCCCGCGATGCGGGCTTGCGGCTGGCGCTGCAGTTGCTGTTCTACCCGGGGTGCGCGGCGCACCAGGACACACCGTCGCACCGGCGGTTTGCCCAGGGCTTTGTGCTGGAGGAACCCAGCATAACCTGGTTTTTCAACCAGTATCTGAACCACGCCGGGGAGCGGGACGATTGGCGCTTTTCCCCCCTGAACGCCCCTGACCTGGACGGCGTGGCCCCGGCCTGGATAGGCCTGGCCGAATGCGACCCGCTGGTGGACGAAGGCGTGCAGATGGCCGACCGGCTGCGCATGAGCGGCGTGCCCGTGGACCTGGAGATTTACCGCGGCGTGACGCACGAGTTCATCAAGATGGGGCGGGCCATTCCGGAAGCCCTGAAAGCCCACAATGACGCCGCAAGGGCCTTACGGCTGGCGTTCGCCTGAAAAAGGCCCCGGGCCGTTACACTGCTGGACCATGAATGCCCCACTGGACGTCTCGTTCTTCGAGCGCGCCGCCAAACCCCTCACCAGCTACAAACCCTACTGGGCCAAGCGCTTCGGTACGGCCCCGTTTCTTCCCATGAGCCGGGAGGAGATGGACCGGCTGGGCTGGGACAGCTGCGACATCATCCTGGTCACGGGCGACGCCTACGTGGACCACCCGAGCTTTGGCATGGCGGTGGTGGGCCGCGTGCTGGAAGCCCAGGGGTTTCGGGTGGGCATCATTGCGCAACCGGCCTGGGACAGCGCCGAGCCCTTCAAAGTGCTGGGCAAGCCCAACCTGTTCTGGGGCGTGACGGCGGGGAACATGGATTCCATGATCAACCGCTACACGGCCGACCGCAAGATACGCTCCGACGACGCCTACACCCCCGGCGACGTGGGCGGCAAGCGTCCGGACCGTGCCGCCATCGTTTACAGCCAGCGCTGCCGCGAGGCGTACAAGGACGTGCCGATTGTGCTGGGCGGTATTGAAGGCTCGCTGCGCCGCATTGCCCACTACGACTACTGGACGGAGACGGTACGACGCTCCATCGTGCTGGACAGCAAGTGCGACATCCTGTTGTACGGCAACGCCGAGCGCGCCCTGGTGGAGGTGGCCCACCGCATTGCCCGGCGCGAACCGGTGGAGCAGATCACCGATGTGCGCGGCACCGCCTTCGTGTGCCGCAGCACCCCGGAAGGCTGGTTCGAGACCGATTCCAGCGAGGTGGACACCCCGGGCCGGGTGGATGCGCACCTGAACCCCTACCTGATGATTTCCGAGCAGGCCAAGGCCCAGGGCCAGACCTGCGCGCGGGACGACGAGGCCGAGGCCAAGGCGCAGGAAGCCACCCGTGCGTCCAGCTCGGCCATCCAGCCCCTGAATTTCGTGCCCAACCCGGCGCTGGCCAGCCGCCGCGTGCAGAAGCCGCCGCGCGAACGCAACGTGATTCGCCTGCCCAGCTACGAGGCCGTGAAGGCCGACCCGGTGCTCTATGCCCACGCCAACCGTGTGCTGCACCTGGAAACCAACCCCGGCAACGCCCGCGCGCTGGTGCAGGCCCACGGCAGCGGCCCGGCGGCGCGAGATGTGTGGATCAACCCGCCGCCCATACCGCTCACCACGGCCGAGATGGACTACGTGTTTGGCCTGCCTTACGCGCGCAGCCCGCACCCCGTTTATGCCGATGAGAACGGCAGCCACGACGGCGCCACCAAGATCCCGGCCTGGGAGATGATCCGCTTCTCGGTGAACATCATGCGCGGCTGCTTTGGCGGCTGCACCTTCTGCTCCATCACCGAGCACGAGGGCCGCATCATCCAGAGCCGCTCGGAAGACTCCATCATTCAGGAGATCGAGGACATTCGCGACAAGGTCACGGGCTTCACCGGGGTGGTGTCCGACCTGGGCGGCCCCACGGCCAACATGTACCGCATCGGTTGCAAGAGCCCGGAAATTGAAGCGGCCTGCCGAAAGCCCAGCTGCGTGTACCCCGGCATCTGCAGCAACCTGAACACCAGCCACGACCCGCTCATCAAGCTGTACCGGCGTGCGCGCGGCCTGAAGGGTGTGAAAAAGATCCTCATTGGCTCTGGCCTGCGCTACGACCTGGCGGTGGAAAGCCCCGAGTACGTGAAGGAGCTGGTGCAGCATCACGTGGGCGGCTACCTGAAGATTGCGCCTGAGCATACCGAGGGTGGGCCGCTCTCGAAGATGATGAAACCCGGCATGGGCAGCTACGACCGCTTCAAGCAGATGTTCGAGAAGTACTCGGCCGAAGTGGGCAAGAAGCAGTACCTGATTCCCTACTTCATTGCGGCGCACCCGGGCACCAGCGACGAGGACATGATGAACCTGGCGCTGTGGCTCAAGCGAAATGGCTTCCGGGCCGACCAGGTGCAGACCTTCTACCCCAGCCCCATGGCCACCGCCACGGCTATGTACCACACGGGCCTGAACCCGCTCAAGGGCATACACCGGGATATTGGCCCTGGCGGCCGCAGCGAGGCGGTGGACATTGTGCGCGGCGAGAAACGCCGGCGCCTGCACAAGGCCTTCCTGCGCTACCACGACCCCAACAACTGGCCGCTGTTGCGCGAGGCCCTGAAGCGCATGGGCCGCGCCGACCTGATTGGCAACGGCAAGCACCACCTCATTCCCACGTTCCAGCCGCTCACGGATGGCAGCTACCAGACCGCGCGGCGCAAGAACTCCACGCCAGTGAAAGGCGGGGAGAAACCTTCGGCCCGTGCCGCTGCCGCTGCGGCCGCGCGCCCTAACGCCGCGCCCGCCAAAGGCACGATCCTGACCCAGCACACCGGCTTGCCGCCGCGGGTGACGGGCAGCGCCCCGCAGCCGTTCGAGCCGGTGGCCAGGGCAGGGCGGGGCCCAGGGAAAAAGGGGCGCTGAGCTTCCACGGAGCGGGGCACCGAGCCCCGAATCCTCACACTCCGAAATTCAGCGGCAGGCCCACGTAGTTCTCGGCCACGGTGCGCGATCCTGCCTCGCTGTGAACCAGGTAGTCCAGCTCGGCCTCCTGCAGCTTCTGCCCAATGTCCCCGTTGTCCGGGAAGTGGTGCATGAGGCTGGTGAACCACCACGAAAAGCGCTCG
>JALOSG010000068.1 GCA_025458665.1 Serpentinimonas sp.
GCCCGGCAGGTTTCATGAAAGCCTGCGAAGCGGCCACCGCGCACTGGCCGGCGGGTACCGTGCACAGCGAGCATTTCAAAGCCCCGGAACCCGCGGCCAGGGCCATGCCCGATGGTGCTTTCGAAGTCAGGCTGGCGCGCAAGGGCGTGACGCTGCAGGTGCAGCCGGAGCAAACCATCGTGCGCGCCATCGAACTGGCGGGCCACCGTGTGCCTACTTCGTGCCTGTCCGGGCTGTGCGGTTCCTGCAAGGTGAACTACCTGGAGGGCGAGGTGGAACACAACGACTACATCCTGAGCGACGAAGAGAAAACCCGCTGCCTGACGGTGTGCGTCTCGCGTTCGCGCGGGCCTCTGCTGGTGCTGGACCTCTGAGATTACCCGTCACCTACCTTGAGGTTTCACCCAGTTCCGCGAACCACTGTTTTTCCGCACCATCTTTCCATCGTATTCCCTAGCCACCACGGAGCCCATCATGCTCGACCGCGTCAAGAACCACTCCATCTACCAACCTACACAACCCGGGCTGATCTTCCCCGAGATCCCCGAATTCGACTCCTTCGAGGCCGAGCGCCAGCACCGCAAAGAGCGCCTGGTGGCCGCCTGCCGCGCCTTTGCGCTGGAGGGCTTTGACTACGGCTTTGCCGGCCACCTCACCATCCGCGACCCGGAGCACCCCGAGCTGTACTGGACCAACCCCATGTGCGTGCACTTTGCGCAGGTGAAGGTGTCCAACCTCATCCTGGCCGACCACAAGGGCCGCGTGGTGCAGGGCAGGCACGCCATCAACCGGGCTGGTTTTGTGCTGCACGCCGCGGTGCACGAGGCCCACCCCGACATCATTTCCATGTGCCACGCGCACACCGTGTACGGCACCGCGTTTGCCGCGCTGGGCCGCCCGCTGGAGCCTATTTCCCAGGACGCTGCGGCCTTCTTCGAGGACCATGTGGTCATCAAGGACGAAGCCGGGCAAGTGGCCGTGGAAGAGAGCGCTGGCCTGGCGGTGTGCGACTGGTTCAAGGGCGTGAAAGCCGCCATCCACCAGAACCACGGCCTGCTCACGGCCAGCCGCCACAGCATCGAGGCTGCCGCCTTCTGGTTCATTGCCCTGGAGCGTTGCTGCCGCCAGCAGTTGCTGGTGGAGGCCACCGGCCACAAGCCGGTGCATGTGCCGGCCGACAAGTCGCGCTACAGCCGCGAACACGTGGGTTCGGAGTACATCGGCTGGCTGCACTTCCAGCCCATTTATGATCACATCGCCGCTACCCAGCCCGATATGTTCAACTGAGTCATGAGCCTGAACCTCGCCAAGATCCGCAGCCGCACCGACTATGTCGATGAGGTGTACAAAACCCTGCTCGATGCCATCAGCGATGGCACGCTGGCCCCGGGCGAGCGCATCAAGCAGGAGGACTTGGCCGAGCAGCTCGATGTGTCCCGCTCTCCGGTGCTGCAGGCCCTGCGCCTGCTGAAGAAAGACGGCTTGCTGGAGGAAGCCCCGGGGCGCGGGCTGGTGGTGGCGTGGCTGGACCCGGAGCGCATGGGCCACCTGTACGCGGTGCGTGCCGCGCTCGATGCGCTGGCTGCGCGCCTGGCCGCCGAGCGCCGCGCTACCTTGCCGCGCGAACTGATTGAGCGCGGCCGGGCTGCCGCTGCCGGCACCGACGTGCGCGCCATGATCGAGGCCGACACCGCCTTCCACCGCGCCATTTACGAGGCGTCGGGCAACCCCTTCGTCATCGAGAGCGCCATGATCCACTGGATCCATTTGCGCCGGGTCATGGGTGCGGTGTTGCAGCACCGCAGCGGGCGCGCTTCCATCTGGGACGAGCACGAGGCCATTCTGGAGGCCATCCACCGCGGCGATGCCGATCTGGCGGCCCGGCTCTCGCAAGACCACGCAGCCGTGGCGCGCCAGACGCTGGTGGCCACCCTGGAAGAAACGCTGCGTGCGGTAAGACCCAAGGCGGCCTGACGGCGCAGCCCTCGCTGGATCAGAAAAGCCCGCCCACGTTGGCCAGCGTGGCTACGCCCAGCAGAGCAAACAGCGCGGCGGACAGCCTGTGCACCAGTGCCATGGAGATGCGCTTTGCAATCCAGTCGCCCGCGTACACCGCTGGTACGTTGGCCAGCATCATGCCCAGCGTGGTGCCTGCCACCACCATGAGGAAGTCGTTGTAGCGCGCCGCCAGAGCCACGGTGGCAATCTGCGTCTTGTCGCCCATTTCGGCAATGAAGAAGGCCACCAGCGTGGTGCCGAAAACGCCCAGCGTCAGGCGCTCGCCGGGTACGTCGTCGTCCACCTTGTCGGGGATCAGCATCCAGGCGGCCATGGCCAGGAAAGACCCGCCAATGATCCAGCGCAGCCAGTCTGGCCCCAGGGCCTCGGCCACCCAGCTGCCCACGGCGCCGGCCAGTGCATGGTTGGCCAGCGTGGCCACCAGTATGCCCAGCACGATGGGCGTGGTCTTGCGAAAACGGGCCGCCAGCACCATGGCCAGCAGCTGGGTCTTGTCGCCCATTTCACCCAGCGCTACCGCGCCGGTCGATACGAGAAAGGCTTCCAGGGGAACACTCCTTGGGTAAAGCGCTGCTGCAGGACGCCGCAAAACGGGGCCGCAAAACGGGGCCGCAAAAGAACAGCCGCCGGGCAACGTCGCCACTCGGAGTGGCAATAGGGGTTGCAATTATCGTTGCCCCAGCGCGCTGAACTTACAGCCGCCGCAGTCCCAGGGGGAGTGTCTTGTCAGGCTGGGTGTGTCTGGCAATATCCTGCAGCGCGGTATGCAGCATTTCCTCCACCACCGGGTGGTAGAAGGGCAGCTCCAGCAGGCGGTGCGCGGTTTCGCCCCGCTGTATGGCCCAGGCCAGCAGGTGTGCCAGATGCTCCGCGCGCGCGCCCACCATGGCCCCACCCAGCAGGCGCCCGGTGCTGGCATCGGCGTAGACACGCAGCAGGCTGTCGGGCTCGTGCAGCACGCGGGCGCGGCCATTGCCGGCGCCGGTGCCCACGCCTATGCGCACCAGTTCGGGGTTCAGTTCGTCGAAGCGGGCGCCCACGCTGACCACGTCGGGGTCGGTGAAGGCGATGGCCAGCGGTACCTTGCGCTGGAAGGCCTGCGCGGGTGCAGACTGGCCATGGGCGGAGGCCGCAGCGGCGGCGTTGTAGCCAGCTATGGCGCCCTCGTCCACCGCTTCGTGCATGAGCGGCCGGTCTCCATTGGCGTCTCCGGCAATGAACACGGGCGCGGTGCCCACCTGCATGGTGTGGCGGTTGAACACGGGCAGGCCGCGTTCGCTCACGGGAAGCCCGGCCGCGGCAAGATCGAGGCTGTCGGTGTTGGGCCGGCGGCCCAGCGCCACCAGCAACAGGTCTACCTCGGCGCGGCGGCTGCCCGATACCAGGGCTACGCCTTGCGCGGTGCGCTCCACCCGGGTGGCCTCCCCCAGCCACAGCACCATTTCCCTGCCAAACCTCTGTACCGCCAGGTCGGCCAGGGCGGGGTCGGTGATGCCGGCCACGTTTGGGGCCAGGTCGGCGCCAGTCACCTGCACGCCCAGCCGTGACAGTGCCAGCCCCATCTCCAGCCCGATGGCGCCCAGCCCCAGCACGCCGATGCGTGCGGGCAGCGTGGGAAGTTCGAACAGTTCGTCGGTGGTTACGGCGCGGTCGCGCACGGGTGCCAGCCAGTCGGGCAGGACTGGGCGCGAGCCGTTGGCAATGACCACAGCACCCGGGCGTACCAGCGTGTTGGTGCCGGTGCGGTCGTGGGCCACTTGCAGCAGGCCCGGTGCCACGAAGCGTGCCGTGCCATCGTGGAACCGATCGCCCGCAGCCTCCAGTGCCTTGCGGGCTGCGTTGCCCGAGAAGGCGTCGCGCTGCTGGCGCAATGCGGCCCAAGTCTCGGCCAGGTCGATGCGCAACTGCGCGGCGCCTTGCCCACCTATGCGGGCGATGCCCTGCGCACTGGCCCATTGCGCGCCAGCGTGCAGCGCCACTTTGGAGGGCATGCAGCCGACGCGTGCGCAGGTGGTGCCCAGCGGGCCGTGGTCTATGAGTACGAAGGACTTGCGGGCGCGGCGCACTTCGCGCAAGGCGTACAGGCCAGCCGTGCCAGCGCCGATGATGGCGACGTCGGGGGTGAGGGGTGAGGACTCCATGGAGGCCCAGTGTGCCCTGCGCCCACAACGGCGTCATTGACGATAGTCAAGGCAGGGCCAGATACCCGGGTTGGTATCCGACCCTGCATGCGGTCTGGCAAGTCAACCCAGGCTGATCTTGGCGAAGTCGGCCACGCGCTTCCACTTGGCAGCGTCGGCGGCCATGAATTCGCCCATGGCCCGTGCATCGAGGAAGCCCACGGTGGCACCGCGCCCGGCCATGGCATTGGCCACTTCGGGTACCGCCAGCACCTTCTGCAGCGACTGCTCCATGCGGGCAATCACTGCAGCGGGCGTGCCAGCGGGGGCGGCCACGCCATACCACGCGCTCACGTCGAAACCTGCCACACCCAATTCGGCCAGCGTCGGCACGTCGGGCAGTGCCTTGCTGCGGGTGGTGGTGGTCACCGCCAGGGCCTTCACCGCGTTGCCTTGAATCTGCCCCAGCACCGAGGGCAGGTTCTCGAACATCATGTCCACCTCGCCGGCCATGAGCCCGGTCACAGCGGCTGCCGCACCCCGGTACGGGATGTGTGTGATGAAGGTGCCCGTGCTGTTCTTGAACAGCTCCGCGCTCAGATGCAGCGAGGTGCCGTTGCCGTTGGAGGCGTAGTTCATGGTGCCCGGCGATGCCTTGGCGCGGGCCACGATGTCGGCCACGGAGTTGATGCCGCTCTTGGGGTTGACCAGCAGCACGTTGGGCACACGGCCCAGCAGGCCCACCGGCACGATCTGCTCAGGCTTGTAGGGCAGGGTCTTGTACAGCGCCGGGCTGATGGTGAGCGGCGGCGAAGCCATGAGCAAGGTGTAGCCGTCCGGGGTGGCACGGGTCACTTCGGCCGCACCCACGTTGCCGCCCGAGCCGGCACGGTTCTCCACCACCACCGGCTGGCCCAACTCCTGGGCCAGGATGGGGCTGATGAGGCGGGCCATGTTGTCGATCAGGCCGCCCACCGGGAACGGCACCACGAGGCGCACGGGGCGCGAGGGCCAGTTCTGTGCGAAGGCGGCGAGCGGGGACAGGGCGGGCAGCGCAACCGCGGCGCTTCCCAGTAGCAGCGCCTGGCGGCGGGTGGTTCGGGTCATGGCAGTTCTCTTTCAGGGTTGATGCAGGGCCACCGGCCGGTGGGACACGGACTCGGTGGCTGTGTGAAAGTGGTATGGTTATCGTACAACTTTGGTGTATGGTTCTGCTTCGGGGTTTTCCCTTTGGTGTTCCCGGGTGCTTCGGTACAGTCCCTGCCCATTCACGTTTCGATAAGTCCGTCCATGACCGCCATCCAGTCCGTACACACCACTGCCACCAACGCCACCGACACCGCCACCGAACCGACCCCGGACCTCGTGCAGGCGATGCGCCATTGGGGCCCGCTATGGCACCGGGACATCGTGGCAGGACGGGACGCCATGTACGCGGCCTTTGCGCCGCATCTGGCGCAGGCTGAGGCACAGGCCGCGGCAGAGGGCGTGGTGAATCTGGCCCGCGATACGCCCTATGGCGCACATGCCAGACAGGTGCTGGATGTGTACGCGCCAGCCCGGCCACAGCACGCCCAGGCTCCATGGCCGGTCATGTTGTTTGTGCACGGTGGCGCTTTCGTGCGCGGCGACAAGGAGCACCCCTGCGGCATCTACCGCAACGTAGCGCTGGACTTTGCGCGCCATGGCTGGCTCGCCCTCAACGTGGAGTACCGGCTGGCCCCCGAGGCCCCTTGGCCCGAGGGCGCGGTGGATGTGCGCGAAGCGGTGCTGTGGGCACAAACCCACGTGGCCCGGTTCGGTGGCGATGCGCAGCGTATTTTTCTCATGGCGCATTCCGCCGCCTGTGCCCACACGGCCACCGCCGTGTGGGACGAGCGTGTGCGGCCCACAGGCGGCCTGCCCATTGCGGGCATGGCGCTGGTGAGCCCCCGCTCCAGAGCCGATGTGCGTGCCGAGAACCCCAACGCTTTTGGCGTACGCGCTTACTACGGCGACGACGAAAGCCAGTACAACCAGCGCGCGCCGCTGGCCCATGTGCGGCCCGACGCGCCCCCCACGCTGGTGGCGCTGGCGCAGTACGAGAACCCCTTGCTGGAGTTCTATGCGCTGGAGCTGGCGCACGCGCTGGCGCAGGCCTGCGATACGCAAGGCGGTCCCATGCCGCGGGTGCTGCAATTGCCCGACCACAACCACACCAGCCTGATGGCAGGCTTCAACCTGCCGGGTAACCTGCTGGGCAGACAGATACGCGACTGGTGCGCGCGCGTGGAGTGCGGCGAGTTCAGGGCCCGAAACTGGGGTTCACCCGGTGGAGTGTGAGGTCTGGAAGTTGTATGATGACTAGACAACATCTTGTAGAACCTCGTTGTCCCGAGCTGGTCCCATGACGCCACCCACCGACACCCCGCTGCCGCCTACCGAACGCCTGAGTGACCGGCTGGCCGAGCTTTTGCGCGGGCACATCGATTCGGGTGAGTGGCCCCCGGGCCACCGCCTGCCCACCGAGCAGAAGCTGACCGAACAGTTCGGGGTGTCCCGCACGGTGGTTCGCGAGGCTGTAAGCCGCCTCAAATCCATGGGACTGCTCACCTCGCGCCAGGGAGCCGGGATGTTCGTATCCCCCCGCCACCAGGCCCGTGCGCTGGCGTTCGACCCCACGGTGCTGAACTCGCTGGAAGCGGTGCTGCACATGGTGGAAGTACGCCGCACGCTGGAGGGCGAGGTGGCCGGGCTGGCGGCCGAGCGCATTGACAAAGCCGGCGCGAAGGCCATACAGCAGGCGCTGGTGGAACTCGATGCGGCGGTGGCCCGTGGCGAGGATGGCGTGGAGCAGGACCTGCTGTTCCACCGCACCATAGCCAAAGCCACGCGCAACCCCCACTTTGAACGCCTGCTCGATTTCCTGGAGCAGTACCAGCGCGATGCCATCAAGGTGACGCGCGCCAACGAGTCGATGAAGGCGGACTTCATGCGCCAGGTCCGGGCCGAGCACGACGCCATTGCCCAGGCCATTGTGAAAGGCCAGCCCGACAAGGCCCGCAAGGCCGCCACCCGCCACATGCTCAACGCGGCGAAGCGCATCGAGTTGGCCGACGCGCCCGTGCGCCAGGCACTGGATGCTGCCCTGTCGGGAAGCGCGAAAGCGCGGCCCGCCGCGGCTGCTGCTCCGGGAAGCGCCAAAGCCAAGACCACCCCCATTTCCAGAAAGACAAGAACCGCATGACCCACCACACCACATCCACCTCCCCCGCTTCGTCACCCACCCTGGGCGTGGTGGGCCTGGGCTCTATGGGCCTGGGCGCTGCCCTGTCGGCCGTGCGCCGGGGCGTGCCCACCTACGGCTGCGACCCGCGCGAATCGGCCCGCCAGACCTTTGCCGAAGCGGGTGGCCATGCCGTGGCCACGGCGGCGGACCTGGCCCCGCACTGCGATGTGGTGCTGGTGCTGGTATTGAACGCCGCGCAGACCGAAGAGGTGCTGTTTGGCCCGCAGGGCCTGGCGGGCCGCATGAAAAAGGGTGGTGTGGTGGTGGCATCGGCCACGGTAGACCC
The DNA here is from genome assembly GCA_025458665.1 of Serpentinimonas sp. Lineage (GTDB taxonomy): Bacteria > Pseudomonadota > Gammaproteobacteria > Burkholderiales > Burkholderiaceae_C > JALOSG01. The sequence goes on from JALOSG010000068.1 coordinate 7,694, forward strand.
TGGCTTGCCGCCGCAGTGGGACGCCCGCCTGGCCGAGCACGGCCTGCACCTGATCGATGGGCCGGTCTCGGGCGGTGCGGCCAAGGCGGCGCAGGGCCAGATGACGGTGATGGCCTCGGGCAAGCCCGAGGCGTTCGACGCGGCAGGCGCCTTGCTCGATGCGTTCGCGGGCAAGGTGTACCGCCTGGGTGACGCTGCGGGTGTGGGCTCCACCGTGAAGATGGTGAACCAGCATCTGGCGGGCGTGCACATTGCCGCTGCGTGCGAGGCCATGGCACTGGGCATACGCGCCGGGGCCAACCCCGAGCAGTTGTACGAAGTCATCTGCAACTCCGCCGGCATGAGCTGGATGTTCCAGAACCGTGTGCCGCACATCCTGCAGGGCGACTACACGCCCCTGTCGGCGGTGAACATCTTCGTGAAAGACCTGGGCATCGTGCTGGACGCCGCGCGGCGCCTGGGCTTTCCGCTGCCGCTGGCGTCTTCGGCCCACCAGCTGTATCTGGCCACATCGGCCATGGGCCTGGGCGGTGAGGACGACTCGGCGGTGGTGAAGTACTACGCCGCACTGGCTGGGCTGGAGCTGCCACAGCCTGCCACGGCCGCTACCGCTACCGCTACCCAGAAGGCGCAGCCATGATCCTGGGCGTCATTGCCGACGATTTCACCGGCGCCACCGACGTGGCCAGCATGCTGGTGCGCGCCGGCATGCGGACCGTGCAGGTGATCGGGGTGCCGCAGGCCGACGGCGTGGGCGCGGCCAGCCTGAACGCCGATGCGGTGGTGGTGGCGCTGAAGTCGCGCACCACGCCGGCCGCCGAAGCGGTGGCCGAATCCCTGGCCGCGCTGCGCTGGCTGCAGGCCGGTGGCGCGCGCCAGTTCTATTTCAAGTACTGCTCCACCTTCGACTCCACCGCCGAGGGCAACATCGGGCCGGTGGCCGAAGCGCTGCTGGCGGCACTGGGCAGCGACTTCACCATCGCCTGCCCCGCCTTCCCCGAGAACGGCCGCTCCGTCTACATGGGCCACCTGTTTGTGGGGGAGCAGTTGCTGAGCGATTCCGGCATGCGCCACCACCCGCTCACGCCCATGACCGATGCCAACCTGGTGCGCGTGCTGCAGGCCCAGTGCCAGGGCCGTGTGGGCCTGGCGCGGCACGACGTGGTGGCACAGGGTGCAGTGGCGCTGAAGGCGCGCTTCGCAGAATTGCGCGCCTCCGGTCACCGTTTTGCGGTGGCCGACGCGATCGACAACCAGAGCCTGCGCACGCTGGCCGAAGCCTGTGCCGATTTGCCCCTCATCACGGCCGGTTCCGGCGTGGCGCTTGGCTTGCCCGCCGTGTACGAGGCGCGCGGCTGGCTGCGCCCCGACGCCGAGGCTGCCACGCTGCCCGCGGTGGGTGGTCGCGCGGCGGTGTTGTCCGGTTCGTGTTCCAGCGCCACCAACGCACAGGTGCAGCACTGGCTGGCGCAGGGCCGCCCTGCGTTCCGGGTGGACGCGCGTGCGCTGGCCGCTGGCCAGGACCTGGCGCAGGCTGCGTTGCAGTGGGCAGCGCAGCCCGAACACGCCAGCGTGCCTGTGCTGGTGTATGCCACCGCCCAGCCCGATGAAGTGCGCGCCGTGCAGGAAGCACTCGGCGTGCAGCGTGCAGGTGCGCTGGTGGAACATTGTCTGGCTACCGTGGCCCAGGGCTTGCAGGCGCAGGGCGTGCGGCGCTTCGTGGTGGCGGGCGGTGAAACCTCGGGTGCGGTGGTGCAGGCGCTGGGTGTGCAGCGGCTGCGCATTGGTGCCCCCATCGACCCCGGCGTGCCCTGGACCCAGGCCGAAGGCCAGCCCCTGTTGCTGGCCCTGAAATCGGGCAACTTCGGGTCCACGGACTTCTTCAGCAAGGCGCTGGGGCTCACCGCATGAACCACGCGCAGCAAGCCGTGCGCGATGACATCTGCCGCGTGGGCCGTTCCCTGTTCGAACGCGGCTACGTACACGCCACGGCGGGCAACATCAGCGTGCGGCTCCGCGCAGAGCAGGGCGGCGGCACGCTCATCACCCCCACCGATGCCTGTCTGGGTTTTCTGCAGCCCGATGCACTGGCCTGGGTGTCCGACGACGGGCAGCAGCTCAGCGGTGAGCGCGCCAGCAAAACCCTGGCGCTGCACCACCGCATCTACGCCGCCGAGCCCGCAGCGGGCTGCGTCATCCACACCCACTCCACCCACCTGGTGGCACTCACGCTGAGCCACCGTGCGGCGAGTGGAGCCGACGCCGCTGCCAATGCCGACGCTGAGTCCCACACCGACGACCTGCTCCCCCCTATCACTCCTTACTTCGTGATGAAAGTGGGCCACGTCCCCCTCATTCCCTACCACCGTCCCGGCGATCCGGCGGTCGGCGATCTGGTGGCGGCCCGCATCCAGAAGGCCAAAGCTGCAGGGACTCCGTTGCGGGCCGTGATGCTGGAGCGCCTGGGGCCGAACGTGTGGCACCAGACCCCCGCGCAGGCCATGGCAGTGCTGGAGGAACTGGAAGAAACCGCACGCCTGTGGCTCATGGCCCAGACGGCCGGCCAACGCATCGAGCCTCTCAGCCCCGATCGGCTGGAAGAACTGCGCCAGCACTTTGGCGCCGCGTGGTGAAGCCGGTTACAGCGCCCCAGAAGCCATCTTCACCGCTCTCCTCCCCGCTTTTCACACCCCCATCCCGAGCCCCCGACACCATGCCCCGCTTCGCCGCCAACCTCACCATGATGTACACCGAGGTGCCCTTCCTCGACCGTTTCGAGGCCGCCGCGCGCGATGGCTTCGATGCGGTGGAGTACCTCTTTCCCTACGACCACCCGCCCGAAGTCATTGCCCAGCGCCTGCAAGCCCACGGTCTGACGCAGGCGCTGTTCAACCTGCCACCCGGTGACTGGGCCGCCGGCGACCGCGGCATGGCCTGCCTGCCGGGCCGCGAGGCCGAATTTGCCGCCAGCGTGGAGCGCGCGCTGCCTTACGCGCTGGCCACTGGCTGCCAGCGCCTGCACGCCATGGCCGGGCTGGTGCCCGCCCAGGCAGATTCGGCCGAAGCCCAGGCTGCCCGGCGCAGCACCTACGTGGCCAATCTGCGCTTGGCGGCACAGCGGCTGGCCCCGCATGGCATCACGCTCGTCATCGAGCCCATCAACACCCGCGACATGCCGGGCTACTACCTCAACTACCAGCAGCAGGCGCACGACATACTGGCCGAAGTGGGCGAACCCAACACCGGCGTGCAGATGGACTTCTACCACTGCCAGATCATGGAGGGCGACCTGACGCGCCGCCTGGAGCGCCACTTTGCAGGGGTTGGCCACATCCAGATTGCGGGCGTGCCCGACCGCCATGAACCCGACGCTGGCGAGGTGAACTACCCGGCCCTGTTCGACCGGCTGGATGCGCTGGGCTACAGCGGCTTTGTGGGCTGCGAGTATCGCCCTGCGGGCGTCACCTCGGCGGGGCTGCGCTGGCTGCACCACTACCGCGCCAGCCGTGGGCAGGCCGCGCCTGCTGCGCAGCGCTGAAGGTTCCGTAGGAGCGCCATCCATGCAGATCGTCATCACCGGTGGAGCCGGATTCCTGGGTGTGCGGCTGGCCCGCACGCTGCTGGCGCAGGGCACGCTGAGCCTGGCGGGCGCGCCCGCAGCGCCCATCACGGCACTGCGGCTGGTGGACCGCGCCGCACCGCCCCCTGACCTCGCGCAGCATCCCCTGGTGCAGGTGGTGGAGGGCGATCTGGTGGATCTGCTGGAGCAGCACCCCGAGCGCGTGGTGCCCACAGGCGCGGCCGCCGTGGTGCATCTGGCCTCGGCGGTGAGCGGGGAATGCGAGGCCGATTTCGATCTGGGCCTGCGCAGCAACCTGCGTGCGGGCATGCTGCTGCTGGAGCGTTGCCGTGCGGCTGGCGGCCAGCAGCCCCCGGTGTTCGTGTTCTCCAGCTCGCTGGCCGTATTTGGCCGCGACCCCGCAGCCCTGGCCCCCGTCCCGGCCCCCGACAGCGCCATCACCGACACCACGCTGCCCACGCCGCAAGGCAGCTATGGCACGCAGAAATTCGTGCTGGAACAGCTGGTGGCCGACTACACCCGCAAGGGTTTTCTGCGCGGGCGCAGCGTGCGCCTCATGACCGTGAGCGTGCGCCCGGGCCGACCCAAC
>JALOSG010000069.1 GCA_025458665.1 Serpentinimonas sp.
TGGTGCGCGGTGAGGCGGTCAACACGGCCACCACCTACGGCTACGACATTGTCACGATGATGCAGGAAACCAAGACCACGGTCTGCAACATCGAGCGTGCTTGAACGACACAGGACATCAGGAGAACAAGATGGCAAGAATGAAGTTTGTGTGCGACGCCGAGCGTTGCATCGAGTGCAACGGCTGCGTGACGGCCTGCAAGAACGAGCACGAAGTGCCCTGGGGCGTGAACCGCCGCCGTGTGGTCACGCTGAACGACGGCGTGCCTGGCGAGAAGTCCATTTCCGTGGCCTGCATGCACTGCTCCGACGCACCCTGCATGGCCGTGTGCCCGGTGAACTGCTTCTACCGCACCGACGAAGGTGTGGTGCTGCACGACAAGGACGTGTGCATTGGCTGCGGCTACTGCAGCTATGCCTGCCCCTTCGGCGCTCCCCAGTTCCCGGGTGAAGGCACCTTTGGCGTTCGCGGCAAGATGGACAAGTGCACCTTCTGCGCCGGTGGCCCCGAGGCCAACGGCAGCCAGGCCGAGTTCGAGAAGTACGGTCGCAACCGCCTCGCCGAAGGCAAGCTGCCGGCCTGTGCCGAAATGTGCTCCACCAAGGCTTTGCTGGCCGGCGATGGCGACATCGTGGCCGACATCTTCCGCAACCGTGTGGTTCAGCGCGGCAAGGGTGCCGAGGTCTGGGGCTGGGGCACCGCCTACGGCAGCGCCAAGCAAGGAGTACGTTCATGAAAGCACGCACCTTCCTGACGGTGGCTGCGGCCACTTCCCTGCTGGCGCTGGCCGGCTGTACCGAGGCGCCGCAAGGCGTGGGTGGCACCGCTGCCAAAGCCGACACCGCGCCCCACGTGGGCGTGGGCGCCAGCCAGTTTGTGGATTCCGGCTGGACGCAAGGCGACCGCACCAGCTGGGAGCAGAAGCTCAAGACCCGCACCACCTACGGCCAGAACGAGTACACCCGTACCGCCAACTGAACGGAGCCACAGCATGAAACATTCCAACGCAAGCGAGGCTGCCCGGGTGCTGCGCCGCTGGGCTGGCGTGGCGCTGCTGGCGTCCGGCTTCGGCTGGACGGCAGTGCAGGCCAACGAAGCCGCAGCGCCTGCTGCCCCGGTGCAACCCGTCGTGGTGGCTCAGGCTGCCGGTGGCAACGCCGGTGGTGTGGGCGGCATCCAGAGCGCCAACATCTTCGAGATCGCGCCCGATGCCTCCACCGCTCCGGGCTATGCCGAGCAGACCAACGCCCAGCGCGCGCAGGTGCAGCCCGGCAACAACGCGCCCATGTGGCGCGATGTGGGTCAGGGCGTGACCGGGGTGACCAACTTCCCTTACGCGGAATACGGCAACCTGATCCAGCCCTTTGTGCAGTACCCGGGCTCCCGGCTCACCAACGCTGGTGAAGCATGGCGCCAGGTGCGCAACAACTGGATCATTCCCTACGGTGGAGCACTGCTCATCATCGCCATCGTGGCCATGGCACTGTTCTATTTCAGCAAGGGCACCATCCAGTTGCACGGCAAGGAAACGGGCCGCAAGATCGAACGCTTCACCGCGTTCGAGCGTGCTTCCCATTGGGTCAACGCCATTGCCTTCGTGACGCTGGCCATTTCGGGCATCGTCATGGCCTTTGGCAAGTACTTCCTGTTGCCGGTGCTGGGGCTGAACCTGTTCGGCTGGCTCACCTACATCCTGAAGAACGTGCACAACTTCATGGGCCCGTTGTTTGCGGTGTCCCTGGTGGTGGTCTTCCTGGTGTTCGTGCGCGACAACATGCCCAGCAAGGAAGACATTGCGTGGGTGCTCAAAGGTGGTGGTTTGTTCAGTGGCCAGGAAGTGCCTTCGCACCGCTTCAACGCGGGCGAGAAAGTGGTCTTCTGGGGCGGCGTGTTCTTCCTGGGCGCGCTGGTGGTGGGTTCGGGCCTGTTCCTGAACAAGCTCATTCCCGACATGGCCTACCTGCGTGGCGACATGCAGATTGCACACATGATCCACGGCTCCGCTTCGGCGCTCATGATGGCGATGTTCATCGGGCACATTTACATGGGAACGCTGGGCATGCAGGGCGCCTACAAGGCCATGCGCACCGGCTATGTGGATGAGACCTGGGCCAAGGAGCACCACGAACTGTGGTACGACGACATCAAGGCCGGCAAGATCCCGGCGCAGCGCAGCAAAGCTGCTGCCGGTGGCGTGGCACCGCAGGCTGCCAAGGCCTGACGCAGCGCGGCTGTTTCCTCACACCCCGTTGGCTCCCGGCGTCAACGGGGTTTTGTTTTCAGCAGGATACTCGGCATCATGTTTGTGTCTGAACCCCTGAACCCCGCTTTCGAGATGCGCCTGCCCACCCTGACCCAGGCACGTGCGCCGCTCACCACCACGGTGCGCGTCACCAACGAACTGGGCGAGGAGCGCGACCTGGCCATTCCGGCCGAGCGCGACCTGACCGTGTACGTGGACAAGCGCGAGCTGGTCACGCTCATGACCCTGGGCGCTCACCCCGAATGGCTGGTGCTGGGTTACCTGCGCAACCAGCGTCTGGTGGATTCCGTGGCCGACATCGAGTCCATCACGGTGGACTGGGACGTGGGCGCGGCTTCGGTGAAAACGCGCAGCGGTATCGATGCCATTGAAGAGCGCACCGCCAAGAAAGTGGTGACCACCGGCTGCGGGCAGGGCAGTGTGTTTGGCGGGCTGATGGACGAGATCGACGCCATCGCGCTGTCGCCTGAGGCCCAGCTGCGCCAGACGGATCTGTACGAGGTGGTCAAGGCCATCCGCGAGCAGGAGTCCACCTACAAGAACGCCGGCTCGGTGCACGGCTGTGCCTTGTTCCGTGGCCCGGAAATGCTCATTTTTGTGGAAGACGTGGGCCGCCACAACGCGGTGGACACCATTGCCGGCTGGATGTGGACGCAGAACCCGGCCGACATGCAGGGCGACGACAAGGTGTTCTACACCACCGGGCGCCTGACCAGCGAGATGGTCATCAAATCGGCGCAGATGGGCGTGCCGGTGGTGGTGTCGCGCAGCGGTATGACGCAGATGGGGCTGGAAGTGGCGCAGCGCGTGGGCCTGTGCGCCATAGGCCGGGCCACCAACCAGCGCTTCCTGTGTTTCTCGCACCCCGAGCGGCTGGTGCGCGATGCGGTGGTCAAGGTGGCGCCGGCCCTGCCGCCGGAACTGCCGGCCTAGCCGTCTCCCGCGCTAACATCGGAGCCATGAAGCCCGAACTCCACATCATCGACCACCCGCTGGTGCAGCACAAGCTCACGCTGATGCGTTGCAAAGAAACCAGCACCAAGAGTTTCCGCCAGCTCGTTCAGGAAGTCAGCACGCTGCTGGCCTACGAAGTCACGCGGGACATGCCCATGCAAACCATCGAGATCGAGACGCCGCTGGAGCGCATGCAATCGCGCGTCATCGATGGCAAGAAGGTGGTTCTGGCCTCCATACTGCGCGCCGGCAATGGCTTCCTGGATGGCATGCTCAACGTGCTGCCCAGCGCCCGCGTGGGCCACATTGGGCTGTACCGCGACCCCAACACCCTGCAGGCGGTGGAGTACTACTTCAAGATGCCGCAGGGCATGGAAGAGCGCGATGTGATCGTCCTCGACCCCATGCTGGCCACCGGCAATTCCGCGGTGGCCGCGGTAGACCGCCTGAAGCAGACGAACCCGCGCTCCCTGCGCTTTGTGTGCCTGGTGGCCTGCCCGGAGGGCGTGAAACGCTTCCATGACAGCCACCCCGACGTCCCCATCTACACCCCGGCGGTAGACCGTGGCCTGAACGAGCACGGTTACATCGTGCCCGGTCTGGGTGACGCCGGCGACCGGATTTTCGGCACCCGTTGAAGCCGCCGTGCCGCCCGAGCGGCAGGCGGAGGCTGGGGTTTAGCTGGTTTTCGGCTGCGGGGGCAGGGCAGTTGCGCTAACCTCCACACATGGCCAACGTTGCTCCCGCCCCTGTTTCCTCCACCCAGGCTCCTGCCGGCCTGCGCCCTCCCACCTTCTGGCAACTGGGCTGGCAGGCCATGTGGCGCGACTGGCGAGCCGGGGAACTGCGGGTGCTGGTGCTGGCCATTGCGCTGGCGGTAGCTGCCCTCACGGCAGTGGGTTTCTTCGCCGACCGCTTGCAAAACGGGCTGGAGCGCGATGCCCGGCAGCTGATTGGCGGTGACGCGGTGGTGAGCAGCGACCAGCCCCCACCCGAACGGTTTTTTGCGCAGGCGCAGGCGCTGGGCCTGCAGACCACCACCATGGTGAGTTTCCCCACCATGGGCCGTGCGCCCGACGAGGCGGGAGGCGCGGCGCGGCTGGTGGCGCTCAAATCGGTGGGGCCGGGTTACCCCTTGCGCGGGCAAATGCGCACCACGGACCAGCCCGGCGGTATGGGTGTGCCTACCACCGACATTCCGGCGCCGGGTACGGTATGGGTGGACGCACCGCTGCTGGTCGCGCTCGACCTGCAGGTGGGCCAGACCTTGCTGTTGGGTGAATCCGCCTTGCGGATCGATCGCATCATCGATTTCGAGCCCGACCGGGGCGCCGGTTTCATGACATTTGCGCCGCGCGTGCTGCTCAATGAGCAAGACCTGGCTGCCACCGAACTGGTGCAGCCCGCCAGCCGAATGTCTTACCGTCTGGCAGTGGCCGGCGAAGACGCGGCCGTGCGTCGTTACGAGGCCTGGGTGAACGCCGAGCTGGAGGGTTCTGCATTGCGCGGTATCCGCCTGGAGTCCCTGCAGGGCGGCCGGCCGGAAATGCAGCAGACGCTGGAGCGCGCTGAGAAGTTTCTCAATCTGGTGGCGCTGCTGGCGGCGTTGCTGAGCGCGGTGGCGGTAGGGATTGCCGCGCGGGTTTACGCCGTGCGCCATCTGGACGATTGCGCCATGCTGCGCGTGCTGGGTTTGTCCCAGGGCACCATGGCGCGCGCCTACACCTTCTCTTTTGTGCTGGTGGGTGTGGGCGCCGGCGTGCTGGGCGTGCTGCTGGGTTATGTGGTGCATTACGCCTTCGTATGGCTGCTCTCCGAACTGGTGAACGCGGCGCTGCCAGCCGCCCGCCTGTGGCCGGCTATCTTTGGCATGGGTGTGGGCCTCACGCTCATGCTGGCCTTTGGCCTGCCACCCGTGCTGCAACTGGCCAGCGTACCGCCATTGCGCGTCATACGCCGCGAGGTGGGCAACCTCAAACCCGCCTCGGCGGCGGTGCTGGTGGTGGGTGGGCTGGGGTTTGCCGCCCTGCTGCTGGTGGCCAGCCGGGACCTCACGCTGGGGTTCATTGCCGTAGGCGGCTTTGCGGTGGCAGTGGGCCTGTTTGCCGCAGTCAGCTACCTGGCCGTGCTGCTGCTGCGCCGTGTGGTGAACGAAGCCACGGCGCCGCGCTGGCTGCGTCTGGCCACGCGCCAGCTCACCGCCCGCCCGGGCTATGCCGTGGTGCAGGTCAGTTCGCTCTCGGTGGGTTTGCTGGCCCTGGTGCTGCTGGTGCTGCTGCGCACCGACCTCATCACCAGCTGGCAGCAGGCCACCCCGCCCGATGCCCCCAACCGCTTCGTCATCAACATACAGCCCGACCAGGCCGACAGCTTCCAGGCCAACCTGCGCAGCAACGGCGTGGAGCGCTACGACTGGTATCCCATGATCCGCGGGCGGCTGATTGCCATCAACGGGGAAACCATTACCCCGGAGCAGTTCGAGGGCGACCGGGCCCAGCGGCTGGTGGAGCGCGAGTTCAACCTCTCGCACAGCGCAGTGAACCCGCCGCACAACGAGGTGGTGGCTGGCCGCTGGCAGGAGAACGAGGCGGGCGCCATCAGCGTGGAAGAGGGCCTGGCCGAAACGCTGGGCCTGAAATTGGGCGACCGCATGACCTTCGACATGGCGGGTATTCCGCTGGAAGCCACCATCACCAGCCTCAGGAAGGTGGACTGGGGCTCCATGCAGGTGAACTTCTTTGCCATTTACCCGGTGTCCCAGCTGGCCGATGTGCCGGTCACCTACATCAGCGCCTACCGCGCGCCCGAATCCACCACGTTCGACAACGCGCTGCTGCGCAGCTTCCCCAACGTGACCAACGTGGACATGACGGCCACCATTGCGCAGGTGCAGCGCGTGCTGGGGCAGGTGATCCGTGCGGTGGAGTTCCTGTTTGCGTTCACGCTGGCGGCCGGGCTGGTGGTGCTGTTTGCCGCCGTGACCGCCACCCGCACCGAGCGTGAGCGTGAATTCGCCATCCTGCGGGCGGTGGGTGCGCAGTCGCAGTTGCTGCGGCAGGTGCAGCGCGCCGAGCTGCTGGGCGTGGGCATGCTGGCCGGTGTGCTGGCCTCGCTGGTGGCCGGGGTGGTGGGCTGGGCGCTGGCACGTTACGCCTTCGAGTTCGAGTGGAACGCATCGCCCTGGGTGCCGGTGGCTGGTGGGCTGGCTGGCGCTGGGCTGGCGCTGGCGGCGGGCTGGTGGGGCTTGCGCGGTATCCTACGCACGCCCGTGGTGGAAACACTGCGCAAGGCGCCTGTCTAGTCCCTCCATCCCTTCATCGCCTGAACGTGAACCAGCCCCTGAACTCTCTGCCGCACAGCAGTGGCGTCCCCGCCACCCCCTTCGACGCCATGGGTGGAGAGGCGGCAGTGCGCCAGCTGGTGGACCGCTTTTACGATCTCATGGACCTGGAGCCGGGCTACGCCGAATTGCGCGCCAGCCACGGCAACACGCTGGATGAAGCGCGCCAGAAGCTGTTCTGGTTCCTGTGCGGCTGGCTGGGTGGCCCCCAGCACTACCAGGAGCGGTTTGGGCACCCGCGCCTTCGCATGCGCCACATGCCCTTCAAAATCGGTATTCTGGAGCGCGATCAGTGGCTGGCCTGCATGGACCAGGCCATGCGCGAGACCCAGGTTCACCCCGACTTGAGGCTGCGCCTGCAGCAAAGCTTTTTCCAGACGGCCGACTGGATGCGCAACTCCCCCGCCTGAACGGCGCTCAGGCTTCCTTCGCCTTGCCGGTCCCCACCGCCCGGGGCGAGGGCCGCAGCAGCACCACCAGCGCACCAGCGCCGCCATCGGCGGGCCGCGCCTGCACAAAGGCCATCACTTCCGATTTCTGGATGAGCCAGCTGTGCACCCGGTTCTTCAGCACCGGCGTTTTTCCCGGAGAGCCCAGCCCTTTGCCATGCACCACGCGCACGCAGCGCAGGCCCTGGCGGTGTGCCTCCCGGATGAAGCCGGCCAGCGCTTCGCGGGCCTCTTCGGTGCGCAGGCCGTGCAGGTCCAGCTGGCCCTGCAGGCTCCAGTCGCCCTGCCGCAGCTTGCGCACCACGTCCTGGCCCAGCCCGGGGCGCCGGAAACTGAGGTGGTCGTCGGTGAAGAGCAGGGTTTCGGCATCGAACTCGTCGCTCAGTGCCTCCTGCATCACCGCTTCTTCGTCGCGCTGACGCTGCTGCGGGAGAGGTTCGGGAGCGGGCTGGCGCAGCAGCAGGCGTTCGCGAGCCCGCAACGGCTCGACCTTGCCCACCGTCTGCTCGAACAGCCAGCGGTTGTGGTGCTGGCGCCGTTCGGCTTCGCGGCGCGCGGCCTCCTCGGCGGCGCGTGCGGCGGCAGCCTCGGCAGCACGGGCCGCCATGGCCTTGTGCAAGGCCTTGAGGTCGGAGAGGCTGCGCGCTTTCATGGGCGCATTGTCGCCCAGTAAGCCGTGCTGCACAGCGGGGAGGGCGGTTACACCAGGCCGCGCTCGGCCATGGACTGGCACCCGCCCGCCGTGACGATGAAGTGGTCCAGCACCCGTACATCCACCAGGGTCAGGGCAGTTTTCAGTGTCCGGGTGAGTGCGGTGTCGGCGTGCGAGGGTTCAGCCACACCGCTGGGGTGGTTGTGCGCCAGCACCACAGCGGCGGCGTGGTGGTGCAAGGCGCGCACCACCACTTCGCGCGGGTACACGCTGGTCTGGCTCAGGGTGCCGCGGAACATTTCTTCCCATGCCAGCAGCTGGTGCTGGCTGTCCAGAAACATCACGCCAAACACCTCGTGGTGCAGGTGGCCCAGGTGCAGTTGAAGGTAGTCGGCCACGGCTTGGGGGCTGTCTATGAGGGGGCGGCGCTGCAACTGCTGCGCCAGCGCGCGGCGGGCCAGTTCGGCCACTGCCATCAGCTCGGCCCGTTTGGCAGGGCCCAGACCTTTGACGCTTTTCAAGACCTCGGCGCCGCCGTGCAACAGGCCGGCGACACCGCCAAAGCGGTCTACCAGTTCCTGGGCCAGCATCAGCACGTTCTTCCCTGCCACACCCGTGCGCAGCAGCAGGGCCAGCAATTCGGCGTCACTGAGGGCACCCGGGCCGCGCGCCAGCAGCTTCTCGCGTGGGCGCGCCTCGGGGGGCAGGCCTTGCAGGGACACTGGGTTCATGAGGTGGCAGGTCTTTCTACAATAGGGAGTCTGCAGAGGGCTGGGTCTGGGGACGGCTGGGTCGGCGGTATGGGTGTGTGGGCAACCTCCAGTGCTTGTACCACTGCCTGCGCTGTACGCCACATCCGCTGGTCCGACCGCTTTCACCCATCCTCGTCTTCAGACGGCAAGCCCACCCGCGCTGCTGTGTGCTGGGTTGGGTTTCTGCTTTTCTGTTCCGCTTGTCTGTCCACCACACCGCCAACATGTCCGCATCTGCCAGCCCATCCCCGTCTCCACAGGCCAGCGCGGCCCCTGCTGTGGCCTCCGATGCACCCGTGGTGGAGCCCGGCTCCCTGCTCACGCTGCACTACCGGCTTTCTGGTCCGGGCGGGGAAGACTTCATCAACACGTTTGGCGCGCAGCCTGCCACGCTCACCGTGGGCGGCGGCGAGCTTTCTCCGGGCATAGAGTCCCGCCTCATGGGGCTGCCCGAAGGCACGCACACCGTCATCGAACTGCCGCCCGGCGAGGCCTTTGGCGAGCGTCAACCCGAGATGTTGCAATGGGTGGCGCGCAGCCTGCTCAATCAGCTGGGGGACCCGCTGGAGCAATACGCACCGGGCGATGTGGTTCAATTCCCCACGCCCGATGGCATGGGCAGCTATGCCGGTGCCGTACAGGAAGTTCGCGCCGATGGCGCCGTGCTGTTCGATTTCAACCATCCTCTGGCCGGGCAGGCGGTGCGGTTCGAGGTACAACTGATCGGGGTGCTCTGATGGGCCAAGAGATGCAGGCGCGAGACAGCGCCCAGGAAATCCTGCTGGCCGAACCGCGCGGCTTCTGTGCCGGCGTGGACCGCGCCATCGACATTGTGGAACGCGCGCTGCAGAAGTTTGGCGCGCCCATTTACGTGCGCCACGAAATTGTGCACAACACCCATGTGGTGAACGACTTGCGTGCGCGCGGTGCCATCTTCATCGAAGAGCTTGATGACGTGCCACCCGGTGCCACGCTGGTGTTCAGTGCGCACGGTGTGAGCCAGGCCGTGCAGCGCGAGGCCGAGGCGCGGGGCTTCCGCATCTTCGACGCCACCTGCCCGCTGGTGAGCAAGGTTCATGTGGAGGTGGCCAAGCTGCACCGCGAGGGCTATGAATTCATCATGATTGGCCACAAGGGCCACCCCGAGGTGGAAGGCACCATGGGGCAGCTGGACAGCGGCATTCATCTGGTGGAAGACGTGGCCGACGTGGCGCGCGTGCAGCCCGCGCAGACCGAGCGCCTCGCGGTGGTCACGCAGACCACCCTGAGCGTGGACGATGCCGCCGAGATTTCGGCGGCGGTGCAGGCGCGTTTTCCCCACATCCGCACGCCCAAGCAGCAAGACATCTGCTACGCCACACAGAACCGCCAGGATGCGGTGAAACTCATGGCCCGGCAGGTCGATGGCGTGGTGGTGGTGGGCAGCCCCACCAGCTCCAACACCAACCGCCTGCGCGAACTGGCCGAGCGCCTCGGTGTGCCCGCCCTCATGGTGGAAGATGCCACCGAGATCCCCGACGGCTGGCTCGACCACAAGGTCCGCGTGGGTGTGACCGCCGGCGCATCCGCCCCCGAGAACCTGGTGCAGGGCGTGGTGCGGCGCCTCAAGGAGATGGGCGCGGTGTCGGTACGGAGCCTGGACGGGGTGAAAGAAACCACCCAGTTCCCGCTGCCCAAAGGCCTGCGGCTGGACTCCGAAGCCTGAGCAGGCCGACCTGCCCACCGCCCGCCCGCCTGACCACCGCCCAGCCCGACGCCCTGTTCTGCGCCCTGTTCTACGCCCGTTTTTTCCTGAACTGTTCATCCCATGCTCGACATCACCCTACTGCGCAAGGACCTCGACGCCGCCGTGGCCCGCCTGCAAACGCGCAAGCAGCCCCAGCCTTTCCTCAACGTGGAGCATTTCCGCGCGCTGGAAAACGAGCGCAAGGCCATACAGGTGCGCACCGAGGAGTTGCAGGCGCAGCGCAACACCCTGTCCCGCCAGATTGGCCAGTTGAAGGGCCAAGGCCAGCACGCCGAGGCCGATGGCGTCATGGCGCAGGTGGCCGCTCACAAGGCTGAACTGGAGGTGTCGGCCGCCCGGCTCGACGTGATCCAGCAGGAACTCCAGCAGATGCTGCTGGCCGTGCCCAACCTGCCCCACGACAGCGTGCCGGTGGGCCAGTCCGAAGAACACAACGTGGAACTGCGCCGCTGGAGCCCGGATGGCGGGCTGGGAGGCAGCCCTGCTGCCATGCCCTTCACACCGCGCGACCACGTGGAACTGGCCGAGCCGCTGGGCCTGGATTTCGAGACCGCGGCCAAGCTCTCGGGCTCCCGTTTCGTGGTCATGAAAGGGCCGCTGGCGCGCCTGCACCGCGCATTGGCTGCCTTCATGCTCGACGTACAGACCACCCAGCACGGTTATACCGAGTGCTACACGCCCTACATCGTGAACGCCGAGACACTGCGCGGCACCGGGCAGTTGCCCAAGTTCGAGGCCGATCTCTTCGCGGCCAAGAAGGGCGGCCAGGAAGCCGAAGGCGGCGAGGGCGACCAGGCCCTCTACCTCATTCCCACCAGCGAAGTGACGCTGACCAATTTCGTGCGCAACGAGATCGTCGCCGAGTCCGACCTGCCCATCCGCCTGACCGCGCACACGCCGTGCTTCCGGTCGGAAGCCGGTTCGGCGGGCCGAGACACGCGCGGCCTGATCCGCCAGCACCAGTTCGACAAGGTGGAAATGGTGCAGATCGTGCACCCGGAAAAGAGCTACGACGCGCTGGAAGAAATGACGGGCCACGCCGAAGCCGTGCTGCAAAAGCTGGGCTTGCCCTACCGCGTGCTGGCGCTGTGCACCGGCGACATGGGCTTTGGTGCCACCCGTACGCACGACCTGGAGGTCTGGATTCCGGCGCAGAACACCTACCGCGAAATCAGCTCGGTGAGCAACTGCGAGGCCTTCCAGGCGCGCCGGTTGCAGGCGCGCTTCAAGAACGCGCAAGGCAAGAACGAGTTTGTGCACACCCTCAATGGCAGTGGCCTGGCGGTGGGCCGCGCTTTGGTGGCGGTGCTGGAAAACTACCAGAACGCCGACGGATCCATCACCATCCCCGAGGCCCTGCGCCCCTACATGGGCGGGCTGGACACCCTGAGGGCCTGAAGGCCTGAACGCGGCTCAGGCCCAGTCCCGGATCAGGGCTTGGGCAGTTCGAACACCAGGCAGGTGGTGGTGGCGTGCGCGTACAGCGTGCCGTCTGGCCCCGTCAGCTTGGCCTCGGCGGTAGCCAGCTGGCGGCCGCAATGCAGTACATGCCCCACGGCGCGCACCCGTTGAATCTGGGGCGTCAACGACTTCACGATGTTCACGCTGAGTTCGGCCGTGGTGTAGCCGCGCCCCGGTGGCATGCGGCTGTGCACGGCGCAACCCAGAGCCGAATCGAGGATGGTGGC